>NZ_JALQDP010000037.1:0-291147 GCF_023631165.1 Caballeronia sp. AZ1_KS37 | reverse complement strand
TAGGTGTTTGAGGGCACTCTTTAGGCGAGTGCCGCCTGGGACGAGAGAACTACCCAAATTGCGTGTGACCGCGGGCTTGAAAAGCTGCTTTCTTTGCTTACTTTCTTTGCAGCAGCAAAGAAAGTGAGTGCCGCCCCGCACAGGGGCAACGCTAATAGACCGACGCGAATACGGGATCCGGCGACTACAGCAAAGAAAGCAGGTGCCGCCCCGCAAAGGGGCAACGCTAACAAACCGACACGTAATCGGGATCCGGCGCCAACACCCCGGCCATAGCAAGCAGCCCGCCGTCCAAAGCAGGAAACAGACTCCGCTGAAAGTTATTCCAGCGCAGTTCGAGAATAGAATCTAAAGGATCGATGCTAGTGCCAAGCACATCAAAGATGACTTCACCAGAATCGATCCCGTTATCGACGTAATGAAACGAAGCGCCTGTCCGGTCGATCACCGGCGCCGGTTCAACGCGCATCGCGTTCCAATCGACTACGCGCTCGCCACGCGCCCCATGCAAGGCATCGAGCGTCGCATAAGCCCCTCGCCGTTCAAACGGCGAACCAAGCCGCGTAATCCCAGGATGAATATTCGCAATACGACGGCAATATTCCGCACCGGGCCGAACGAGTTCATCGAGAATCACGAGCAGCCCGTCGAGCACGACGAAGTCCGCATCGAGCGCACGCAGCTTCTCCAGCAAACGCTTCTCGAACGCGCTCTTCTGCGCCGCCCGCTCGCTCACCGCATCCAAAGCCAACCGTCGATAAGAAGAAGGAATCGCATGAAGAAGACTCGTCACCGGCACGCCCCGCACCGCGAGCTCCGGCGGATGAATCCACTGCCCTCCCGGCGCATAACGAAAACCATAGCCAGCCAGTTTTTCGCGATCCCGCGGCAAGCCTTCGTCATCGTCGTAGATCACGCCTTCGAGCGAATAGAGATCGCCCAACGGCGATCCATTGAGTTGCTCGACGAGATACTCCAGCGGCGACTTCATATACCGCGTGCCGCCCTTGTATTCGATATGCTGTCCCGCGCGATCCGCCGCCGCGTTGCGCAAGGACATGATGTAGACCAGTTTTAGCTTCGTCATTGATTGCCGCTCGTTTCAAACATCGCCAGTAATAGTCGTCAAAGCGCGACGGCCATGCGGCTGCCGCTCGTCTCCGCCGCTTGCTTCACGGCGTGTTCCTGTCCGGCATCGGCAAGCGATGCCGCGATCTCGTCCGAGCGCACGGCCAACACCGAAAGCAAGGTATCGGAAAGACCGTGGCTGTCTTCGCAGCAGCCTTGCAAATAGATGCGCGGCCTGAAGTTCGAAGGCGTGACAAGCCGATAATCGCGGCCGACATTGCGCTGCGCGAGCGCGTCGCCCAGATGCGGCGCAAGGCCGTCGAGCAGCGCGAGATGCGTGTCGCGCCGATAACCCGTCGCGAGCACGAGCGCATCGAAGCGCTCGGCGCGCGCGTGACCTGTCAGCACGTCGCGCATCGTCAACTCGATCTCGCCATTCGCGCGACGCGCCGCATTTTCGATGACCGTATTCGCCAGCAAACGATGTCGCGTTTCATCGGAAACCTTCTGCAAATAGAGCATTTCGTAGATCTGCTCGATCAACGGACGATCGACGACCGCGTAATTCGTATCGCGGAAACGCTCGATCAGCGAGCGCCGCCCATCTTCCGATTGCGCAAAGACGATATCGGTGAACTCCGGACTGAAGATCTCGTTGACGAAGGGCGTATCGTCGGCCGGTTTGAGCGCGCTCGCGCGAATCACGAGCGTCGCATCGACATGCGGAAAACGCCGCGTGACATCGGCGAAAACTTCGGCCGCGCTCTGCCCCGCACCGATGATCGCGATGCGCTTCTTGCCGTTGCGACCATCGCCCGCGACGCGCTCGATCGAACTCAGATACGCCGACGAATGAATCACGTTATGCGGCCCGAGCGATGCGAACGGCTCAGGCACGCGCGCCGCGCCGCCGACGCCGACCGACAATGCCTTCGTCACGCGACGCCACTCGCGCCCATCCGCTTCCTGCGATACGACGCGCAGCGCGCTCACATCGCCATTCGCTTCGAGCACGGGTTCGATCGCCGTCACGCTCTGCCCGTAATGCACGCGATCATCGAAGGCTTGCGCGACCCAGCTCAGATAATCGTGAAACTCGACGCGCGTCGGATAGAAGTTCTTCAGGTTCACGAATTCGTTCAGACGTCCGCGCTCGAACAAGTAGTTGATGAACGTGAAGCGGCTCGTCGGATCGCGCTGCGTGACGAGATCCTTCAGGAAGGAAATCTGCATACGGCAATCGTCGAGCAGCATGTCGCGATGCCAGCCGAATTCCGCTTGCCGTTCGATATAGCAATGCGTCATGTTCGACGCGCCGCGCTCTTCGGCAAGACGCACGGCAAGCGACAGATTCGACGGCCCAAAGCCCACGCCGATCAGATCGAATACGGTTTCTTTTTTCATTTCCCTGTGTCTCTCAGATGTCATTGATCGATGCAAGCGAGACGCGGCGTGCGAGCGTCGCGCCGAGGCCGGCGAAATGCGGCGTGGCGAAAACGTCATGAATAACAATGTCGAAGCCCGCTTTGCGCGCCGCATCGACGAAGCGCACGACCGCGAACGACGTCGCGCCCGCCGCGAAGAGATCGTCCTGCAGCGCGGGCGTCTGGCCGTCGAAGAGTTCGCTCCATAGGCTCGCGAGCGCTCGCGCTTCATCGGTCTCTTCATCCGATGCCATCGATGCCGCGAGTCCTTCAGCCTTTTCGAACGCGGCGTCGCATGAGTCGAATACCTCATGCGGCGCGTGCGCAAACAGCTCTACAGTCGCGAGAAAACGAGTAACGAGCGTATCGACGAACGCCCCAGCCACGCGCTCGTTCGCATAAGAGAACGCGCAACTCACGCGGCCATCCGGATACTCCGTCACGTCCAGTTCGAGGTCGAACACGACGCGATGACGCACATCGTCGAAACCTTCGATCGCGAGGCCGGCCCAGTCGCGCGTCGCCATCGCGGCGGGGCGCAGATAGTTGAACATCACCTGGAATAGCGGATTGCCCGCGCCGGAACGCTGCGCGTTCAACGCGGACACGACATCGGCAAACGGCACGTCGGCGTGCGCGTAGGCGGCGAGCGCCGCATCGCGCACGGTCGCGAGCAAAGTCGCGGGCGTATCGTCATGCGTCATGCGGGTGCGCACGACGACTGCGTTGATGAAGAGTCCGAGTGCATCGCGCGCGCTGTCGCCCGTCGATTCGCGTGTCGATGCGAGCACGCCGACCGGCTGATCGCGCACGCCGGTCACGCGATGCAACGCCGCGTTGAGTGCGGCGTGCAGCAGCATCGGCAGCGTGGCATGGCATTCCACGGCGAGCGCGCGGGCGCGTTCGATGAGCGCATCATCGAGATCGAATCCGATGCGGCTCGCGAGCCATTGCGGATTCTCGATACGGCCCGCTGACGGCGCGGGCAATGCAATCGCCGTCAGATCCTTCAGCGCATCGCGCCAGTACGCGAGCCGCGCGCCCGTCGCCGATGAAGGCAACACCAGCGCATTCGATGCGCGCTTTGCAACCGATGCGCCCTTGCGCAAAGCGACATACGTTGCGCGGATATCGTCGAGCCAGAGATCGATCGAAGTGCCATCGGAGACGATGTGATGCACGACGAGCGAGAGCACATGATCGTCATCGGCGAGACGCACGAGACGCGCGCGCCAGAGTTGCTTCGCACTGGCGAGATCGAACGGCGTGAGCGCGTCTTCATCGGTGATGCGCTTCGCTTTGTCGATGCTGCCGGCAACATCGATCACAGGCAACTCGAAGCGCCACATCGGCACGATGCGCTGACCCGGCAACGCGCCATCGCGTTCGACCAGTCGTGTGCGCAACGCCGGATGACGCGCGGCGGCTTGCGCAAGCGCTTCGCGCAACGCATCGGAATCGAGCGATCCGTGCAGCCGCAACGCGACCGGAATGTTGTATGCGGCGCTTTTCGGCTGCGCGCGCCATAAGAACCAGAGGCCGAGTTGCGCCGCGGAAAGCGGCCACACGCCGTGTTCGTCGGCCTCGAATACGCTCTGGCCTGCATCGGATGCGCCCTCGCACAGCCCCGCCTGCAACACGCGTTTTGCGTACTGCGACAACACCGGCGTTTCGAACAATGCGCGCACGGGCACATCGCGCCCGAGCATTTCGGCGATGCGCGTCACCACACGCACGGCCGCGAGCGAATTCCCGCCCAGTTCGAAGAAGTGATCGCCGCGGCCCACGCGTTCGACATCGAGCACGTCGCGCCAGATCTTCGCGAGCGCGGCTTCCGTGCCCGCAGCGGGCGCTTCGTGGATGCGCTCCTTCTTCGGCGGTTCGGGAAGCACCGCACGATCGACCTTGCTGTTTGCGTTGCGCGGCAACGCATCGAGCACGACAATATGCGCCGGCACCATGTAATCGGGCAGCGTGCGGCGCAGATGCGCATCGAGTTCGACGGCATCGGCGGCGCGGCCCAGCGCGGCGCGTTCGCGTGCATCGGCTTTCAATTCGACATAGGCAACGAGCGCGGCGTGCGCGCCCTTGCCACGCACGACCGCGCACGCTTCGCGCACATCGTCGTGTGCGGCGAGTTGCGCTTCGATCTCGCCGAGTTCGATACGCAAGCCGCGCAGCTTCACCTGATGATCGACGCGGCCGATGAAATCGAACACGCCATCGGCGCGACGCCGCACGAGATCGCCGGTGCGATACAGACGCGCGCCCGGCTCGCCATACGGATCGGGCACGAAGCGCTCGGCAGTCAATGCAGGACGATCGAGATAGCCGCGCGCGACGCCCACGCCTTCGCCGCCGAGATACAGTTCGCCGATCACGCCGACGGGCAGCCGATTCAAGCGCTCATCGAGCACATGCGCGGTGCGCGCGCCGACAAGCGTGCCGATCGGAAGATAGGCGCAATCCGCGAGCTTCGCGGGATCGTCGCCGGGATTGAACATCCACAGCATCGGCGTGATGACGGTCTCCGTCGGACCATATCCGTTGACGATGCGCGCATTCGGAAACGCGCGGCGCATCAACGCGAAGGCTTCACGCGATGTCGCTTCGCCGCCCACCGTGATCGACTTCAACGTCGGCGGCGCGCCGTGCACGAGCGCCCATTCCGCAAGCTGCGTCGCGCAACCGGGCGGCACGTAGGTCATCGTCACGCCCTCTTTGCGCATGAGCTTGCAGGTCAGCGCGGGTGGCCATAGCGTATCGGTGGTGATCGCGACCCCCGCGCCGCTGATGTACTGCGAGAACCAGCCTTCGTGCGCGCCGTCGAAATTAACCGACTGGAACAGCATGAACGTGTCGCGCTCGGTCGCGCCATAACGTTGCGCGATGGCGACGCAATGGCGCGCGAACGATCCGTGATCGACGATCACGCCCTTGGGCTTGCCCGTCGAACCCGATGTGTAGATCGCATACGCCGCTTGCTCCGCGACGACATCGGGCAATGCGATGCGCGACGTTGCATCGTCGGCGTAGAGGGTTTCATCGTCGAGAAGCAGGACGCGTGCGCTCGCTGGAAGGGGCAACGCATCGATGCTCGCGCGCTCGGTGATGATGTGCTCGATGCGCGCATCGTCGAGAATCTGCGCGAGACGTTCACGCGGATGACTTGGATCGAGCGGCACGAATGCGCCGCCCGACTTGAGCGCCGCGATCAGGCCGACGAGCAGATCGACCGAACGGCTCAACGCGACGCCCACGCGCATTTCAGCGCGCACGCCCGCATCGATGAGACGCTGCGCGATGCGCGTCGCGCGTGCATCCACTTCGCTGCGCGTGAAGGCGCGCTCCATATCCGCGACGCCGCGCGCATCCGGTCGCGCACGCGCATGGCGTGCGATACGTTCATGCACCGAGACGAATTCGGGCGCATGTTCAGGCGCATGGCGATTCCATGCGTCGAGCTGCATGCGTTCGTCTTGCGGCAACCATTGCAGATCGCCGACGAGCGTTGGCGGTGCGTCGAGTGCATTGCTCAACAACTCGACGAAGCGGCGCGCGAGGCGTTCAATGGCATCGGCTTCGAAGAGATCGAGCGCGTAGACGAAAGCGGCCGCAAGCGATCCGTCCGCGCGTTCCTCGAAGTTCGCGGTCAGATCGAACTTCGCGAACGGCGCGCCCGAAGGCAATTCGGTCACGCGCACATCGGCGAACGAAGGCAACATGCGGCGCGCGCCATATGCCGCCATGACCTGAAACAACGGATGATGACTCGCACTGCGCACGACGCCGAGCGCTTCCACGACCTGCTCGAACGGCACATCCTGATGCGACTGCGCATCGACGAGCGCGGCTTGCGTTGTATCGACGAGCATCGAGAACGACTGCGTTGCATCGACGCGCGAAGCGAGCGTCAGCGTGTTGACGAAGAAGCCGACCAGTCCTGCCGTTTCAGCACGCTCGCGGTTCGCCGCGGGCACGCCGATTTGTATATGCGCCTCGCCCGATGCGCGCGCGAAGAGCGCGCTCAACGCGGCGAGCAAAACGGCGAAAGGCGTCGCGCGACATTCGCTTGCGATGACGCGCAATCGCGCCGCAAGCGCTGCATCGAGCGTGAAAAAATGGCGCGCACCGCGCGCGCTGCGCTCGCCGGGACGCGCTGCCGCGCCGGGCAGCATCAATACGTCGCGCGATGGGTCGAGCCGTGCGCGCCAGAAGTCCAGTTGACGTTCGCGCTCGCCCGCATCGAGCCAGCGCCGCTGCCAAAGCGCGAAATCCGCGTATTGAATGGGCAACGGCGCAACTGACACCGCTTCGCCGCACGCATACGCGCGATAGAACGAAGCAAGCTCGGCAAGCGCGATATCGGCGGACCACCCGTCCGACACGATGTGATGCGTCGTCAGAGAAAGCCAGTGCGTGTTCGCATCGAGTCTGATCAGATGCGCGCGCACGAGCGGGGCGTGAGCGAGATCGAAGGGACGCGATTCATCGGTGAGCGCGAGCGCCGTGGCGCGTGCCTCACGCTCGGCGACCGGAAGATGCTCGAGATTCACCGAATGCCACGGACAGCGCATGGGCGCGTGCACGGTTTGCAGCACGCCGTCCGCGCCCTTGCTGAACGTCGTACGCAGCGCTTCGTGACGCGCGATCAACGCATCGCATGAAAGGCGCAGCGCATTCGCATCGAGTGCGCCATCGAGCTGAAGGCGCTCGGTGATGTGATACGCCGCGGGCTCGTCGATCATGCGCGCATGCAGCCACAGACGCGTCTGCGCGAACGATGCCGGCACGCTCGCTTCGCACGCATCGCCTCGCGTGCGCGGCGGAATCGGCAGCGTGCGAAAGTCGATGCCTGCATCGGCGAGTCGCGCGACGAACACCTTGCGCTGCGCTTGGGGCAACTGCGCGAAGCGCGTCGCGAGCGAAAGCAGATCGGGTTTGGCCTGCGTCATGCGTGTCCTCTTTGACTTGCGGTTTTCATTGCGTCTCCAGTTCATCGAGCAAGGCATCGATGACGCTCGCGGCTTCATGCGCGCCGCCCTTTTCATCGCGTGAAGCCAGCGCGGCGTCGATCGCGGCGGCGCAGCGCGCAAGCGTGCGTTCATCGAACAGCGTGCGCAGCGGCAACGTGAGCGACCAGTGCAGATTGGCCTGAGCGTTCGCTTGCGTCGCGAGCAGCGAGTGGCCGCCGAGCGTGAAGAAATCGTCGTCGCGGCCGATGGCCTCCACTCGCAGCACGCGCTGCCAGATTGCGGCGAGTTCGCGTTCCGTCTGCGTTCGCGCCGCCGTCACGATGCGTTGCGTTCGCGCCGGGGCCGGCAGCGCGTTGCGGTCGCATTTGCCATTCGGCGTGACCGGCAACGCGTCGAGTGCCATCACACGCGCGGGCACCATGTACGCAGGTAGTTGCGAACGCAACGAATTCAGCACGGCGCTTTCATCGAAGGTCTCGGATGCCGCGCATGAGACGTAGCCGATCAACTGCTCGTCGCGCACGATCACGACCGCATCGCGCACATCCGGCTCGGCGCGCAGCAGCGCTTCGATCTCGCCCGGCTCGATTCGTTGTCCGCGCAGCTTCACTTGCGTGTCGATGCGGCCGAGATAGTCGAGCGCGCCATCGTCGCGGCGGCGCGCAAGATCGCCCGTGCGATACAGTCGCGCGCCCGCGACGAACGGGTCGGGCACGAAGCGCTCCGCTGTCAGCGACGCCCGTCCGAGATAGCCGCGCGCGAGTCCCGCACCGCCGAGATAGAGTTCGCCGATGCCGCCCGCGGCCACCGGATGCAGCACTGCATCGAGCACATGCAGTTGCAGGTTCGCGATCGGATGACCGATAGGTACGGAAGCGGATTCGATATCGTCCGCGCTGCACGTCCAGTGCGATACGTCGATGGCGGCTTCGGTCGGACCATAGAGGTTGTGGAGCCGCGCGTTCGGCAAGAGCCTCGCGACGCGCGCGACGAGCTCGGGCGCAAGCGCTTCACCGCTCGCGACGATTCGCTCGATGCTCGCGCAGCGCTTCGCATCGCCGAACTCGTCGATATGCGCGACGAACGCCGCGAGCATCGACGGCACGAAATGCAGCGTGCTCACGCGATGCGCCTCAATGGCTGCGACGAGCCGCGCCGGATCGCGATGATCGCCGGGCGCGGCGATAGCGAGCTTCGCGCCCGTCGCGAGCGGCCATACGAACTCCCATACGGAAACGTCGAAACCGAACGGCGTCTTGTGAAGCACGACGTCGTCGCGCGTCAGGCGATAGGCGTCCTGCATCCACGCAATACGGTTCGCCAGCGCGCCATGCGTGTTGCCCGCGCCTTTGGGCTTGCCGGTCGAGCCGGACGTGTAGATGAGATACGCGAGATGCGCGTCGGTGACGTCGATGGACGCAGTGAGCGTCGCGTCGCCTTGCATGAGCGCATCGACATCGAACACGCGCGCCGTCGAAGCAACCGACTCCACGCGCGCACGCAAGTGCGTTTGCGTCAACACGACAGCGGGTTTCGCATCGTCGAGCAGATAGGCGATGCGATCCGCCGGGTAATCCGGATCGATCGGCAGATACGCCGCGCCCGCCTTCAACACGCCGAACAGTGCAACGACCATGTCGAACGAACGCTCGACGCACAGCGCGACCGCCGTGTCGTGCGCGACGCCCGCTGCAAGCAACGCAGCGGCAACGCGATTCGCGCGCTCGTTCAACTGCGCATACGTGATGCGATTCACAATGCCGTCGACCGCGATCATCTCAAGCGCGATGGCATCGGGCGCGGCGTTCGCCATGCGTTCGAATTGCCGATGCAGTGGCAGGCTTTCGATATCGCTCCATGCGCGCGCTGTCGCATTGAAACGCGCGACGTCGTCCGCGAGCGCGATCGTGCCGAGCGGCCCATCGGGGTTCGTCGCAAATGCGTCGAGACATGTGGATAGCGCGCGATGCAGTGCCGCCACACGCGATTCATCCAGACGCGCCGCGTCGTATCCATAGTCGATGACGATAGCTTCGCCCGCCTCCACGACGAGCGTCAACGCGAAGTCGGTCGCTTCGATGTTGCGCAACGCGCGCATTTTTAGCGCGCGTTCGTCGCGGCCGGCCCATGCTTCATCGACGGGATAGTTCTCGAATACGACGAGCGTGTCGAACAACGCACCGCCGCCTTGACCTGCCCAGCGTTGAATATCCGCGAGCGGCGTGTGAGCGTGTTCGTGGGCTGCGGCGTTATCCGCTTGCAATTCGCGCAGCCATGCGGACGCGGCGCGTTGCGGCAGCGGCTCGGCGATCACCGGCAACGTGTTGATGAAGAGTCCCAGTACGCCGTCGATATCGGCGAGCGAGTCCGGGCGGCCTGCGACCGTCGCGCCGTACGCCACGCTCGCCTGATGCGTCATGCGCTGCAACGCGAGCGCCCACGCGCCTTGCACGAGCGTGTTGAGCGTCACGCGCAGACGGCGCGCGGCGTCGGTGAGACGCGCGGTCATCGCAGGGTCGAGCGACGCGCGCCACGAGCGATGATCGTCGAGTGTCGGCGCCTTGCTCGCTTCGCGCTGCGCGATGCGCGTCGGTTCGCCGAGGCGTGCGAGACGGTCGGTCCAGAACGCTTGGTCGGCTTGCGCATCGCGTGTCGCGAGCCATTCGATGAAGTCGCGATAACGCGCCGTCGCGTGCGCGACGAACGGCTGCGCGCGCGGCGGCTCGATGTAGTCGCGCAGGACATCCGCGAACATGCGGGCCGTGCTCCAGCCATCGAGCAGCAGATGATGACGCGTCCACACGATGCGCCATTCATCGTCGGTGACGCGAATCAGCGTGACGCGCATCAGGGGCGGCGCGGCAAGATCGAAGCCGCGCGCGCGATCGTCGGCGAGCCACGTTTCGAAGGCGGCCGATGCATCGCTACGTTCGCGCCAGTCGATCACATCGAAAGGCAAGCGCGCCTGGCGATGCACGATCTGCATCGGCGCGGCTTCATCGGCGGTAAAGCCTGTGCGCAGGATGTCGTGACGCGGCACGGAAGCCTCGAAGGCCGCGCGCAGGCGGTCTACATCGGGAGCGATCAACGTTGCGGCAAACTGATTCACATACGTCGACTGCCCAGGCGCGAACAGCGAGTGGAACAGGATGCCCTGCTGCATCGGCGAGAGGGGATAGATATCGGCGATGCTGCGCAGATCCACAGGCAGGCGTTCGAGCGCCGCTTGCGTCAAACCGCCGTCGCGGGCGAGCGGGAAATCGCCCGGCGTCGCGCCTGCGCCTTTCATCGCGATGCGCCCGGCGCATGCAGCGACGATATCGGCGAGCGTGCCCTCGAATCGCTGCGCAAGCGCCTCGATCGTCGCGCGTTCGAATTGCGTCGCGCCGTAGACCCAATGCAGCCTGAGCGTGCGCTCCGCTCCATCGGCGACATAAGCGTGAATCGCGAGCGCGTTGCCGAGCGGACCGGAAGGATCGCGCTCGCAACCCGCGCCGCCGAAGCGCGGCGTGAACGCTGCGTCGCGCGAATCGAGCGAATCGAACTGACCGAGGTAGTTGAAGGTCACGCGCGGCCGCGGCAATGCTTCGAGCGAAGCGCGCGTCGCATCGTCGCCAAAATGGCGCAGCACGCCGAAGCCGAGACCTTTGTTCGGCACTGCGCGCAGCGTGTCTTTCGCGGCTGCGAGCGTTTCGATCGGCGATGCCAGCACCGGAATCGAAACCGGATAGTGACTCGTCAGCCATCCGAGCGTGCGGCTTGCGTCGATATCGTCGAAGAGCGGTTCGCGGCCATGTCCTTCCAGCTCCATGCGGCACGTCGCGCCGGTCGCATGAGCAAGCGCCGCGATCAGCAGTTCGATCGTCTGCGTGCGATAGGCGAGGTTGGCATCGGCGAGCACGGCACGCGTGAGATCGACTTCGAGCGTCTGTTCGATGACCGCGGCGTCTGCGTTCGTTGCCTTCGCTTGCGGATGATCGAGACGCAGGTCATCGCCCGCAGCGAGTGTGGTGATCCAGTATTTCGCCTCGTCTGCGAAGGGAGAGTGTGTGTCACGCGCGGCTGCCGCAAGGCGCGCGGCCCATTGCGACGCCGTCGCGCCGGTACGCGCAAGACTCGCGGTGCCGCGCGACTGCGCCGCTTGATATGCGCTCGACAGATCGTCGAGCAGGATGCGCCACGACACGCCATCGACGATCAGATGATGAATTGCCAGATAGAGCTTCGTGCGTCCGTCCGCAAGCGATGCAACGAGCGCGCATGCGAGCGGCCCGTGCGAAATGTCGAGCGTGCGCTGAATCGCATCGAACTGCGCAAGCGCATCCGTTTCATCGTTCGCGGCGACGGCTGCGAGCGGCAGCGTATCGAATGCCTTCGATGCCTGCACGATGCGCCATGCGTTAGTCGTGCCATCGCGCTCGAAGCGTTGCCTGAAGATAGCGTGATGCGTAAGCAGCGCATCCAACGCGCGCGCAAAGGCGTCGAGATCGAACGATGTATTCGCGTCGAATTCCACCGATTGATTCCAATGCCCGCGCTGCGGAATGTCGAGTGCGAAGAAGCGCAATTGCGCGGGCGTCAACGCTGCGCTTTCATCCGCCTGTTTCGTCGCGACGACAGGCGCTTTCGCTTCGTTCGTGTCGACAGGCTTCGCGACTAGCGCGAGTTGCGCGACTGTCGCGTTATCGAAAACCTGTTTCGGCGTGACGCGAAGGCCTCGCTTGCGCAGACGCGCGATTACTTGCAGCACGAGAATCGAATCGCCGCCAAGCTCGAAGAAGTTGTCATCGAGCCCGACGTGCTTCGCCTTCAACACGTCCTGCCATACTGAGGCGATGGCTTCCTCGGTGTCGCCGCGCGGCGTATCGCTCGTTACGACGGATTCGACCGGCTTCGATGCGATGCTGCGCAATGCTGCACGATCGATCTTGCCGTTGGCGGTCATCGGCAACGCGTGGAGCATGACGATCGTCGCGGGCAGCATGTAGTCGGGAAGGCGCGCGCCGAGCGCATCGCGCAACGTCGAATCGTCTTGCGCGGAACCGGTCACGAACGAGACAAGCTGAAGACGCCCATCGCGATCGACGGGCAATGTTTCGGCCTGAGCCACGCCTTCGATCGCGCGCAATGCCGCGCTCACTTCGCCCGGCTCGACACGATAACCGCGAATTTTCACCTGATCGTCGAGACGGCCGAGGAAGGCGATACGTCCATCCGCGAGCAGACGAACGCGATCGCCGGTCCGATAAAGGCGTTCGCCGCGCACGAACGGGTGCGGCATGAAGCGCTCCGCTGTCGCCGCGGCGCGTCCGAGATAACCGCGCGCAACGCCCGGCCCGCCGATATGCAACTCGCCGATGCCGCCCGGCGGCACGCACGCGCCGGATGTATCGAGAACATAAGCCTCGGCATTGGGCATTGGGTGTCCGAGCGGCACGCTCTGCGCATTGCGTTCATCGTCGGCGAATGCAGACGCTTCGCACGCAATGGCGCCGACAGTCGCTTCCGTCGGACCATAGTGATTGATGACGCGGCACGAAGGCTTCAACGCCTTCACGCGATCGACCAGCGCCCACGGCAACGACTCGCCGCCCGTCACGAGCGCATGCGACGGCAACACATCGGCAGGATGCTGCGCTTCGAGCAGCGCGTGCAGATGACTCGGCACGATCTTCAGCACGCCCACTTCGCGCACGCGCATTTCTGCGGCAAAGCGATCCGGATCGAACGCGCATCGAGCAGGCAACAGATGCAGCGTGCGTCCCGAACACAATGCGCCGAAGAGCGTCGTATGACCGAGATCGGCGGCGACCGTCGAGACCATCGCCATCGATGCGCCAGGCGCGAACGCGAGTTCATCGAGCATGCCTTGCACGTAGTCGGCGAGCGCGCGATGCGGCACCGCTACGCCCTTCGGCGTGCCCGTCGAGCCCGACGTGAAGATGACATAAGCGGTCTGCGCAGGCGCAAGCTGCACGCGCTGCACGGCGGCATTCGCGAGCGATGCATCGTGCGCAAGCGTATCGACATCGAGCAGTTGAGCATTGCCGAGCGCGCGCGGCGCGTTGTCGTCGTTCATCGCGACGAGCGCGAAACGCGCGCCGCATGCGTCGATCGCGGCATCGATGCGCGCGTGCGGCATCGACGGATCGAGCGGCACCGCATAAGCACCCGACTTCATCGCGCCGATCAACGCAACGACGAAGCGCACCGAACGTTCGATGCACACCGCGACCGCCTGCTCCGCCTTCGCGCCTTTATGACGCAACGCGAGCGCGATGCGGTTCGATGCGTCGTCGAGTTCGGCGTAACTGATCTGCGTATGCGCGTCCGCAAGCGCGATGCGATGCGGCGTGGCGCTTGCGTGATGCGCGATCAACGCGAGGATATCGTCGGCTTTGAAGTTCAGTGCGCGGCCTCGTTGCACGTCGCGCTGAGGCATGCAATCGAGCGATGCGATCGGGCGCGACGGATCGCGCACCGCATCCGCGACGAGCGTCGCGAAGCTCGCAAGCCATGCGCGCGCGGTGGCTTCATGGATGCAATCGCACGCGTAAGCCGCGACGAGTTCGATGCCGCGAACATCGTCGGTGAAGTCGAGCGCGAAATCGAAACGCGCCGCGAGATCGGGGCCGGGCGTTGCAATCGCCGATGCGTTCGGCAACGTCGATGTCAACGCTGCATCGAACTGCTGCGCGAGCTTCACGCGCAGCCACTCGTCGCCACGCGCGACGGGCGGCTTCACTGCATCGAGCACGCGATCGAACGGCACGTCCTGATGCGCGAACGCATCGAGCGCATGAATGCGCGTCGCTTCGATCAGATCGGAAAACGTTTGAGCCGCATCGACGCGCGCACGTAACGCCAGCGTGTTCAGGCACAGGCCGATGACCGCCGCCGTCTCGGGCCGCTGCCGATGCGCGACCGGCGTCGCAACAACGAAATCGTTTGCGCCCGTAAGCCGATGAAGCCACGCGTCGAACGCGCTCAGCAACACGACGAACGGCGACGCGTGCTTCGTGCGTGCAAGCTGACGCAATGCGTTCGACGTATCGGCGGACAAGCGCAACGTTACGCGTTGCCCGCGATGATCGCGTTCGGCTGGACGCGCGCGATCCAAAGGAAGCGCGAGCGGTTCAGGCGCGGCATCGAGCGCCTTGCGCCAGAAGCGAAGCTGACGCGCGCCCTCTTCACCCGCGACGAGTTCGCGCTGCCACTGCGCGTAATCCGCGTATTGAATCGGCAACGCGGCAAGCGAAGGCGTTTGGCCTTGCGCGTACGCGCTATAAACATGCGCGAGTTCATCGAAGACGATGCGCGAGCTATAGCCATCCGTGATCGCGTGGTGCGCCGCCAGCATCAGCCGGTGCGATTCATCGCCGGACGATGCGAGCGTCGCGCGCAACAGCGGACCATTCGACAAGTCGAACGCTTCGCTCGCGTGACGTTCTTCATCAGCATTCGAACTGTGATTCACACGCTGAATCGTCACCGGCAAGGACTTGTGAATGCGCTGCATGACGACGCCGTCTTCGTTCTCGACGAGCGTCGTGCGCCATGCCTCGTGGCGTTCGATCAAATGATCCAGCGCGCGTTGCAATGCGTTTGCATCGAGGCTGCCGCTGATGTCCCAACGACCCGCGACGTGATACGCCGCGCCCGCGTCGCGCGTTTGCGCGAGCACCCAGAAGCGCTGCTGCGCGAACGATGCCGCGCGATCGACATAAGGCGCATCCGACGAAACCACGCTTCTCACGATGACCGGATCGCTCGCCTCCTTCTCGCTCGCATCGATCGATGCGGCCAGTGCTTGCAGCGGCGGATCGTCGAAGATCGTATCGAGCCGCAGATTCACGCGCCAGTCGAGGCGGATCGCCGCCTGCAACTGCATCGCCGCGAGCGAATCGCCGCCGCGTTCGAAGAAGCGATCAGCACGTCCGATGGGCGCGGCATGGTCGAGAATGCGCTGCCACGTTTGCGCGAGACGGCGTTCGGTATCGGTCGCCGGCTCGATGTAATCCGCGTCGCGCGACATCGACGTTGCGCGATCCGCCTGCTTCTTCAACGCATCGCGATTGAGCTTGCCGTTCAACGTATACGGCAGGCGCGCGAGCCTCACATACCGATGCGGCTGCCAGGCTGCGGGCAAATGTTCCGCGAGATATGCCTTCAACGCGGCATCGCTTACAGCTTCATGTGCGGGCGCGAAACAGGCGGTTAGTTGCACGCGTCCGTTCGTCGAATCGGCGAGCACGGCTGCGTCGCGAATGGATGGATGCGCGCGCAAACACGCGGCGATTTCCGCAGGCTCGACGCGCACGCCGCGAATCTGCACTTGGTCATCGATGCGGCCGAGATAGTCGTAAGCGCCATCGGCACGTTCGCGCGCGAGGTCGCCCGTGCGATAGATGCGCGCGCCCGGCTCGCCGGAAGCATCGGGCACGAAACGCTCCGCCGTGAGCGCAGCGCGACCGTGATAGCCGCGCGCGATGCACGCGCCGCCGAGCAGCAACTCGCCATCGTCGATGCGCGCGACACGCGGACCGATCACGCGTCCGATGGGCAGCGACGCATACGCATCGGCATCGTCGAGATCGGGCGTGACGTGCGGCTCGACGGGCCAGAGCATCGGCGAGATGACGGCTTCCGTCGGACCATATCCGTTGATGAGGCGCTGCGCCGCGAATACACGACGCACGCGCGCGAATGCTTCACGCGACAGCGCCTCGCCGCCGAACGCGAGCACGCGCAACGAGGCCGGCACGCCTTTGCGCTCGGCAACGGAAGCGAATTCGCGCAGATAAGCAGGCGGAAACGCGGCCACATTCACGCGTTCACGTTCGATCAACGTATGCGCTGCTTCGGGCGCGAACGGCGGCGGCGCCGTGATGACGACGCGCGCGCCCACGGCCAGCGGCGCGAGCCAGCATTCGTGCGCCGCATCGAAGTTCACCGATGCGAAGTGCAGCAAGCTGTCGCCCTCGCCGATGCCGAGCGCCGCCACAAGTGCATCGCAATGCGCGGCGAGCGGGCCATGTTCGACGACGACGGCCTTCGGCGTGCCCGTCGATCCCGACGTGTAAATCATGTACGCGGCTGCGCGCGGATGCACGGGCGCAGCGTCGTTGAGCGTGGGCGCATCGGCGATGTCTTGCTCTACGTCGAAGCATCGCGTGAAGCGCGCGCGCATCGCATCGTCGGCGTGTCGATCGACGATGCCGTGCGCGAGGCGCGCATCGTCCGCGATCCAGTCGAGACGCGCGGCAGGATGATGCGGATCGAGCGGCACGAATACGCCGCCCGCCTTCAACACGGCAAGCAGCGCGACGAACAATTCACAAGAACGCTCGACGCATACGCCGACGCGCACTTCAGCGCCGACGCCCGCAGCGCGCAGACGCGCCGCGAGCCGCGACGCGCGGGCATCCAGTTCGCCGCGTGTGAGACGTGCGTCGTCATGTGCATTGAATGCGAGGGCGGGCGCATCCGGTTGAAGGCGCGCGAGTGCCTTGATACGAAGATGCAGCGCGGTCGGAAAACTCGTCATCGGCATGAATTCCTTCGGGTTCCGGCCGCATCGGGAAAAGCTGCGGCACGAACGTGGGCCGCTGAAAATGCGGCTTCATTCGGGATGACGATTCGCGCGAAAAAATTTTTACCGCTTTTCATGCGCTAAAGATTCGTCGTGCTGAAACGTCTCTATGTAGAGGTGCGTTCAGCGCCGCTTTCCGACTTCAGTTCAGTGATGCCCTGCCAATGACTGCTATCCACGAGCCTTTAGATTCTTCCGCCACGCAGAAGCCCGCTGCGCGCCTCATCCTCGCGCTGCTCAAGCGCTCGCGCGGCGCATTCGCGGTGGCGCTCGTCGCCTGCGTGATGAACGGCATCGCGAGCGTGATGCTCGTCGCGACGCTCAATCGCGCGCTATCGACGCCTTCATCCGCCGATGGCGCGCTCGCCTGGCGCTTTGCGTTGTGCGCGGTCATCGCGCTCTTCACGCGCGTCGTATCGGGCGTGCTGTTCGCGCGGCTCTCGCAGGACACGATGGCGCAACTGCGCGAGCATGTCGCGCGGCGCGTGGCAGCGGCGGAGTTGCGCGATGTCGAGCGCATCGGCGCGGCGCCCGTTCAGTCCGTATTGACCGACGACGCCACCAATGTCTCCATGCTCTTCTTCGCGTTGCCGAACATCGTGATGCACGGATCGATCGTGTTCGGCTGCCTCGGCTATCTCGCGTGGCTGTCGTGGCCGATTTGCCTGCTCGCGCTCGCGGCGATCATCACGGGATCGCTCGGCTATCACCTCGGCGACAAGCGCGCGATCGCTTCGCTCGAAGCGGCCGGGCAATCGCAGGACAAGCTGTTCGGCTGTCTCGGCGCGCTCTTTGCGGGCGCGAAGGAATTGAAGCTGCATCGCGCGCGCTCGCAGCAGTTCGTCGATGGACAACTCGGCGCGGCAATCGGCGAAGTGCGCGATCATCGGCGGCGCGCGTTCAGCGCCTATGCGATCGGCGTGGGCTGGATCATCTTTCTGTTCTACGGCTTTCTCGGTGCTGCGGCGTTCTGGCCATCGCTCGGCGTGCGCGCGGATGCGGGCGCGACAGCAGGCTACGTTGTCGTGTTTCTGTTCATGCTGGTGCCGCTCGATGGTCTGCTCAACAACATTCCCACGCTGAACGCGGCGCGCGTTTCGCTGGCGCGCATCGAGAAGGTGATGGCGGAGTTCGGCAGTCTGCGCGTGTCTTCTGTTTCTGTTTCCTCCGCCGATGATGCGGGCTTTCACACGCTCACGATGCGCGGCGTCGCGCACTCGTATTTCCATGAACGCGACGAGCGCATGTTCCGCATCGGTCCCGTCGATCTGACGTTCAGGCCGGGTGAACTCGTGTTCATCGTCGGCGGAAACGGCAGCGGCAAGACCACGCTTGCGAAAGTGCTTACAGGGCTTTATGAGCCTGAATCGGGCGTGATCGAAGTCGATGGCGTCGCGGTCGATGCAACGAATCGCGCTGCATATCGCGAGCGTTTCACTGCCGTGTTCAACGACTTCCATCTGTTCGATGCGCTGCTCGGCATCGTCGATCCGAACGATGCATCGCGCGCGGCCGCGGATGCCCGCGCGAATGCGCTCGTCGCGAAGCTGTCGCTGGACCACAAGGTGAAGGTCGTCGATGGCGCGTTCTCGACGCGCTCGCTTTCCACAGGTCAGCGCAAACGGCTTGCGCTGGTGGTCGCGTATCTCGAAGACCGTCCGCTCTATCTCTTCGATGAATGGGCCGCCGATCAGGACCCGGCATTCAAAGCGGTGTTCTACGAGCAGTTGTTGCCGGAGTTGCGTGCGCGTGGCAAGACTGTCATCGTCGTGACGCATGACGACCGCTATTTCTCCATCGCGGATCGCGTGCTGAAGCTGGAGAACGGAATGGTCGTGAACGAGACGCGCGGCGGCGGCGTGAGAGCGGCAACGCTCGACGTTCAGGCGAATGGCACATCGGGTTGAACGATGAACGGGGCGCAAGGCCCCGTTTTTTCAATGCTTCGGCAACGCAAGCAGCTTTTCGGTAATCATGTCGCCGAGCTTCAACGCCGACATCGGCCCGCCGAATCCCCAGATATTCGGTTCGACGAGCGTCACGCGCTGTGCCTTCTTCGCGGGCACGAAGCGCCATATCGGCGAATCGAGTGTGGCATCGACGGACGTCGCCGCATTCGATGTCGTCACGAACAGCACGGCCACATCCGGCCGCTTCAGGAAGTCCGCCGACGTCACATACACGGTGCCTTCGCGCGTGGGCTTTTCAGGCCACAGATGAACGCCGAGCGCACGCGCGACGCCCGCCGCCGTGCTGTTACCCGTATAAGCCCAGTATCGGTCGGGCAGGCCGAGGTCTTGCAACAGCGCGAAGCGCGTGCCCGTCAAACCCGCTTCCTTCAGACGCGCGGCATCGCGAGCCAGTCCCGCATCGAGCTTGGCATCGGCGATGCGCGCCTGCTCTTCGCGTCCTGTCATGCACGCGATCGTGTGAAAGATGCTGCGCGTCCATTCGAGCTGCGTGCGCGCGCCATCGGCTTTGCCGTTCTGCACATCCGGGCTGAATTGAAACAGCACCGTCGGCGCGATGCGATCCAGCGCCGCGAAAATCGGCGCATGTCGATAACCCACGCCGATGATCAGATCCGGCCGCGTCGATGCGATCGCTTCCAGACTCGGTTCCTGACGCGTGCCGACCGCCGGCACGCCTTTGAAGCGCGCGCTGTCGTAGCCGATCCAGCCGTCGTAATACTCGGGATCGACGACACCGACGGGCGTCATGTCGAGCGCGGCCACGTCTTCGGCGAACATGAATTCGAGCACGACGATGCGCAACGGGCGCGCAGGCATCGTCTTGCTGAATTGCGACACGGTCGGATTGCCGGCGAGCGGCGCGCAGGCGAGCGCGCGCTGACCGGAGAACGCGATGCACAGACACGCTCCAAGCGCTATCGAGAGATGGCGTCTTGCAAAGCGAGTTCTTCGTCGCGCATCGTCAAAAGCAGCGGGCAGCTTGCGCACAGTTGCGTCTCTCCGGGAATCTCATAGCGCACGCAGCATACGCGGCGCGCGCGAAACGGGTTGGGCAGAAGCGTCGATCGCGGCGTCGCATCGCGGATCGGCGTGCGCAGCGGATTCGCATCGCCGGCGCGAAAGAGCCAGGCCGCGTCGATATCGGCATCGCTGAAAATCGACCGGCAATTCGCGAGCAAATAGTCCAGCACGTTGCCCGCGTTGCTCCACAGCACGCGCGGTGCGATCTTCGTCATGCCCGCGATCATGCCGATCACGCGGTCCAGATGCGCGACGAGACTCGCATAGCGGCGCGCGGGATCGGCATCGAATGCGCGCAATGCATCGGCATCGAAATGAAGCGCGGCGGGCATGCCCTCTTTCAGCACGAGATGCGTGCGTTCGGGCGACATATCGAGCGGACGCCCGAGCAGCCTCGCCGCCGCCACGCCCGCGGGCGCCGCGAGGCCGAAGTAGTACTTGCTCCATTGCGACAGCAGCGCGCGCGCATGAAGCGCGGCATCGCCGCCATAGAGCGCGATCATCGCGGCGAGCATTGCATCGCGATGATCGGCGAGCGATGTCAGCGCGATGCGTTGTGCATCGTCGTCCGGCTTGCCGAGCCACACGTTCTGCAGATACGGCGCAAGCTCGGGCGGCGCGAATTCGGCGAAGGAACGCGCTTGCTCTGTCATCGCGCGCGGCCCTTCTCGCGACGCGTTTCGATGACGAGCAGCGCCAGCATGTAAGGCGCGCCGATCAGCGCGGTCAGCACGCCCGCCGGAATCTCACGCGGCGCGAGCAGGGTGCGCGCGGCGAGATCGGCGGCGGCGAGCACGAGCGCGCCCAGCAATGCCGCGAGCCAGAGCCGCGTGCCGTGCGTGCGCGCGCCGAGCATCGTCGCGAGATGCGGCGCCATCAGGCCGATGAAGCCGACCGGCCCGACCGCCGCCACCGCCGCGCACGCGGCGAGCGTCGCGACCGTGAGCACGAGCGGACGCAGGAGCGCGATCGGCAGGCCGAGCGCCAGCGCCTGTTCGTCGCCGAGCGCGAGCAGATCGAGCGGACGCGCGAGCAACGCCAGCACCGGCAGCGCGAGCGCGCACCACGGCAGAATCGTCGCGACTTCGCCCCAGCTTCGCCCATACGTGCCGCCGACGAGCCACACGACAAAACGCGCCGGCTGCACGCTCTGCTGCGTGATGAGCCATTGCGCGAGCGTCGTGCATAACGTGCCGATGACGATGCCCGTCAGCGCCACCGCGAGCGGCGCGTATCGATGCCGCCGATTGAAAAGCAGCGTGATGGCGAGCGTCGCGCCGCCGCCGGTCAACGCGGCCGCCGCGAGAAAGAGATGCCCGGCGAGCGGCCAGATCATCAGCGCGGCGAGCGTCGCGAGACCCGCGCCTTGCGTCACGCCGAGCACTTCCGGTCCGGCGAGCGGATTGCGCACGATGCTCTGCATCAGCACGCCGCTCGATGCGAGCAGCGCGCCCGCGAGCAACGCACACAAAAGACGCGGCACGCGCAGTTCGAGCAGCATGCGGGCGATGTCGTCGCGGTGCGCGAGCGCATCGATCCAGCGTGCGGGGCCGAGCATCGTCGGACCGATGGATGCGCCGATCGCGAGCACCGCGCATCCGATGGCGACGAGCAAAGCGGCGAGCGCAGGCGACGGCCACGCGGACAACGCCCGCACCGCGCGCATGCCGTGCCGCGCCGATTCGCGCGTCTGGCCCGCGTGCAGCGCGCCGGACCACGCCGCGCCGCTCCTGATCATCGCGAGCATCAGCGGCGTGCCGACGAATGCGATCGCGACGCCCGTCGACAAGGTCGAATCGAGATCGAGCGCGAGCACGGCGCTGTCGGTCGCGAGCACGAGCGCGCCGCCCGCGAGCGCGGAGAGCGGCACGAGCGCCGCGAGCTTCGACGCTTTGGCGCCGCGCAGGTGACGCAGCAGATTCGGCGCGATCAGCCCGACATACGACAGCGGCCCCGCGATCGCCACCGCGACGCTCGCGAAGCCGACCGCGACCGTCATCGCGAAGAGGCGCGTCGCATCGACGTTCACGCCGGCGGCGGCAGCGGCATCGTCGCCGAGCGCGAGCGGATCGAGCGGGCGCATCACGAACGGCAGCGCGAGAAGCGGCAACACGAGCCAGCGCAGCGCCGACATCAATCCCGTCGCGCCGGGCTGATACAGACTGCCGCTCGCCCACAGCGACGCGCCGACGACCGTCTGCTCGAAGAACGCGAGCAAGAGCGTCGAGACCGCGGAAAAAAGCAGCATGCACACGCTGCCCGCGAGCACGAGGCGCAAGGGCGTCGCGCGCCAGCCGCCCGCCGCGGCCGCGACGCAACCCGCCGCCGCGAGCCCGCAGACGAACAGCAACGGCACCGACGCCGCGCCGACGACCTCCGGCGCGATCATCGCCGCGAGCAGCCCGAGCTGCGCGCCGCCGGTGATGCCGAGCAGATCGGGCGCGGCGAGCGGGTTGCGCGTCAGCGCCTGAAAGAGCGTGCCCGCGACCGCGAGACAGCCGCCCGCGACGAGCGCGGCGGCCACGCGCGGCGCGCCCAGATCGAAGAGAAAGACATGCGCGAGACGCGCGGCATCCGTGCCCGATGGCGCATCGAGCCACGCGCGCAGTTCGGGATAGAGACGCAGCGCGGCCAGCGCGAGAATCAGCGCGATCAACGCACACGCGATCGCGCCCGCGCGATTCGGCGCGGCCACGCGATCCCGCGATGCGTTTGCCGTGGCGAGCGTCGTCATGTCGTTCGGCGTCCGGCGATCAGATCGATGACGAGCGACACGCGCGCCCAGAACGAATGCGCGCGATGCAGGCGGCGGCGAGTCGCGAGCGTCGTCATGCGGCGATGCTCCGTTCTTCGACGCCATCGTAAGCGGGCACGCACATCGGCGCGCCCGTCTGCGGATGCGTGACGCGCAGCATGCGAACGCCGAAAGTCTCCAGCAAATGACGCGGATCGATCATCGCTTCGGGCGAGCCTTGCGCGACGATACGCCCCGCGCGCATCAGCACGATTTCGTCGGAGAACGCCGCCGCCTGATTCAGGTCGTGCAGCACCCAGACGATCGTGAGTCCGCGCTCGCGATTGAGCCGCCGCAATTCCCGCAGGATGTCGAGCTGATGATGGATGTCGAGGTACGTCGTCGGCTCGTCGAGCAGCACGATCGGCGCTTCCTGCGCGAGCGCCATCGCGATCCACGCACGCTGACGCTCGCCGCCGGAAAGCGCGGCGACATCGCGCGCGGCATCGTCGACGAGTCCGCTCGCGTCGAGCGCCGCATCGATCGCCGCGTGGTCCGCGCGCGTGAGACCGCGCATCCAGCCGCCGTGCGCGTAGCGTCCGTAGGCGACGAGTTCGCGCACCGTGAGTCCCGCCGGAATCTGATTGAACTGCGCGAGCATGGTGAGCGTGCGGGCGAGCGCGCGGCGGCGCATCGATGCGAGCGGCTTGCCGTTCACGTCGACCGATCCCGCGCGCGCCGGCTGCAAACCGGCGAGCGTGCGCAACAACGTGCTCTTGCCGCAGCCGTTCGGTCCGCATAACGCGGTGACGCGCCCTTCGGCGATATCGATGTCGAGGTTTTCCAGTACGACGTCGTCGCGATAGGCGACCGTCAACGAACGCGCGCGCAGCGCCACGGGCAATGTCATCGCGCCTCGCGGTAACTCTGCGCCATCGCCACGACGACGCGGCGCGGTCCTTCGAACGGATCGCGCGCGTGCGCGGTCAGCATGTTGTCGAGCATCAGCACGTCGCCGGTGAGCCACGGAAATGCGATGCGCTTTTCGTCGAGCACCGCGCGGATCTCGGCGAGCGCATCGGCTTCGAGCGGCGCGCCGTCGCCGTAAAAGACGTTGCGCGGCACGTTTTCCAATCCGACGGCATCGACGAGCGCTTCCTGCATGTCGTCGTCGAGCGCGGAAAGATGAAAGAGATTCGCCTGATTGAACCAGACCATGTCGCCCGTGCGCGGATGCCGCGCGACCGCCTGACAACGCTCTTCCGTGCGCAGCAGCAGTTCGCCGTCGTCGCTGTCGCGCCACGCGCACGCAATCCCGCGCGCCGCGCAGATGCGCTCGACCTCGCGCGGATCGTCCGTGCCGAACGCGTTCTGCCACGGCAGATCGAGTCCTTGCCCGAAGTTGCGCACGTACAGCAGCTCGCGCTTCGCGAAGCGTTCGACGAGCGCCGGACCGAGCGCGCGATACACCGCGCGGCTGTCGGCGATCGGCGTCGCGCCGCCCGCACGCGCCGCGAGCGCGCAGTGGAACCAGATGCGCATCGGCCATTCGCGCGTGTACGACTGCTCGTTGTGCAGCGGAATCGAGCGATGCGGCGGATATTCCGTCGACGTGTACACCGCGCCCTCGACCTGGCTGCGCGGCGTCGAGGCGAATTCGTAGCCGATCAGCGGATCGCCGAACGACGCGGCGAATTGCTGGAACGCCTCGATCGACTCGACGCGAAAGCCGGTGAAGCGCACGCCGCCCGCGCGTTCGAGCGATTCCGCGACGATCGAATGCAGCAGCGGCGCGGCATCGGCGAGCGACAGATCGACGCCCGCGCGCGGCGATACGACGACCGGCAAGCCCGGCTCGATCCGCAGATCGGCGAGCGCGGGCGCGGTCACGGAGAGCGCGCTCATCAGTTCAGGCTCGCGCGGGCTTGTGTGGCGATGGCGTCCATGTGACGGCGCAGGCTCGCGGGGCGCATGTCGGTCCAGACCTGTTCGATGTACGCGAGGCAATCGGCCTTCGCGCCGCGCTTGCCGGCTTCGCGCCAGCCCGCGGGCACGTCGCGGAACGTCGGCCAGATCGAATACTGCTCTTCGTCGTTGATGACGACCGTGTAGACGAGATCGTCGGCTGCGTGGTTCTGCTGTTGCGACATGGTGATGTCTCTCTCTCTGCGAGTTGGCCTATATCGACTAGACGGATGAGCGGCGCGCTTTTTTACCGCCGACGAACGCCGGACACGCGACATTGCGTTCGCGCGCGTCGAGGCAAGCGGCGCAATGCTGCTGGGCGTCGCGCACCATGAAGTGCACGAGCGTCTGCGAGACGTTCAGCGCGCGCGCCGCGCTTTGCAGCGTCTCGTCGCGCAGCCGCACCATTTCGAAGGCGGCGCGATTGCGCTCGGGCAACTGCGCGAGCGCATCGCAGACGCGGTGCAGCGTGTCGCGGGCCTGCGCGCGCGCTTCGGGCGAGAGTTCGTGCGAGGGCACGTCGAGGCCGTCCTCCTCGTCCGCGCGATAGATGTTTTCGAGGCTTTGCCGCCTGCACGCGTCGATCGACGCATTGCGCACCATGCGCGCGATGTAGCCCATCGGCTGACGCACGGCGTCCTGCTGCGGCAAGTCGATGAGACTGACGAAGACGTCATGCACCACGTCCTCGGCACGGCTCGCGCAACCGACGACGCCGCGCGCCATGTTCACGAGCATCTGCCGGTTGGCGATGGCGAGATCGAGCAGGCTGCGCCCGGTGGCTTCGCGCTCGGGCGGCGCCGGACGCGCGACGGCGGGTTCGCGCCGATGCCAGTAAGCATCGAGAGGCAGATTCGAAGGCGGCGGCGAGGTCGAAGAACGCTTCGACGATGCCGGCTGTATGTGCGCGTAAGCCATAAATCGTGCTCCACTTCCGTAGGAGTCGCGAAGCTAACGTAAACGCGAATCGTTCTCAATAAAGCCCTACATGACAGCAGGTCGTAAGGTTTCGCGCGATTCGGACGGATTCCCTGAGCGGATATGGGCGCGCGCGAAGCGGACAAAAAGTCAAGAACACGCCGCGAATAACTATTTTTTATCGCCTGTTCCCAACCGATTGCACGCCGTTGTTAAGCGGCGGCCTACTAAAGTTTCGATGCGAACGACCGTTATCCGCAGTGTGGTCCGGCCCGACCGTGACGCGAAAAGCCCGATATGGAACAACAAACTGAGGTGTTCACCCTGCCGCGCGGACGTGCGGCGACGTGGTTGCTGCACGCGGGAGCCGACATTCCCCGCGCGATCCGCGTCGCCCTCGTCGGAAGCCTGTTCGGCACGCTGCCGATATTCGCGGGCGGCGTGCTGAACACGGTCGCCGTCGCGTGGGTGCTGGACGGCCGCCATCCGACGCCCGCTTTCCACATCTGGCTCGCGCTCGAAATCGCCGTGTGTCTCGTGCGGCTCGTCGTGCTCGTCGTCGCGCGACGCCGCGCGCGCGAGCGCAAATCGACGCTGACGGATACCTACGTGCTTCTCGCGCCGCTTTGGGGCGCAACCGTCGGCTACGGCGCGCTGGTCTCCGTGCTGTCGGGCGACTGGGTCGCTGCGACGCTGTCGTTTCTGTCCGCCGCCGCGATGGTCGGCGGCATCTGCTTCCGCAATTTCGGCGCGCCGCGTCTCGTCGCGGTGATGATCTTTTTGTCGCTCGGGCCGTGCTGCATCGGCGCGGTGCTCTCGGGCGAGCCGACGCTCTGGCTCACGCTTTTGCAAATCCCGTTTTATCTTTTTGCGATGAGCGCCGCCGCGTGGCGTCTGAACGGCATGCTCGTCTCCACGATGAAAGCCGAACAGGAAAACGATCGCCGCGCGCGCCACGACGAACTGACCGGGCTCCTCAACCGCGCGGGTCTTTTCCGGGCGGTCCGGTCGAGCGCGCCGGAGCACACCGCCCTGCTCTATCTCGATCTCGACGGCTTCAAGGCCATCAACGACGCCCACGGCCACGAAATCGGCGATACGCTGCTCGCGCTGGTCGCGCGCCGTTTGCGGCATCTGTCGGGCGAAGGATCGCTGGTCGCGCGGCTCGGCGGCGACGAGTTCGTGATCGTCACGCCGCCGCAGGCCGATCCGCTCGCGCTCGCGGATGTCATCGTGCGCGAGTTGTCGAAGCCCTTCGTCACCGATGCCGGCGCGATGCTGGAGATCGGCGTGAGCATCGGCGTCGCGATGTTCGATCATCATCACGACGAACTCGACGGCGTGCTGCGCGACGCCGACAACGCGCTCTACGAAGCCAAGCGCGCGGGCAAGAGCCGCCGCGTTCTTGCGGCCGTGCGGGAATCGGCCGGTCTCGCCGTCTGAACGTCAGCCGTTGAGCTCGGCGCTCAGCGCTTCCGCTTCCCTCGCGAATCGCTGGCGTTCTTCGCCGTGCAGACGATCGTCGCCGGGAAGATCGACGGTGAGCGGATCCATCGCGACGTCATCGACGTGCACTTCGTAGTGCAGATGCGGTCCGGTCGCCCAACCCGTTTCGCCGACATAGCCGATCACCTGCCCGCGCTGCACCGTCCCGCCAGTCCTGATGCCTTTCGCGAAACGCGAAAGATGCGCGTAGACGGTCGAATACGGCGGCGGATTTTCCAGCATGACGACCTTGCCGTAACCCGTCTGCCTGCCGACAAACGTCACCTTGCCCTGCGCCGTCGCGTGCACCGGCGTCCCGATGGGCGCGGCAAGATCGACGCCGTCGTGACTTTGCCAGCGATGCACGACCGGATCGAACCTTCGCAGCGAGAAGTCCGACGATACCCGCGTGAACGCAACCGGATAGCGCGAGAACGCGGGTTTTGTGCTCTTGCCGTCCTTCGCGTAATAGCGCGTTTCGCCGTTCGGATCGCGATAAAGGAACACGTCGTGCGATGACGATCCGGTCGTCAGACGCACGGCGAGTGGCGGGTCATCGGCGGTTGCGCTGCCTTGCGGACGGTCATAGACCACGGTGAGCGTGTCGCCCTTTCTGAGATCGCGCCGCATGTCGACGTTGCTCGCGAACGCTTCGGTGAGCGTCGCGATCGTCCCTTGGTCGATGCCGAGGCTTTGCGCGGCATCGGAGACCGTCTCGTCGACGGTCGCGCTTTCAGTGGTGCGTGTCGGCGCGGGCGGCGTTTTCGGCGCGGCGCGTTGGGGCAGCGATACGGCGGGCGTGTAGTCCTTATCGGCCGAAGGCGCGGTCGGACGATGCAGCGCGTTGCAGATCACGACCGTACAGATGGAACCGATCGCGCAAGTGAAAAGCAGTCGGCCTGCCTTGCCGGGCAAGGCGTTGGAAGAAGATAAAGGCATCGGAGGGAGGCGGATCGAGCGACGCGCGCTTAGGGCGCATCGGTCGAGGGATCAGAAGGCGCGGCGCGGGCCGCGAGCGTCGGGAAAACCCGCGCGTCATTCGATCTGCCGCGAAAGCGGGTAAATCGTCGGGGATCTTCGGACAAAAAGGCGCGCTGACATGGAAAGGCGAGACGGCGGAGGCGTGTCGAGCGAGACTATGAGACTTTTCTTAAACGAAGCTTAAGCTGCCCCTTTTTACGCTTTTGTACGAAGTTTCGCTACAGTTGCACGAGGATGCCGCCACTTCACCGCTTTTCGATCTCGATCGTCTTTGCGTATCCCGTCAGTTCGAGATATCCGCGTCCTTTTCCGCCGTCGCCGTCGAGCGTGACCGCGCCTTCCCAGTACAGCGCGCCGGTCGAATCGCGCGAGTCGAGTTCCTGATCGTCGATGAGCGGAGTCAGCCGCCAGTGCAGGCCGCCGACGCGCAGGTTCATCGCCACCGGATACGTCGTGCTCGTGCGTGGCGAGCGCCACTCGCGCTCGGGCGTGAATTCCACATCGCCGGGGCCGAATTGTCGGGTGCGGCCGTCGCGATCGCGCAATGCGGCGTGCGCCCAGACCGAATGGCCGTCGCGGGCGCGGACCTTGAAGGCCATCAGCGCGGAGCCGTCGTCGAGATTCGCGCCGAGCCAGTCCCAGCCGGCCGCATCGGATGGCAGCAACGTGCTCGACCATTCGTGGTCGAGCCAGGCACGGCCCGTCACGGCGACGCTCGCGCTCTCCTTCCCCGATGACGATGGCCGCACGACGCTGCCCGTCACCTTGAGCTGCGGCTCGCTGTAGTAATAGCTCGCCTGCTCCGGCGACGGCCCTTTGCGCGAGTAGCCGCCTTCGCCTTGGAACATCGGCGGCTGCGTCGGCGCGAAGGTGAGATGGAGCGCGAATCCGGCGGCATCGGCGATGACCGTGTAGCTGCCGTCCGCCGCGCGCGACATGCGCCATGTGTCGAGCTTGACGTCGGTGTTGCCTTCCTTCGCGTACGCCAGACCGAAGCCCTGCCGCGCGATGTTCTGATCGTGCGCGAGCCGCCCGTACGCGGGATCGGACAACGCCGCATGCGCGATGACGAGTTGCGACGGATCGAACGCGCTCTTGCCGTGCTTCTTGCCGGTGTTCGAGCGAAAGAACGTGATCTGAAACCCGAGCGGCTGGTGCTCCGCCGTCTCGAGCCAGCCGGTCGCGTACCACCATTCCGTGCGATACGGCGGATGCGCGCCGCTGTCCTTCGGCCAGTCGATGACGTGGCCGGGCGCGACGGGCGCGAACTTCGGCTCGCCGGCGAATGCGGTCATCGACATGAGCATCAACGCGAAAAGCAGCGCGCGCATCACCAGTCCTCCCGCACGGCGCGCACCGCATCGACCGACACGGCGCGCCGGCCCGACAGCACCGCCGTCGCGCACGACGACACCATCATCACCCACGCGATCGCCGCGATCATCGTCGACGGAATGTGCAGCGACATGCTCCAGTGAAACGACTGCGGATTCACGACGAACACGAGAATCAGGCTGATCGCGAAGCCGAGCACGCAGCCCATCGCGATGCCGAGCAGCGTGAGCCAGCCCGCTTCCGAAGCGAGCAGCCCGAGAATCTGCGCGCGCGTCACGCCGACGTGCCGCAGCATGCCGAATTCGCGCGAGCGCGCGAGCGTCTGCATCGAAAACGTCGCGCCGACGCCGAACAGCCCGATGACGATCGCGACCGCTTCGAGCAGATACGTCACGGCGAAACTGCGGTCGAAAATGGTCAGCGTGCGCGCGCGGATCTCGCCCGGTTGCGAGAATTCGAGCGCGCCGCCGAAGGTCAGCTTTTTGATCGCGTCGATGACCTGCGCCGCGCCCGAACCCGCGCGCAAGGTAATGGCGATGTCGGTGGCGGCCGTGTCGCCGGTCAGCCGCCGATAGTCCGCGATACGCATTTGCAGCGCGCCCGTCTGCCGCACGTAGTCGCGCCATATGCCCGCGACGACGAAACGCTCGCCCGCGCCGCCGACGGGCAAGCTCACGCGCTCGCCCACGCGATAGCCATACAGATCGGCCATCGCTTCCGAGGCCCAGACGGGCGTTTCGCCCGCGCGCCACGCGGATGGCGGCAACGCATCGCCGGTCATCTGCAACGTCGCGCCGGGATCGGCGGCGTCGAGCTCGCGCGCGATCAGCGCGACCGGCGGCTTCGCGGGATCGAGCGTCAGCTTCGTCGCGCGCGTGAACGCCGCGTGCGCGACGCCATCGACTGCTGCGATCTGCGTTTGCTGATCGGGCTGCAAGCCGCCCGTGTCGCCGCTCGATGCGATCCGCACATAAAGATCCGCCGACAGCAGATGCGCGAGCCAGTCTTCGACGGACACGCGAAAGCTCGTCACCATGATCGCCATCGCGACGATCAGCGTGAAGCTCGACAGCACGCCGCCCATCGCGAGCGATGCCTGCCCGGGCGCATTCGCGAGACGCGCGAGCGCGAGCGTCGCGACGGCGTTGCGCGGTTTCATCGCGCGGCGGAACACGATTGCCGTGACACGCGGCATCAGCGCGATGCCGCCGACGAGCAGCAGCGCGACGGCGAGATAACCGCCGATGGGCGCATCGAAAACGGGCGGCGCCTGCGTCAGCGCCGCGCCTGCCGCGAGGCACGCGAGCGCGGGCCACGGCGTGCCGAGCGGTGCGAGCGCGGCTTCTTCGCTGCCCGCCTTCAACGCGGGCGCGGGCCGGGCGCGCGCCGCTTCGAGCGCGGGAACGAGCGTGCCCGCGAGCGCGACGCCGATGCCCAGCGCGAGAAAGATCGCGCTCGCTAGCGGATCGAAGACGACGCGCGGCTCGACGCCCGGAAAATATCCGCCGCCGAGATCGCTGCCGAAAAAGCGCAACGCGAGCGCCGCGACCGTGAAGCCGAGCGCGATGCCGAGCACGCCGCCCACCACGCCGAGCAGCGCGCCTTCGAGCATGATCTGCCGCACGAGCGATGCGCGCGTCATGCCGAGCACGCGCAGCATCGCGAATTGCGCGCGACGGCGCACGACGCCCGCGGCTTGCGTCGAGAACACGAGAAACGCGCCGGTAAACAGCGCGACGAGCGCGAGCACGTTCATATTGATGCGATACGCGCGCGACAGCCGGTCCGTCCGGCTCTCGATATCCTGCGTGCCGGTCACGACGAGCCGCGCGCCGAGTTCGCGTTGCAGCGTCTCGCGGAACGCATCGCGATCGACGCCGCGCGCGAGTTGCACATCCACGCGCGATAGCTTGCCCGCCATGCCGAAGCGGTTCTGCACGGCGGCGATATCCATCACCGCGATGCGCTGGCCGGGACGCGTTCGCGCGATGCCGCCCGCGACGCGCAACGTCACCGGCGACGTGCCGCTTTGCAATTCGATGCGTCCGCCATCGCGCGCGCCGAGCCAGGCGAGCGCGGCGGGCGAAAGAAAGATCGCGTCATCGGCGAGAACATCGAACGATGCTTCCGGCGAGGGCACGCCGGTCAGGTCCGGCGCGATGCGCTTCGCGCGGAACACGTCGATGCCGAGCACCTTGAGCGGCGCGTTCTTGCCGGGCACGGCGACATCGAGTTCGAGCACCGGACTCGCGGCGGCCACGCCCGCGCGCGTCGCGAGCCGCGGATAAACGCTCTCGTCGATGAAAGGCTGCGCGCCGCGCACTTGCAAGTCGGCTTGACCGGAAAGGCTGCGCGCGGCGGCGGAAAACTCGTTGAACGCCGCGCCGTTGATGAGTTGCACCGCATAACCGAGCCCGACGCCGAGCGCGATCGTCAGCATGGCGACGAGCGCGCGTCCGCGATGGCTGCGCCATTGCGCGCCGAGCAGCCAGCGCGCGAGCGTGTCGACGAATCCGCTTCCGGCGGCGATATCGCTCATCGGGCGAGCGCCGCGGCGTGCAAGGCGCCGTCGCGCAGAATCACGACGCGATCCGCGAACGCGGCCGCCGCTTCGGAATGCGTAACCATCACCGTCGCGGCGCGCGTCGCCTTGGTTTCGGCGCGCAGCAATTCGAGCACTTCGTGCGCGGTCTGCGGATCGAGATTGCCGGTGGGTTCATCGGCGAGAATGAGGCGCGGCCGATGCACCAGCGCGCGCGCAATCGCCACGCGCTGCAACTCGCCGCCGGAAAGCTGGCGCGGCATGTCGTCGCCGCGTCCGTCGAGGCCGACCGCCGCGAGCATCTCGCGCGCGGACGCGGGCGGCATGCCGTTCAGCAGCAGCGGCACCGCGACGTTCTGATACAGCGTCAGATGCGGCAGGACGTGAAACGCCTGGAACACGAAGCCGAGCTTTTGCCGGCGCAGGCGCGTGGCGGCGTCGTCGGGAAGCGTCGAGATCGATGCGCCGTCGATCAGCACGTCGCCGCTATCGGCGGTGTCGAGGCCCGCGATCAGATTGAGCAGCGTCGATTTGCCGACGCCCGAGTCGCCCATGATCGCGACGAACTCGCCCGCGCCGAGCGCGAAGTCGAGCGCGTCGAGCACGATGCGGCCGCTGCCGTAGGTTTTCGTCAGGCGGCGGCATTCGAGGGCGGGAGAAACGTTCGGGTCGGCGGGTCGCATGGCGCAAGGTCGTAGTTCGTGTCTGCGCAAGCATTGTGCCGAAGTCGCGCGGATTCAGCCCGATTGGGGCAGCGTGCCGGGCCGGATATACGAGAACATGTGCGCCACGTAATCCGGCTTGCCGAGCCGCACGCCGTGGTTGCGCAGGATCGCGTAAGCGGTCATCGCGTGGAAATAGAACTGCGGCAGCGACCAGTCGCGCGCGTATTGCTCGCCGGTCATGTCGAAGACGATGCCGTTCGGCAAATCGAGCGCGATCGGCTCGCCGGTTCCGGCGTCGAGCGCATCGGAAGTGAGGTTCGAGAGCAATGCGATCGCATCGGCGATGCAGGCTTGCGCATCGGCGAACGTGCCCGGCGCTTCGTTCGAATGCGCGCCTTCTTTCCGCACGCGCAGCACTGTCTGCGGCAGGTCTTCGCCGCGCAGCCGGTACACCGGTTCCTGTGCCTGAAAGCACACGAAGCGCACTTGCGCGGCGAGCGGAAACATGTCGGGCGCGAGACGCAAGGTCATCAGCGCATCGGGATTCGCGCCTTTCTCGTGCTGAAATGCAGCGGCTTTATCGAGCCACGCCGACAGGTTCTTCAACGTCTGCACGAACGTCGGAACGAGAAGACGGGTCAGTTGCATCGGAAGCTCCATGGGTCGAGGTAACGCGATCTTATATCGATGCGGCCCCGACCCGCGCCAGTCATCCGCCGAGCAGACCGAACACCATCACGCCCGTCTTTGTGCCGACGTAGACCTTGCCGTTCGCGACCGTCGGCGAGATGAACTTGTTGTTGCCGAACTGATCGCGCGTGCCCGCCTGATTGCTGTTGTAAAGCTCGATCGCGAGATTGCTCGCGTCGTAGGCATGCAGCACGGCGGTCGGCGTGGTGTTCTCGACGCCCCATACGATGCCGTCGGTATTGCCATTCGCGGAAATGACCGGCGCGAGGCCCGGAAAATTCCAGTTGCCCGCGGGACTCGTCGTCTGGCTCGATGCGCTCGTCGCGACCATCGCGTTGACGACGGGCAGCGCCTTCAGATGATCGCCCGCCGGGCCGACGTAGATCGTGTTGTTGTAGAACGCCGGCGCGGTGAACATCGGACCGGTGATCGTCGAGTAAAGCGGCTGATAGATGTGATCCGCGTTCGAATCGAACTTGCCCATCGAATCGCGGTTCACGACGTAGAGGACGCGCGTCTTGCCGCCGCCTATCGCGAGATGCTGCACGTTGCCGTTGATGTCGGTGACATCGGGCAGCACGAGCACGCCGCCCGAGCCGAGATCCAGATCCTGGTTCGATTCCACCACGGTGTTCGACGGCTCGAAGTAATCGTTGACCTGAAGCGCGAACGTCGCGCTCGGCGTGACCTTGAGGAAGCCGTTGCCGAAGTTGTTCCTGATCGGCATGTCCTGCGCGTTGATGGTCGCGTCGAACGTGCCGTTGCCGTCGAGGAAATAGATCGACGTGCCGTCCGATGCCAGGCCCGCGCCGCCCATCCAGATGCCGCCCATCTCGCCGTTCGGCGTGACGTTGAGGATGCCCGTCTGCTTGAGCGTGTCCGCGCTGTAGCCGATGAGCCAGCCGGTATACGGCAGCGTGTCGCAATGCGAGCTCCACGCCGTATAGACGACGCCGTTCAGCAGCAGCAGCGACGCGCGCTCGATGTACTGGCCCGGCGTGAACGGCACGACGCCGTTCACGCTGCCCGATCCGGTGCCGGGATACGAGCCGGTGATTTCGGTCGGGCCGCCGAACAGTTCGCCGCCCGTTGCGATGTCGATGGCGTGGATGCGCTGGTGATACGCGCCGCCGCTGTCCTTCGACATGCCGACGACATAGATCACGCCGTTGGGCCCGCGCGAGCGGTCGATGACCGGCGTCGCCGTGATGCCGATTTTCGGCGTGGTCTGGTCGCAGCCGTGATCGTCGCTCGGCACTTCGCCCGCGCCGAGCGTCGAGACTTGCCAGAGCACGGCGCCGGTGTCGGCATCGAACGCGTAGAGGGTCGCGTTCTCGGTCGCGACGTACAGCACGTTATGCGTGCCGCCCGCGATCGGCACGTTGGCGAGAAAGAGCGGTTGCGCATCGACGGCGCCATCGACGGCATAGAAGCCGAGCTTGCCGAACGTGGACGACTTCACGCTGGCGAGCGTGAGCCGGGTCTCGGCGAGCTGCTGCGCGGTGCGGCGGATGTCGTTGTGATACGTGGTGACATCCATCGGAGTCGATGCGGACGGCGAGTTCATCGCGGGAGCGCTTGCGCTCGCGGGCGCGCTCGCGCCGTTTGCCGATGATGCTGCCGAAGGACTGGATGCCGACGCTGGGCTCGACGCCGACGCGGGACCGGATGCCGACGCGGAGCCGCCGGATGTCGAGGACGGATCGGAGGAGCTTCCTCCGCTGCATCCACCGATGATTGCTGCGATAGCGACTGCGATCACGCCAACCGATAAATGCCCTTTCATCTGCGATCTCCGTTCAGGAGGGGCCGGCCCCGGTGCAGTCGCGATTATTGTCTGCAACGGCTTAAAAAAGTGGACGACCGTCGGCTGAACGCTAGGCTTTGGCGGAACGGTCGGCGGGCTGTATGTATGCGTCTCACGAATTCGCAGACAGCGGAAAAAACCCGGACGCTCGGGCAGCCAGCGCGGACGTGCGGGCAGGACTGCAAGCGGACGTTAAAGGCACAGTAAGGCTCAGGACGGGACCCGATTCGTATCGCTATCGCAGCACTGTGCGGTCTTGCCCGATTTCGACAGATGTTTTCGAGGTGAGACGCAGATGAAACGCTTGACCGCTCAGGTGATGTGCCACCCGCTCGTCGCGATCGCGGCGCTTTTCGCAGCCGATCTGCTGATGCGCTCCGATTCGGGGCTCTCCGGCGCGATGTACGTCGTTGCGGCGAAGTCGGTATCGAGACTGTTCAACGCGATGCGCAGAGGCGCGACCCGATGCCCGCAGGATTGGTCGGACTTAAGCATTTGCATGGGAAAAGTAAAAAAGCTTAAATCGGATTAAGCGACAAAAATTGAACGGTTAGGCTTACTGCTTACGGAATGTAGGCAAACGTCAGAATTGCCACGCCGGCAAAACATTAGAACCTGAGAGAGCAATGAATCGACCCGACGACGTGATCTACAAAGGGCACGTACTGAGCGCGACCGCCGTCCCGGAGCAGGACAGATACGCGGCGATGCTCATCGTGCGAGAACCGGACGGCACGCGCCGTTCGAGCGGAATGCTCGGCGAATTCGCCAGCGAAACGGGCGCGGTGCGCTACGCGTTCGCTTACGGCATGGCCGAGATCGACTATCGACAGTCAGTGCAGAACCCGCGCTGATCCGCGCGCATTCGCTCTCACGCCGCGGCATGCCTGCCGCATAAGCCTTTCGATCATCTCCACCGGTCAAATCTATGATCATCTATCATCGGGGAGCGGCTTTTAAGCCCTCCGCCACTCGTGTAGGCAACGCGTTCGTCGCGACCGCGTCGATTCTCGAAGAGGACGGCCATGCCACCTCGCTCGGCAATCTCGGCGCATTCGCAAGCAAGGACGGCGCGCTCGGCTTCGCGGTGCGCTGCGCGACCGCGTTTCTCGACGGCGACGAGCTGCCCTTGCCGCCCTTTCAGATGATGAAGCAATAGCGCCGCAACGCGTCGACGTTGCAAGCGCATCCGCCCATTGCAACGATGATCGACTGCTCCGCGACCGAACCCGGCAACACGCCTTCGCTGCTGACGGACGCACCTTTCCGTCTGCTGGTCGAAGCGGTCGAGGACTACGCGATCTTCCTGCTCGACGCGCACGGCCACGTCGCGACCTGGAACAACGGCGCGCGGCGGATCAAGGGCTATGACGCGAGCGATATCGTCGGCCGTCATTTTTCCGTCTTCTATCCGGGCGACGATATCGCCGCGCGCAAGCCGCACAACGCCTTCTCGACGGCGGCGCGCGTGGGCCGCGTCGAGGACGAAGGCTGGCGCATCCGCAAAGACGGCAGCCGCTTCTGGGCGAACGTCGTCATCACCGCGTTGCACGATCCGTCGGGTAGTCTGATCGGCTTCGCCAAAGTCACGCGCGACATGACCGACCGCTTGCGGCTCACGGAACTGCAGCATGCGCGCGAGCTCTCCGCGCACGTACAGACGGCGCTGGAAAACGAGCGCGCGTCGATTGCCCGCGAGTTGCACGACGATCTCGGCCAGCAGCTTGCCGCGCTCAAAATGCAGTTGTCGATTCTCGACAGCACCGCGCCGAACGCGCGCTTCAAACAGCAGGCGCTCACGCAAATCGACACGATCATCGGTTCGCTGCGACGCATCGCGGCGGGCCTGCGTCCGCCCGTGCTCGACGATCTCGGCCTTTTCGCCGCAATCGACTGGCTCGTTTGCGATTACCGCCGCCGCTACGATCTGACGATCCATCTGGATATCGAAGGCGACGAGGACGGCTTCGAGGCGACTGCGTCCACGTCGCTCTTCCGGCTCGTGCAGGAAGCGCTGACGAACGTCGTGCGCCACGCGCGGGCATCGGAAGTTCGCATCGCGATCGGCTGCGCGTATGCGCGCTGCACGCTGACGATCGAGGATGACGGCCGCGGCGCGGAGATCGAACGGCCGCGCGCGGCGGGCACGTTCGGCCTGCTCGGCATGGGCGAGCGCGTGCGGCAACTGGGCGGCGTCATCGAGTTTCGCAGCGCGCCGGGCGAAGGCTTTCGCGTCGTCGTGGACATTCCGCTTCATCGCCCCGCCGATGACCGGTCCGTTCCTTGACTTGCGTCAACCGTTTTGCATACGCCGTCCGTAGACTCGATCGCACACCCGCGAAGCGCCAACACACCGGATCAGGAGATCGTCATGTACAACCGCATTCTCGTGCCCATCGACGGCAGCCCGACTTCCCTCCACGCCCTCGATGAGGCGATCAGGATCGCAAGCGCGACCGCGGCGCAAATTCAGCCGCTCTTCGTCGTGGACATGCAGCCCGTTTCCTACGACGCCACGAGCGCGTTCTATCCTGGCCTGCGCGACGCATTGCTGGAGGAAGGCCGGCGGCTCGCTGCGACGGCCACGGAGCGCATGACGCAAGCGGGCGTGAAGGGCACGCCGCGCGTGTGCGAAGTCGAGTATCTCGGCGATGACATCCCGCAGCGCATCCGTCATTGCGCCGACGATTTCCGCGCCGATCTCGTCGTCATGGGCACGCACGGGCGGCGCGGCTTGCGGCGGATCGTGCTCGGCAGCGTCGCGGAAGGTTTCGCGCGGCTGTCGCGGTGTCCCGTTCTGCTGGTGCCGGGCCGCGAAACGGAAGAACCGAATCCATGACGACGAAAGTCCTGATCGCCGATGACCACGCGCTCGTGCGCGACGGCCTGCGCCATATCCTCGCGAACGCGCACGGCTTCGAGGTCGCCGGCGAAGCGAGCGACGGGCCGGGCACGCTCGCGCTCGTGCGCGCAACGGAGGCAGACGTGCTCGTGCTCGATCTGTCGATGCCCGGCCGCAGCGGCCTCGACCTGCTCAAGCAGATCAAGGACGAAAAGCCCGCGCTGCGCATTCTCGTGCTCACGATGCACGCCGAGCAGCAATACGCCGCGCGCGCGTTCAAGGCCGGCGCGTCGGGCTATCTGACGAAGGAAAGCGCGAGCGCGGAGCTGGTCGCGGCGGTCGCCAAGGTCGCGTCGGGCGGCGCGTACGTGAGCCTCGCGATGGCCGAACGCTTCGCGCAAAGCCTCACCGAACCTGACGATGCGCTACCGCATCAGCGATTGTCGAACCGCGAGTTCGAAGTGTTCCGGCGGCTGTGCGCGGGCGAATCCATCAGCGATATCGGCGAGGCGTTGTGCGTGAGCGCGAAGACCATCAGCACCTACAAGGCGCGCATCCTCGAAAAAATGCAGATTCCCCACGAAGCCGCGCTCGTGCGCTACGCGGTGCGCCATCAGCTTTTCGACGACGACAGCGCCTGAATCGAAGCGGCGCGTGTCGGCATTTCCCTACACGTCTTCCCGAATGCCTACGGCACGATCAGCCAGCACCGACATTTTTTCGACACAGCGCACTCCATAATTGGACACGTGACATGCGGGATCGCGCGTCGATGCGCGATCCGGTTCGACAGGAGGCGCAGCATGATTTCCGCGAGCGCAGACAGTCCCGGCATGCACGCCGACGCGAAGCCGCCGAGCACGCGTTGCTCGACGTGTTCGATGAAGCGCATCTGCATGCCGTCCGGCTTGTCGCCGGTCGATTATCAGCGTCTCGACGCGATGATCAGCTCGACGCGCTTCGTGCGGCGCGGCGAAACGCTTTTCCGCAGCGGCGATTCCTTCCAGAGTCTCTATGCGCTGCGCAGCGGCTGCTTCAAGACCGTCGTCATGCATCGCGAAGGACACGAGCAGGTCACGGGCTTTCATCTGGCGGCCGAGCCCCTCGGGTTCGACGGCGTGAGCACCGACCGCCACGCGTGCGACGCCATCGCGCTGGAAGACAGCGTCGTCTGCATCGTTCCGTTCGATCTGCTCGAATTGCTGTGCCGCGAAGTGAAGGCGGTGCAGCATCACGTTCATCGCATGATGTGCGGCGAGATCGTGCGCGAATCCAATCTGATGATGCTGCTCGGCACGATGACGGCGGAGCAGCGCGTCGCGGCCTTCCTGCTCAATCTGTCGACGCGCATGAAGGCGCGCGGCTATTCGCCCGCGCAATTCGTGCTGCGCATGACGCGCGAGGAAATCGGCAGCTATCTCGGGCTGAAGATCGAAACCGTCAGCCGCATGTTCTCGCGGCTGCAAAAGGCCGGCGTGATCGACGCGCGCGGCAAGGACGTGCGGATCCTCGATCAGGCGCGGCTCGAAGCAGTCTGAGCGCGCGCTTCGCGAAAGCGGAAAAATCCGCTGCGCAGCATCACCGACGTGCCGCCGACGCGGCTCAGCACATGTTCGGCGGCGCCTTCTATCGACGAGCGATGGCTCTCGAACGCCTGCTGCAGATCTTCCTCACGCCACGACGCCGCGCCGAAGTGATCCTCCAGCGCTTCGGCCGAAATGGTGCACTCGATCGGCTCACCGTCCGCGAAGGCGGCGAAAGTGAGCGAAGGGACATCGCCCTGATAGACGGGCGGCTGACTCGGAAACGTAACGATCATGCCGATACCTCGTGGAACGTTGATGCGACGCGAGCCGGCGCAGCGCATATCCACTTAGTCTTGGCCACGGTTTCGGAGCGCGTATTGATCTGGATCAAATCGCGTCCGGCGCGCCGCGCTGAAGCAGCAACTGAACGGCGTCATCGAATGTATGACGCAGCGCCGCGTTCACGTCGGCGTGTGTGCTGCGTTGCACCGTGACCTGCTCGGAATCGCGCGTGAGCAGAACCAGTTGCGCGTCGAAGACAGTGCGTCCCGCGCGGTCGAGCGACGCCTTGATCGTGAGCCTGCAATCGACGATGTCTTTCGCGACGCCCGCAAGCCGCACGAGTTCGACGCCCGCTTCGCGTTCGATCGCGCTCGAGCCCGCGAAGCCGAGGCAGGCGATCTGCATTCCGAGGCCCATGTCATTGTTCTCCGGTCAGGCCATCGCGCGGGCGCGCCTCACTCGTCGTGGCTCACGCGTCTTTCGCGACATGCTTCGGTGCGCGCGTGAGCAGCACCGGACACGTCGAGCGTCTGACGAACGCTTCCGCGACGCTGCCGAGCGCGAGCCTGCGCAACCCGGTCCGGCCATGCGTGCCCATCACGACGAGATCCGCGGGCATGTGCACCGCGCGGCGCTGCAGGCACTTCGCGATCGTATCGGTGACGTTGCGCGTCTCCGCGAGTTCCGTTTCGCATTCGATGCCCGCATCGATCACGCGCGCATACGCGATATCGAGCGCGTGCCCGCCTTCCTCGCGCACGTTCACGCGATACTGCGCCGGATACGACGAAAGCGCGGCCACGTCGATCACGTACACGACATTCACTCGCGCGCGCGCGCCGATGCGGATCGCTTCGTCGAGCGCGCGTTGCGAGCACTCGCTGCCATCGAGCGCAACCAGGATTTTGCGGTACATCGTTTTCCGGCCCGCACGGCTTCCCGCTGAAGGCCGCCCACTTCAAATTTCGATGATGACCTTCAGCGCGTTCGTTTCCGCCGCGCGGCCAAAGGTGTCGTAAGCGTCGAGCGCGCGCGCGAGCGTGAAGCGGTGCGTGATGAGCTGCTTCGGCTGCAGCCGCCCCGCGCGCACGGTCTTGAGCAGCATCGGCGTGCTGACCGTATCGACGAGACGCGTCGTGATGCTGATGTTGCGATCCCAGAGCGATTCGAGATGCAGATCGGCCTTCACGCCATGCACGCCGACATTCGCGATGGTGCCGCCCGCCGCGACGATCTGCTGGCACAGCTCGAAGGTCGCGGGCACGCCGACCGCTTCGACGGCGCAATCGACGCCCGCGCCATCGGTCAGACGCATGATCTCGGCGACGGCCTCTGTGCGCGCGATGTCGATGCACGCGCTCGCGCCGAACGTACGCGCGATTTCGAGCCGATGCGCGTCGCGATCGATCATGACGATCTGCGCCGGCGCGTAGAACTGCGCGGTGAGCAAGGCGGCGAGACCGACCGGCCCCGCGCCGACTATCGCGACCGTGCTGCCCGGCTGCACGCGCCCGTTGAGCACGCCGCATTCGAAGCCCGTCGGAAGAATGTCGGAGAGCATGACGAGCGCCTCTTCCTCGACATCTGCCGGAATCGGATAGAGGCTCGTATCCGCGTGCGGGATGCGCACGTATTCGGCCTGCGTGCCGTCGATCTTGTGGCCGAGAATCCAGCCGCCCGTCGCGCAGTGCGAATACATGCCGCGTCGGCACGCCTCGCACTTTCCGCACGACGAAATGCACGAGATCAGCACGCGATCGCCCGGCTTGAACGTCGACACCGCCGCGCCGACGTCCTCGACGACGCCCACGCCTTCGTGACCCAACACGCGGCCGGGCTCGCAGGTGGGAACATCGCCCTTGAGAATGTGCAGATCGGTTCCGCAGATGGTCGTGCGCGTCACGCGAACGATCGCATCGGTGGCGGCGGCGAGCGCGGGTTTCGGCCGCTCGTCGAGCGACTTGATGCCGGGGCCGTGATAGACGAGTGCTTTCATCTGCGAACTCCGTTGCGTGGCGCGTGACGTGAATCGACGCTCTCACTCTATCGGGACGCCCGCGGCTCCGATTGACTTGAATCAAGCGCACGCGCATATCGCGAGTAACATGAAACCACCTGATTGACTGCGTTTTCATTTTCAGGAGGCTGCATGAAAGCGGTGTGTCCATTGCATGGACCGACGACCATCGTCCGCACGAACGCGTACGGCTTTCCGGTCTATGCGTGCTGCTGCCACGACGTGCCTTATGTCACGCCGCCCGATGCCTGCACGCGCGCGCCGACGCAGCGCGGCGCTCCATCCGAGCCGCAGAAGGCCCGGCAACCGAAGCCCGCGAAGGAGTGATTGCCGGGCGCACGCGTCGTTACGCCGGATCGGCGGCGGCCACGGCGATGGCGTCATTGCGCGAACGACGCGTATCGATCAGACAAACGGCAAGCATCGCGATGACGCCGGGCACCGCGATGGCGACGAAGTTCTGCTGCAGCGGCAACGCCTTGCTCACGAGAAAGCCGATCACGATAGGCGCGAGAATCGCCCCGCTGCGCCCGATGCCAGACGCCCAGCCGATGCCCGTCGAGCGGATCGCGGTCGGATAGAACTGACCGGCGAACGCATACGTGACGATCTGCGTGCCGATCGTCGATGCGCCCGCGAGACCCACCAGGAAAAACAGCACGCCGACCGGCACCTTCACGCCCAACAGGCTGATGGAAATCGCGGCGAGCGCGTACATGGCGATCAGCACGTACTTGATGTTGAAGCGGTCCGCGAGCCATCCGCCGCCGATCGCGCCGATCATCGCGCCGAAGTTCAGAACGAGCACGAATGTGAGCGCCGAGCCGAGGCTGTGCCCCGCGCCAGCCATCAGTTTCGTCAGCCACGAACTCAGCGCGTAGACCATGAAGAGGCACATGAAGAACGCGATCCACAACATGACGGTGCTCATGCCGCGTCCTTCGGCGAAGAGTCGCGCGATCGGCGAACCGGGCGCGGCTTCGCGATCGGAAAGCGCGAAGCGGTCGGCCTCTTGCGGCACATAGCGCGGATCGACGCGCGAAAGAATGTCCTTCAGGCGCGCCGCGCGTTCGTTTCGCACGAGGAATGCGAGCGACTCGGGCATGTACTTGAGGATCACGGGCGCGAGCAGCGCCGGAAGGCCCGCCGCGATGAAGACGGATTGCCAGCCGTAGCGCTCGATCATCCCCTTGCCGACGAGCGCCGCGAGCATGCCGCCGACGGAATATCCGCTGAACATCAGCGTGACCATCGTGCTGCGGATCTTGCGCGGCGAATACTCGGTCATTTGCGCGACGACATTCGGCATGACGCCGCCGATGCCCAGTCCCGCGAGAAAGCGCGCGATGCCGAACGTCACGGGATCGCGCGTCAATCCGGCCGCGGCCGTGAATACGCTGAACAGCAGCAGACAAATGACGATGGCGGGCACGCGGCCGATCCTGTCGGCAATCGTGCCGAGAAACACCGCGCCGATCATCATGCCGAGCAGCGCGGAACTCACCATGAATCCGGCGCTCGTCGGCTGAATGCCCATGTCGCTCATGATCGACGGAAGCGCGATCCCGACGACCGCGAGATCGTATCCGTCGAAGATGATGATGAGCGCGCACCAGAACAGAAGCAGCAAATGAAACTTGCTGAACCGGGCATCGTCGCATAGCTTTTGCACGTCTATTTGCCGCATGGGTGTCTCCAAGGATGTAGGACTTGCTTTGATTCCGCGATTTTTAATGTATTGATCAGGCGGAACGATGAACGCGCGCGCGTTCTCCTTGCTGCGTGCATGGCGCAGCAAGGTCGGTTCTTTTTACGTTGACGTTTCTTGCGTGTTACGACGCGCTCGCCGTCACTACGGCGACCGCCTTGATTTCGACGATATAACCCGCGGAACCACCGAGCATATGCGCGCCGATCGCGGTCCACGCCGGCAGCGGATGCGTGTTCAGATAACGCTCGCGCACCTGCATGAACAACGGCAGATCGCGCATGTCGGTATGAAAGCTCGTCACGTCGACGACATCGCTCAACGAAGCACCCGCCGCTTCGAGCACGAGCTCGAGATTGTCGAAAGCCTGCACGATCTGCGCTTCGCGGTCTTCGACCAGTTGCATGTTCGCATCGCGTCCGATCTGCCCGGACACGTAGATCGTATTGCCGGCCTTGATCGCGGGCGCATAGCGGATCTTTTCGTAGACCGCTTCCATTCCCGCGGGAACGATTGCCTTGCGTTCACTCATGATTGCGTCTCCCGTGAGATCAGCCGTTATCGCCGCCGGCGACGGGCAATACCGCGCCGGTGATATAGCTCGCTTCGTCCGATGCGAGGAAGAGAATCGGCGCGATCTGTTCGTCCAGCGTGCCGTAGCGTTTGAAGAACGTCGATTCGGTGACCTGCTTCACCGCTTCGCCCATCCACACTTCTTCCTGCTCGCTGTCGCCGCTCGCATTGCGCGGCACGCGTCGCGCGGGCGCTTCGGTGCCGCCCGGCGCGGCTGCGACCACGCGGATGTTGCGCTCGCCGTATTCCATCGCGAGCGCCTGCGTCATTGCGTTGACGCCGCCTTTCGCCGCCGAATACGGCACGCGACGAATCCCGCGCGTCGCGTTTGAAGACACGTTCACGATGGTTCCGCGCCCGCGTTCGAGCATATGCGGCAACACGGCATGGCACGCGTAGAGCGTCGGCATGAGCGAGCGCCGGATTTCGGCGTCGATCTGCGCGGGTTCGAACTCGGCAAACGGACGCATGCGAATCGCGCCGCCGACGCCGTTGATCAGGATATCGATGCCGCCGAACGTGCGCGCTGCGAACGCCATCGCGGATGCCGCGCCTTCATACGTTTCCATGTCGGCGACGAAGCCGGCCGTATCCGCGCCCTGCGCTTCGGCGGCCACTTCCCCGATGAAGTCCGCGCGATCGACGAGCACCACCTTCGCGCCTTCCGCCGCCGCACGCAGCGCCACGCCGCGCCCGATGCCCTGCGCCGCGCCGGTCACGACCATCACCTTGCCGGCAAATCGTTGCGTGTTCATGCTGCCACCGGCGCGGCGTTGGGCGTGAACTTCTCGTAGTGGAAGCTGTTGGGCTTCACGCCGCTATCGTCGAAGTGCTTGCGCACGGCATCGACCATCGGTGGCGGGCCGCAGAGATACACATCGACATCGCCGTCATTCAGCGATTCGGCGGGCATGTGCTGCGTCACCCAGCCTTTGCGCGGATGGTTCGAATCCGCATCCGCGACGACGGTGCTGAACGTGAAGTTCGGCAACCGCGCCGTATAGGCTTCGATCGCTTCGACTTGCACGAGATCGAGATCGCGCGTCACGCCATAGATGAGGTGAATCTTCTGCTGCGAGTTCGCGCGTGCGAGCACTTCGAGCATCGAGAGGAATGGCGCGAGACCCGTGCCGCCCGCGAGGAACAGCAGCGGACGCTCCACCCCGCGCAGATAGAAACTGCCGAGCGGACCGGTCAGCTCGACCGTGTGACCGGCCTGCGCGGATTCGAGCCATGTGCTCATCACGCCGCCGGGAATCTTCTTGATGAGAAAGCTGATCTTCGTCGCGCCCGGCGCCGACGAGAACGAATACGAACGATGCTGTCCGCTACCCGGGACATCGATATTCACGTACTGGCCCGGCAGAAAAACCGGCGCGGGCGTAGCGGCATCCACATCCAGTTCGAGCACGACGGCGGCGTCGTTGTGCGGCTCGATCTTCGTGACCGTCGCGGCGAACTTGCTCTGCGCGGTCTTGCATGCCGTCGACGATGCCGGGACCGCGATCACGCAATCGCTCGATGGCACCATCTGGCAGGTGAGCACGAGACCGCTTTCCTTTTCGTCGTCGGAAAGCGCGTCTTCGATGTAGTCGTCGCCGAGATCATAGTTGCCGCTTTCGGCGCGGCATTTGCAGGTGCCGCACACGCCGTCGGAGCAATCCATCGGCAGATTGATCTTGGCGCGGAATGCGGCGTCGAGAACTTTCTCGCCCGCCTTGCATTCGACAAAACGCGTCACGCCGTCTTCGAAATTCAGTGCAATGTTGTAGCTGGACATGTTGCCTCCTACTTCCTGTCTCGTCACCGCGAGTGTCAGACGTGATAGACGTCGAGCACCTGGCGGATATAGTCGTTCTTCAGCACAATCTTCTTGTGCACAATCACCAGAATGTCGTCGACCTTGCGCAGCGTCACGAAGATCGTGCCGAAGAAATGATCGGTGATCTTGTAGCGGTGATTGAGCGTGTCGAAGTTGTAGCGCACATCCACTTCGTTCTCGCGCTCGGCCAGCACTTCCACGTTGGTGACGTTGTGGCTCGTGCGCGGCTCGGGCATCGAAGCGCCACTGCGCTCGGTCTTGATGCGGAACACGCGATCTTCGAGGCCGCCGCGATCCGGGTAATACATCAACGAGATCTGACTTTCGTGGTCATCGGTGATCTGATCGTCGTCGTCCCATGCGGGCATCCAGTACGTGACGTCTTCCGCATAGCAGCCGAGCCATTCGTCCCATTGACGATCGTCGAGCAGACGCGCTTCGCGATACAGCGTCGCGCAGATTTTCAGGTAGTCGAAGCTCATGCCAGTGCCTCCCCTTGTTCCTTCTTCAACGCGTCGCGCATCACGTTGACCCAGTATTCGTGCTGCACGACGAAGAGTCCTTCGTCTTCGCTGCGCTCGCCCGAAATGAGCGGCTTGATACCCATGTTCTGCGCGTTCTCGTCAGGACCGTGGACCCAAAGCGGCGCGCCGCGCGAGAGGTCGTTCCACATCGCCGTGATGCCCGCATAACCCGACTGGCACGCGCGAAATTCCTCGAGGTCGTCGCTCGTGCCCATGCCGGTCACGTTGAAGAAGTCTTCGTACTGACGGATGCGCGTCGCGCGATCTTCGGCGCTCTCGCCCTTCGGCGCGAAGCAGAAGATGCTGACTTCGGTCTTGTCGACGCCGAGCGGGCGCACCACGCGAATCTGCGTGCTGAACTGATCCATCAGAAAGACGTTCGGATAGAGGCACAGATTGCGCGTCTGATTGACGATGTAATCCGCCTGCACTTCGCCCACGCGCGCCTTGATCTCTTCGCGATGCTGATACACCGGCCGCACTTCCGGATTCATCGTCTTCGTCCACAACAGGATGTGGCCATGATCGAATCCGTACACGCCCGCGACCGACTTGCTCCAGCTATTCGCATCGACGGCCTTGGTGCCTTCGATCTTGCGGCGGCCCATCGTCGCGGCGTAATTCCAATGCACGGTGCTGACGTGATAACCGTCGCAGCCGTTTTCCATCTGCATCTTCCAGTTGCCGTCGTAGATGTACGACGAATTGCCGCGCAAGACTTCGAGGCCGTTCGGCGCCTGATCGACGATCTGATCGATGATGACCTTCGTCTCGCCGAGATAGTCTTCGAGCGGCATCGAATCCGCATTCAGGCTGCCGAAGAGAAAGCCGCGATAGTTCTGGAAACGCGGCACGCGGCGCAGATCGTGCGAGCCGTGCGTGTTGAACTGGATCGGGTATTCGGTCGTCTTCTCGTCCTTCACCTTCAGCAGCTTGCCGGTGTTGGAGAACGTCCAGCCATGGAACGGACAGGTGAAGCTGCCCTTGTTGCCGTGCTTGCGGCGGCAGAGCATCGCCCCCTTGTGCGCGCATGCATTGATGACCGCGTGCAACTCGCCGGTCTTGTCTCGCGTCACCACGATGGGCTGACGGCCGATCCACGTCGTGTAGTAATCGTTGTTGTTCGGGATCTGGCTTTCGTGCGCGAGATACACCCAGTTGCTCTCGAAGATGTGTTTCATCTCGAGATCGAACAGATCGGCGTTCGTGAAGATGTCGCGGCGGCAACGGAAGATGCCACTCTCCTTGTCGTCCTGGACGGCGTTTTGCAGCAGTTCATCGAGCTGCGTGGCTTTGTCGGTGATGGCGGACATATGAGTTCTCCCTATGCGCGTTCCGGCGACGGAGCGCATGCATCGGTATCGAAGGGGTCGTACGGAGATTCGGGCGGCGGCGGGCTGACCGCCGCTGTTGCGTAATTACGCGGTGACGGATGCGCGCGGGCGCTGGACGAGCTGGTTGTCCTTGCCCTGCACGAGCGGCGTCAACTGGATGTCGAACACGATTTCGTTGTACGCGTCGGCCTTCAGCCCCAGCGCCGTGCCGCCCGTCTTTTCGACGACATGCGGAACGAGTTCTTCGCGAGTCGCATAAGCGAAGTCATCCCAGATCAGCGGATCGCCTTCGATGTTGATCTGCGTCGTCAGCTTGCGATGCTTCTCGCTCGTCGCGAAGAAGTGCACGTGCGCCGGACGATTGCCATGACGCGCGAGCGAGTTCAGCAGTTGCTGCGTCGCGCCGTGCGGCGGGCAGCCGTATCCGACCGGCATCAGCGTGCGGAATTCGTACTTGCCGTCCGCGCCCGTTTTCACTGCGCCGCGCAGATTGAAATCGCTTTGCGCGCCGGTCGGGTCGAAGTGCGAGTAGAAGCCGTTCGAGTTGGCGTGCCAGCATTCGACGACCGCATTCGCAACCGGCTTGCCATCGTGACCCGTGACCGTGCCGCGAATGACGAGCGGGCCGGCGTTCGCATCGGGATCGAGATCGATCTTCGACACGCCCTCGCGCACCGGCGCACCGGCCACATACAGCGGGCCTTCGATGGTGCGCGGCGTGCCGCCGTGGATATCGGCTTCGCGGTCTGCGGCATCCATGCGGATGTCGAGATACTTCTCCAGACCGAGGCCGGCGGCGAGCAACGCCGCTTCGCCATCCTGACCGAGCTTGTTGAAGTAATTGACGCCGGCCCAGATTTCATCGGGCGTCATGTCGAGGTCGTCGATCGCCTTGAAGAGGTCGCTCAACAGGCGATGCGTGATCTCTTTGGCGCGAGCATTGCCGTCCTGACTCCCGATGTTCGCAGCGGCCTTCAGCAGGTCCTGCACTTCCTTCGTATCGAACACTTTGATGCTCATGTCTTCTCCTGAATCTCGCAATTTTCTGGTGGGGGTTAACCCTCGCTTCATCACCTGTGCAGATATGCTCGGAAGGTATAGTCGGGTGTTGAAACAGAGCGTGAAGGCAGGATAATGGACGTAAAGAAGCCCAGTCCAACACTGATTTAGTATCGGGCCATATCCAGGAGGTATTGAATGGAGTTGCGACACCTGCGTTACTTCGTGGCGGTGGCGGAAGAAAGAAACTTCACGCGCGCGGCCGAAAGGCTGCATATCGCACAACCGCCTTTGAGCCGTCAAATACAGCAACTCGAAGAAACGCTCGGCGTGCAACTCTTCGAACGCAACTCGCGGCCGCTCAAGCTCACGGAGACCGGCAAGTTCTTTTATTCGCATGCGGTGCAGTTGCTCGCGCAGACCGCCGAACTCGAATCGATGACGCGCCGCGTAGGCAATATCGAGCGCAGTCTTTCGGTGGGATTCGTCGGCTCGACGCTCTACGGCATGCTGCCGAAGATCATCCGGCGCTTTCGCGACGAGAACGCGACCGTCGAACTGAGCCTGCACGAAATGTCGACGATGGACCAGATCCGCGCGCTCAAGGATGGCCGCATCGATGTGGGCTTCGGGCGCATTCGTCATGAGGATGCCAACATCCGTCGCGTGATCTTGCGCGAAGAGCAACTGATCGTCGCGCTTCCGCTCGGGCACCCGCTCTCGCTCGCGAAGCCCATTCTCTCGCTGCGCGATCTCGTCAACGAGACGCTCATCATCTTTCCGAAGTCGCCGCGCCCGAGTTATGCGGATCAGGTGCTCGCGGCGTTTCAGGATCGCGGGCTCGCGCCGCGCAAGATCTACGAAGTGCGCGAATTGCAGATCGCGCTGGGGCTCGTCGCGGCGGGCGAAGGCATTTCCGTCGTGCCGAGCAGCGTCCACGGCCTGAAGCGCGACGACGTGAGCTACAAGGAACTCGACGATCCCACGCTCGTTTCGCCGGTCATCATGAGCATGCGCGCGCTCGACGAATCGCGCGACATCAAGGAAATGCTCGAACTCATTTACCGGCTGTATGACGAGGAGAAGATTCCTTACACGGCGCGCACGGATCGGGGGCGATGACGCACGTCATACCTGGGGGGTATCGCACTAGACGCGAATGGTCTTGGACAGGCGGCAAACGGGCGCGCAATACTGCATCAACCTCTCCATTCCGACATTTCAGGTATGAACGCCCAAATCACCTCCGTCGAAGCGATTCTGGTTGATCTCCCGACCATTCGCGCGCATCAACTCGCGATGGCGACGATGCAGCAGCAAACCCTCGTCATCGTCCGTCTGCGCACGAGCGACGGCATCGAGGGCATTGGCGAAGCCACGACCATCGGCGGCCTGTCTTACGGCGATGAAAGCCCCGAAGGCATCAAGCTGACGATCGATACCTATCTCGCGCCCGCGCTCATCGGACAGGATGCGAGCAACATCAACGCGGCGATGCTGAAGCTCAACAAGGTCGCGCGCGGCAATCGCTTCGCGAAGTGCGCGCTCGAAACGGCGCTGCTCGACGCGCAAGGCAAGCGGTTGAACGTGCCGGTGTCGGAGTTGCTCGGCGGCGCGGTGCGCAAGACGCTTCCGGTGCTCTGGACGCTCGCGAGCGGCGACACGCAGCGCGATATCGAAGAAGCGGAAATGCTGCTGGCCGAACGCCGTCACAACACATTCAAGCTGAAGATCGGCCGGCGCGGCGTGCGCGATGACGTCGCGCATGTATCGAAGATCAAGGCCGCGCTCGGCGATCGCGCGAAAGTCACCGTCGACGTGAATCAGGCATGGAGCGAGACCGATGCGTCGCTCGGCATCGAAGCGCTTCAGGCAGCGGGCATCGATCTCATCGAACAGCCGACTCCGCGCGAGCAGCGCGGCACGCTCGCGCGGCTCGCGGCGCGCTTCATCGTGCCGATCATGGCCGACGAAGCGGTGACGGGCCCCGAGGACGCGCTCGAACTCGTTCGTCACGCATGCGCCGATGTGTTCGCGCTGAAGATCGCGAAGTCCGGCGGCATCTACGGAATGATGCGCACGGCCGCCATCGCCGATGCGGCGGGCGTGTCGCTCTACGGCGGCACGATGCTCGAAGGCAGCATCGGCTCGATTGCATCGGCGCATGGTTTCAGCGCGTTGCCGCAGCTCGCGTGGGGCACGGAACTGTTCGGGCCGCTGCTGTTGAAGGACGACATCGTCACGGCGCGTCCGCAGTATCGCGACTTCGATCTGCACTTGCCGGAAGGACCGGGCCTCGGGCTTCAGATCGATGAAGCGAAGCTCGCGTTTTATCGTCGCGACAAGCGCGCTTGAATCATCGAATCAACGCATCAACAACGATTGGGGACATCATGCTTTATCTCGTCAGGATGGACGTTCATCTGCCGCACGACATGCCCGCCGCCAAAGCCGATGAAATCAAGGCGCGCGAGAAGGAATACTCGCAGGAACTGCAGCGGCAAGGCAAATGGCAGCAGTTGCATCGCGTGGTCGGCGAATATGCGAACTACAGCGTCTTCGATGTCGATTCGCACGATGAACTGCACACGATCTTGTCCGGCCTGCCGCTCTTCCCGTACATGACGATGCAAGTGACGGCCCTCGCGCATCATCCGTCGTCGATTCGCTGAAGCCGCGCATGTCGATTCCGGTATCGCGGGAAGGAAGCGGGTCGGTATCGGCGGTGAGCGCCGGGTTGCTTGCCGTCATCATCTCGTATGCCGGACCGCTCGCGATTCTCTTCCAGGCCGCGCACGCGGCACATGTCGGCAACGACGTGATCGCGTCGTGGGTCTGGTCCATCTCGATGGGCGCGGCCGTTTCGGGCATCGCGCTGAGTGTGTGGCTGAAGCAGCCGATCATCACCGCGTGGTCGGCGCCCGGTTCGGCGCTGCTCGTCACGCTGTTTCCCGGCATGCCGGTGAGCGAGGCGATCGGCGCGTATATCGTCGCAGGCGCGTGCATCTTCGTGCTCGGCTTGTCGGGATGGTTCGATGAGATCGTCAAGCGCATACCGAAGGGCATCGCCTGCGCGATGATGGCCGGCATTCTCTTTCAGTTCGGCACGAACGTATTCAAGTCGATTGCCGTTACGCCGTGGCTCGCGTTGGGCATGATCGCGAGCTTCCTCGTTTTTCGCCGATGGGCGCCGCGCTACTGCCTCATTCTGGTTCTCGCGTCCGGCTGCGCGCTGGCGATGGCACTCGGCCTGACGCATTTCGAGTCGGTCAGCCTTCATCTCACGCGCCCCGTATTCACGATGCCGACTTGGTCCTGGCAATCGACCGTGAGTCTTGCGTTGCCGCTCGTCATCGTCAGTCTGACGGGGCAATTCCTGCCTGGCTTTTCGATCTTGCGCGTGTCGGGTTATCAAACGCCGACGCGTCCCGTGCTCATGACGACGGGCCTCGCATCGATGCTCGTCGCGTTTTCGGGCGGCATCACCATCGTCATCGCGGCGATTACGGCGGCGCTATGCACCGGGCCCGATGCGCATCGCGACCCGGCGAATCGTTATGTTGCGGGCATCGCCAATGGCGTCTTCTATCTGATCGGCGGATGCTTTGCGGGGACGGTCGTCATGCTGTTCGCCGCGCTGCCGAATGCGTTCGTTGCGGTGCTCGCCGGTCTCGCGCTGCTCGGCGCGATCGCGGCGAACGTCGTGGGGCTGGTGCAGGATGAGGCGCATCGGGAAGCTTCGTTTATCGCGTTTATCGCGACGGCTTCGAATATGAGTTTTCTCGGGTTGGGGTCGGCGTTTTGGGGGATCGTGCTGGGGACGATGGCGCATTTGGTGCTGGGGCGGGCGAGGCACAGGGGCTAATTCGGACTTTGCGTGTATGCCTTCAAAACGCACGGTTATCCCGAGAGCCATCCTCACGATGCGCAAGTCAGGCGGGACGCCGCTCGACTTCCAGAAGTTCACGCTTGAAGACGTGCGTATTAGCGGCGTCGATCCTATTGGATCGGGTGGCTACCATGCCGAGAATGTTTAACTCCCGTTTGCGAGCGTTAAACAGGAATACACCACTCAAAATGCGCAGGGCGGTAGCAATGGTGTCATTACGGCTGCGTTCGATCTTCGGGCACGCTCAATTCGGCAAATGCGTTGATCGTGCTCCGGAGCATGAGTGAGGGACTTGTCGATGGCGGTAGCTTTACGTCGTCGATCGGCGTGCTTACTTACCAAGGACAATATTTCAACTGACTGCAGCCGGCATCGCACGCGCTTGGCCGAATGTACACCTGGTACTTAAGGCCTCCCGACACCAGAACCCAATCGCCGCCCGATTCACCTTCCCTTGCTCGGTAAGCGGCACGCGCTGCACGGCAGCCATCCGCACAACCTTCGCCACTGCGACCCCACACGCCGATTCAAGCGCCCGCATGCAACGCGCGACATCCACACGCCTTCCTGTCCACGGCACCACTACGACATCCCACACATAACCGCGCGCAGCATCGGCCGATGCAACAGCGCGCGCATAGCGCACATCGGGCAACGCACAAAGCGGCGTTTCGATCTGCGCCGGACCGACGACGGCACCATCGATTTCGGCGACATCCCCTCCACGTCCGATCACATGCAGATAACCCCTCCCGTCGATGAAACCGATATCGCCCGTCATGCACCAGCCATCGCGAAACTTCTGCGCCGCTTCGATCGGCTGCCGGTAATAGCCCTGCGCCACCGCCTTCGATTTCACCTCGATCGCGCCGTGCTCGCCATGACGCGCGAACGTGCCGTCGGCGCGGCGAATCCGCACCTCGACGCCCGGCCGGATACGCCCGGCGCTCTCGAGCAGACTCGCATCGACGAGATAGTCCGACGGCGTCAACACGCTCACGAGCCCCGCTTCGCTCGCGCCGTACATGTGCGTGAGCACCGGGCCGAGGCGCTCGATCGCGCGCCGCCGCAAAATCGCGGGCGCCGATCCGCCGATATGCGCGACCGAGCGCAACGAAGACAGATTGCGCCGATGAACGTCCGGATGATCCATCGTTTCGAACAGTTGCGGTTCGACGAGCAAGACGTCCGTGATGCGCTCGGCTTCGATCGTCGCGAGCGTTTCGGCGGGATCGTAGCCAGGCTTGAGCACGACGATGCCGCCGCCCATCAACGTGTTATCGACGAGCACCTGCGACAGATACGCAAGCGCGCCGTTGACAAGCTGCCGCCGATCCTCGGGGCTCGGCGCGCTCACCATCGTCGAATATGCGGCGAAGCTGCGGCGGCTCGCTTTCGGCACGCCGGTCGAGCCGCCCGATGACACCACCACGGCGAGATCGTCGGGTCTTGCACGGCTCTCAACCGGCAGATCGTGCTGCACGCGCGCCCGGATATCCAGCCGCAAACGCGCCGGCCCCGTTCCGACATACGCGAGACGCGCGCCGCTATGCGCCGGCACGAGATGCTTCGTCTGTTCGAAGGCGATGAGCAACGTCGGCTGCATGCGCGTGACAAACGCGGCGCGCTGTTCCGCGCGCGTGATCGCGGGCAGGAACATCGTCGTCGCGCCGAGCAGGCCGGTCGCGTAGCGGATCGCGAGCGCATCGGGGCAGTTCGGCGCGAACATCGCGACGAACCCGCCGCGCGTGACGCCGAACGACGCAAGCGCCCGCGCATATCGATAGATCGATGCGCGAAACGCCGCGCCGGTCACGTCGTCGCCGAGATAGCGCAGCACCGTGCGATCGGCGTGCGCGTCGAGCTGCTCGAGCAGCCCATCGACATAAGAGCGAAACGTTTCCATGACTGCATCCCTCCTTCATCAGCGATGGATGCAGTGTGCCCGCGCACAATGAGGCGAAAATGAGCGGCTACGCGATCGCTTTCGACAGCACTTCGCCGATGGCGCTTGCGGTCGCATCGACGTTGCGCTCGTTCAGCGCCGCGACGCACATGCGGCCCGAGCGGATCAGATAGACGCCGTGCCGTTCGCGCAGCACATCGACCTGCGCGGCGGAAAGCCCTGTGTACGTGAACATGCCGCGCTGCTCGACGTAACGCGCAAGCATCGCATCGGGCACGTTGCCGGAAAGACGCGCGTGAATCGCGCTACGCATGCGCGCGATGCGCGTGCACATCGACGCCAGTTCTTCCTGCCACGATTGCCGCAACGCGGGCGTCGTCAAGACGCGCGCGACGATCTTCGCGCCATGCGTCGGCGGATTGCTGTAGTTCGCGCACACGGCGCTCGTCAGTTGACCGAGCACGCGCGCCGCTATCTCCGCCGATTCGCAGATCACCGACAACGCGCCGCAACGCTCGCCGTAGAGCGAAAAGTTCTTCGAGAACGAATTGGCGATCAGCGCGGGCACGTTGCGGCGAACCAGCTCGCGAATCGCGAACGCATCCGCATCGAGTCCCGCGCCGAAGCCCTGATACGCCATGTCGATGAACGGAAGCAAGTCGCGCGCTTTGATGGCATCGATGAGCATCGCCCATTGCGCATCGTTCAGATCGACGCCCGTGGGGTTATGACAGCACGCGTGCAGCAGCACGACGCTCTTCGCAGGCAGATCGCGGATCGCCGAGAGCATCGCGTCGAACTTCAGGCCGCCGCTCGCTTCGTCGTAGTACGGATACGTGCCGACCGTGAAGCCCGCGCGCTCGAAGATGAAGCGATGGTTATCCCACGTCGGATCGCTCACCCAGACGTGCGACGCCGGGAAATAGCGCTTGATGAAGTCCGCGCCGACCTTGAGCGCGCCGGAGCCGCCGAGCGTCTGCACGGTCGCGATGCGGCCTTCGATGCGCGCGGGCGAATCGTCGCCGAATACGAGCGACTGCACGGCATCGCGATACGCGGCGAAGCCCGCCATCGGCAGATACGGTTTCGCAGCGGGTTCCGCGAGCAACTGCGCTTCCGCGTCGCGCACGGCGCGCATCACCGGCAGACGGCCTTCGTCGTCGTAGTAGATGCCGATGCTCAGATTGACCTTGTCCGCGCGCGGATCCTTCGCGAAGTCTTCGTTGAGCGAAAGGATCGGATCGCCGGGATAGGCATCGATGTGTTCGAACATGACCGTCTCCGTCAGACGCGCGACAAGGCCGCACTCGCGCGACGGCGATTGCGAATCGCATAGCCGACGCCGAGCACCGCGAGCCACACGGGAATCAGATAGACCGAGATGCGCAGATCGGGGATCAGGCACATCACCACGAGAATGCCCGCGAGGAACGCGAGGCACAGATAGTTGGTGAGCGGATAGCCGAGGCTCTTGAACACGGTCGTTTCGCCGTTGCGCGCCTTCACGCGTCGGAATTGCAGATGGATGAGCGAGATCATCGCCCAGTTGATGATGAGCGCCGACACGACGAGCCCCATCAGCAACTCGAACGCCTTGCCCGGCATCAGATAGTTGATGAGCACGCAGACGGCCGTCGCGAGCGCGGAGACGCCGAGCGCGGCGAGCGGAATGCCGCGCCGGTTGACCTTGAGCAGCGCGCGCGGCGCATTGCCCTGCTGCGCGAGACCATAGAGCATGCGGCTGTTGCAATACACGCCGCTGTTATAGACCGAGAGCGCCGCCGTGAGCACCACGGCATTGAGCACATGCGCGACGAAGTTGCTGTTCATCGCATGGAAGATGAGCACGAACGGGCTGCCGCCGGTCACGACCTTCTGCCACGGATACAGCGAAAGGAGCACGCCGAGCGCGCCTACGTAGAAAATCAGAATGCGATAGATCACCTGATTGGTCGCACGCGGAATCGTGTGCGAGGGATCGTCCGCTTCGGCCGCGGTGATGCCGACCAGCTCCAGCCCGCCGAACGAGAACATGATGACGGCCATCGCCATGACGAGACCGGAGACGCCGTTCGGGAAGAAGCCGCCGTGACGCCAGAGATTGGTCACGCTCGCGTCCGGCCCGGCGCTGCCCGAGAACAGCAGCCAGCCGCCGAAGCCGATCATGCCGACGATCGCGACGACCTTCACGATCGCGAACCAGAACTCCAGCTCGCCATACGATTTCACGCTCGTCAGATTGATCGCGTTGATGATGCAGAAGCAGACGAGCGCGGAGATCCACGTCGGGATGCCCGGCCACCAGTACTGCACGTAGATGCCGACGGCGGACAGCTCGGCCATCGACACGAGAATGTAGAGCACCCAGTAATTCCAGCCCGACAGAAAGCCCGCGTACTGTCCGCAGTATTTGTCCGCGAAGTGGCTGAACGAACCCGCGACCGGCTCGTCGACGACCATCTCGCCCAGTTGCCGCATGATGAAAAAGGCGACGATGCCCGCGATCGCGTAGCCGAGCAGCACCGATGGTCCCGCCGACTTGATCGTCTGCGCGATGCCGAGAAAAAGCCCGGTGCCGATCGCCCCGCCGAGCGCGATCAGCTGAATGTGACGGTTCTTCAGGCCGCGCTTGAGCGTGCCGTGTCCCTCATGTGTCACGTGTCTCTCTCCTTGTGCTCGATTTAGGGGAATCAGTGTAAATTTGTTACGGCACAATATGATTTCCTAACGCGCGCAGACAAACCCTAGTTTGCGCGTCCGGATTTCATCGATTGGTTCATCGGAGAAAGAAAATTGCAGACTATCGAGATCGATCGTATCGACCTGCGTTTGCTCGGGATACTGCAGTCGCGCGGGCGCATCTCCAATCTCGAACTGGCGGAAGCGATCAACCTGTCGCCGGCGCAGACGTTGCGGCGGCATCGGCGGCTGGAAGAGATGGGTGTCATCAAGGGCTACGAGACGCGGCTCGATGCGCAGGCGCTGGGCTTCGGCGTCGTCGCCTTCATTCAGGTGACGATGGAGCGCGGGCACGTGCGCGACCTCGCGAAGTTCAAGGGCGTCGTCGGCAAGCTCGCGGAGATTCAGGAATGCTTCGCCGTGACCGGCGATATCGATTACATGCTGAAGGTGATCGCGCGGGACCTGAAGGGCTTGTCGGAGTTTCTGCTCGACACGCTGATGCGTATTCCCGGCGTGAGCGGCGTGAAGTCGAGCGTATGTCTCGACGAGTTGAAGTGCGTGAGCGCGGTGCCGCTGGAGGGATAGTGAGGGCGGCGCTCACGCCAGGATCACGTCGAACCTCGCTGAAGCACCCGCGAAAGCACCTGTTCCTCGAGTTCGGCAAACCCCGGCGCCGTGCGCGTGCGCGGCCTCGGCAGCGGGACGTCGGTATCGAGCGTGATGCGCCCCGCATCGATCAGCACGATGCGATCGCCGAGCGACACCGCTTCCTGCACATCGTGCGTGACCAGCAGCGCGGTGAGCCGATGTTCACGCCACAAACGCTCGATCAAGCCCTGCATTTCGATGCGCGTCAACGCATCGAGCGCGCCGAGCGGTTCATCGAGCAAAAGCAGATCCGGCCGATGGACGAGCGCGCGCGCCAGCGCCACACGCTGACGCTGCCCGCCCGACAGACGCGACGGCCAGTCCTTCTCGCGTTCCGCAAGGCCGACCTCGGCAAGCGTCGCGCGGGCTTCGTCGCGCTTGTCGCGCGGCAGGCCGATCATCACGTTGTCGAGCACGCTCTTCCACGGCAAGAGACGCGCGTCCTGAAACATGATCCGCACTTGCAGTTCGTCCGATCGCGCGGCGGCGTTGCGCTGCAGAATGCCGCCGGTCGGTCGATCGAGACCGGCGATGAGCCGCAGCAACGTCGACTTGCCGCAGCCGCTGCGCCCGACGATCGATACGAAACTGCCGCGCTCGATCGACAAGTCCAGCCGATCCAGCACCGTGCGCTCGCCGAAGCGCTTCTCCACGCCGCGCAGCGACACGGCGATATCGCGCCCGCCGAGCGGCGCGCGCGCATGTGTTTCGACGCGCCTGAACGCGGGCGTCAGCGTGTCGATATCGATCAGATTCATGATTGCGCCTTCGTTTGATACGCCGGATGCCAGCGCAAGGTCGCGCGTTCGATCGCGCGCGCGGCCATGTCGGCGAGTTTGCCGAGCAGCGCGTACAGCAGGATGCCGACGACCACGACATCGGTTTGCAGGAACTCTCGCGCGTTCATCGTCATATAGCCGATGCCCGACTGCGCGGAAATGGTCTCGGCGACGATCAGCATCACCCACATCAGCCCGAAGGCGAAGCGCACGCCGACGAGTATCGACGGCAACGCGCCCGGCAAAATCACATCGCGATACAGCGCGAAGCCGGACAAGCCGTAGCTTCTCGCCATCTCGATCAGGTCGCGATCGACCGAGCGGATGCCGTGATACGTGTTGACGTAGACCGGAAAGAACACGCCCAGCGCGACGAGCACGAGCTTCGCTTCCTCGCCGATGCCGAACCACAGGATCAAGAGCGGAATCATCGCGAGCGCGGGAATGTTGCGGATCATCTGCACGGTCGAGTCGAGCGCGATTTCGGCGGGCTTGAAAAGACCCGTCGCGAGACCGAGCACGAAGCCGATTCCGCCGCCCATCGCGAAGCCCGCGAGCGCGCGGCCCGCGCTGACCTTGACGTTGGCCCACAGATCGCCGGATTCGATCAGCGCCCACGCCGCCTTCACCACCGCGAGCGGTTCGGGCAGCACGCGCGACGACAGTCCGCCCGTGCGCGCGGCGCTTTCCCAAGCGATGAGGATCATCAACGGCACGAGCCACGGCAGCGCGCGCCGAGCAATGAATGCCAGTTTCATGATGCCGATGCGCGCGGCAATTCCGACGTGCCGATGACTTCGCCGAACGGCCCCGAGAGCGGCCCGCTCGCCTGCTCGCGCTGCTTGCGCGGCAGAAGCGGAAACACCAGTTCGGCGAAACGATACGACTCTTCCAGATGCGGATAACCCGACAGGATGAACGTATCGATGCCGAGTTCCGCGTACTGTTTCATCAGCCCGGCGACCTGCTCCGGATTGCCGACGAGCGCGGTGCCCGCTCCGCCGCGCACGAGCCCGACGCCCGCCCACAGATGCGGATACACCTCCAGCTTGTCGCGGCTGCCGCCGTGCAACGCGGCCATGCGTCGCTGGCCTTCGGAATCCATCTTCGCGAACGAGGCCTGCGCGCGGCGGATGGTTTCATCGTCGAGCTTGCTGATGAGTTTGTCGGCGTCGGCCCATGCTTCCTCTTCGGTCTCGCGCACGATCACATGCAGGCGAATGCCGAACTTGATGTCGCGCCCTTCCGCTTTCGCGCGGCTGCGGATATCGGCGAGCTTCTTCTCGACGTCCGCGGGCGGCTCGCCCCACGTGAGATACGTGTCGATGTGCTTCGCCGCGATATCGTGCGCCGCAGCCGACGAACCGCCGAACCACAGCGGCGGATGCTGCTTCTGCACCGGCGGATACAGCACCTTGCCGCCCTGCGATTGCAGATGCTTGCCGTCGAAATCGAAGCTGCCGTTGTCGTGCGACTGTTCGAGCAGGCCGCGCCAGATCGTGAGGAATTCGTCGGTGATTTCGTAGCGCGTGTCGTGATCGTGAAAGACGCCGTCGCCCGCGAGTTCGGTCGGATCGCCGCCCGTCACGACGTTGATGAGCAGACGCCCGTTCGAGAGCCGGTCGAACGTCGATGCCATGCGCGCCGACAATCCCGGCGAGCTCAGGCCAGGGCGAATCGCGACGAGAAACTTGAGGCGCTTCGTCGCGGGAATGAGGCTCGACGCGACCACCCACGCGTCCTCGCAGGAACGGCCCGTGGGCAGCAGCACGCCTTCGTAGCCGAGCGTATCGGCGGCTACCGCGATCTGACGGAAGTAATCGTAATTCGCGGCGCGCGCGCCTTGCGACGTGCCGAGATAGCGGCTGTCGCCGTGCGTGGGGATGAACCAGAAAACATTCATGTTCGTCGTGTCTGAGAGAGGGCTTGCCGCGCGCAGGAATGCAGCGGCGCTCGAACGAGTCTAACGACGCGTCGCGCGCGGCTGAACCATCGATTCGCGCTAAGGATGTGCGTGATCGTGCTAACGCCGGTCGCCGCGTCAGGCAACGTTCCAGCGCGCTTCGGTCACGTCGAGCTTCTTCGGGATGAGCTTGAGGCTCGTGAAGGTATCGGCGATCTGCTGCTGGTACGCGAGCGTGGCTGGATCGATCGGCTGCACGCCGTACGACGTGCGTTTCAACGCCGTTTCGAGGATGCCGGTATCGAGCCCGACGAGCGGCGACAATTGCGCCGCCACGGCGGAGACGTTGTCGCGCGCCCAGCGATCGACCTGATCCAGCTCTTCGAGCACCGCATGCACGAGTTGCGGCTGCGCCGTCGCGATCTTGCGCGTCGCGAGGTAGTACTGCACGTTGCGCACGATGCCTTCTGCGTCGGTCAGTTGACGCGCGTTCGCCTGCTTTTCGGCGGCGGCGAGATACGGATCCCAGATCGCCCATGCGTCGATGCTGCCCTGCACGAACGCGGCGCGCGCATCGGCGGGCGCGAGATAGACCGGTTGAATATCCGACCACGTGAGATTCGCTTTTTTGAGCGCCTCGACGAGCAGATAGTGAACATTCGATCCTTTATTCAGCGCCACTTTCTTGCCGCGCAATTCCGCGACCGAACGGATAGTCGAATCCTTCGGCACGACGATCGCCTCGGCGTGCGGCGCGGGCGGCTCGTGGCCGATATACACGAAGTCGACGCCCGCCGCCTGCGCGAAGATCGGCGGCGTCTCGCCTACCGTGCCGATATCGACCGCGCCCGCATTGAGTCCCTCGAGCAGTTGCGGCCCGGCCGGGAATTCGAGCCATTGCACCGTGACGCCTTGCGCCGCAAGGCGTTTGTCGAGCGATCCGCGCGCCTTGAGCACGACGAAGTTGCCGTACTTCTGATAGCCGATACGCAAGGTCTTCGGCGCATCGGCGGCTTGCGCGATGCGCGTGGCGAGCCCGCCCGACAGCCCCGCACCGAGCGCGGCGAGCGTGAAGAGCGTGCGACGGCGCGCGGGAATGGAAGGCGTGTTCTTGCGGTCGGACATGCGTGTTTCCTCGTTGAGCGAAGGCATCTTTACCGATGCCAATGCTAACAACGCATGCCTCGCGGGCTAAACGAGAAATCGTGATATCGATAGTGCGGTCAGGCCGATGCGTACCGACGTGACTCAGTACGTCTGCACACGTCCCGACGACTCAGTGAGTGCGCCGCACGGCGCGCAGCAGCCAATCGCCATCTTCCGTGATGCGCGGCAGTTGCGCGCCGCTCACGAGTTGTTCCATCGCGATCAGTTGACGTTCGAGAAGCGTGTCGAGCTCGTGCCGGTCGATGATCTGATCGGCGGCATCCTTGACGAGCATGAGGGTTGCGAATTCGTGTGCGCTGAGCATACCTGTCTCCCCATCGTTTGATTAGCTGATGTAGGCATGCGCTTCGGACGCATGACCCGGGGGTACCTCTGGCCGCGATAGCAGCGGGATTCGATAGTAGGACCGGATGCCCGTTCGCGGCAATTCGGGTCGTCCCGGATAGTGGGAGAAATCGGCCGATCGAGACGACTTACGCCGCGACGCGCCTGTCGTTGATCGGCTTTGGACTTTCACAGCCCCGGCATGATCGGATAAGGAATCGTGTGATCCTCGACGCGCTTCACGCCCGGAATGCTTTGCGACGCGATACGCATGGCATCGAGCTGATCCCTCGACCACACCGTGCCCCACAAATGCACGACGCCATCGCGCACGACGATATTGCGCCCCGGAAACGCCCAGCCGCGTCCCGCGAGATCGCCCATCAGCATGGCGCGGATCTCGGCATCGCTGGCGAGCGCCTCGGGCGCGGCTTCGACGGCGAGCGCCGACGCCAGCGCCTGCACCAGATTCGAGCGGCTGACGATGCCGACGAGGCGGCCATCGCGCAGCACCGGCACGCGCTTGATGTGATGGCTTTCGAGCACCGCGGCGATATCGGCCAGCGACGTGTCCTCTTTCACGCAGATGGGTTCGCGCGTCATGATCTCGCCGACCGTCGGGGCATGCGACTTGATGTAGTCGGCCGCGCCGCCATCGGAGCCGAGCATGTCGAGCCACCACGAGCGGCGGTTGCGTTTCTCGGTGCCGATTTCCTCGCGATGAAGCAGATCGCCTTCGCTGATCATGCCGACGACGCGCTCATCCTGATCGACGACGGGCGCAGCGCTGATGCGGTGCTGCACCAGGAGCCGCGCCAGGTCATGCACTCTCGTTTCGGGCGTGACGGAAACGACAGGGGAAGTCATTACATCGCGTGCTTGCATCATGTGCTCCGGAGGTCGATGAATAAGGTCGCGCATACGCGTCCTGAATCACTCTAAGGAGCGCTGCGCGATCCTCGATTGACTTGCATCAAGCAATCCACCGGAGCACGCGTGCGGCGAACCGACGCGGCCTCGTTCAATGCGCGCCGATGAACGCGACGACGTCGGCGAGAACGGGCGAATCCTTGCGGCGCGACGCCGAGAACGTGTCGATGATCGTGTCGTGGCCGTATCCCGCGTATTTCTTCAGCACGACGGCGTCATGATGCGCGCGCAGCGCTTCCGCGAAGCGATCGCTGTTGCGCGGATCGACATCGGTGTCGGCCGTGCCTGCGGCGAGCAGCATCGGCGGCTCGTCTCCCGATATGAACGCGATCGGCAACGCACCCGCGCGCAACGCCGCCGGAAAGATCTCGTCCATGTGGGGATCGCTCGTCGGGATCGCGGCGTACGGACCGGCGAGTCCGATCATCCCGCGCAGCGAAGTATTCGCGATGCCTTGCGTGGCGAGATAGCGCGGATCGGTTGCGAGCATGGACGCCAAGTGCGCGCCGGAGGAATGCCCCATCAGAAAGATGCGATTGGGATCGCCGCCGTATTCGTGCGCGTGATCGCGTGCCCAGCGCACGGCGGCGGCGGCGTCATCGAGAAAGCCGGGGAAAACGGCTTGCGGATAAATGCGGTAATCCGGCGCGACGGTCACGATGCCGTGCGCGGCGAGCGCCTCGGCAATATTGCGCGAGTCCTTGCGATGGCCGCTTTGCCAGCCTCCGCCGTAGAAATACACGACGACCGGGCGATTTCCCTGCGTGCCCGAATCGGGTGCATAGACGTCGAGCCGCTCGCGCGGATCCGTGCCGTACGCGATACCGTCGGCTCGTTCGCTATCGTGTTCGAGCGCGCGCGCCGCTATGACGCCGCCCACGCATGCCGCCAGCGCGAGGGCAATGAACTTTCTTCTTGCCGGAAAATGCATGTTGCGTTCGGAGTATTTTTTCAGGCGACATGACATGATGCACGACGCTTATTGTCCGTGCTGGAAATATCGTTGCGTGCATCATCTTAGAGCAGCAGGAACCGCACACACTTACGGCGGCCTGACGAATAGCATCACGAATCTTTCATAATCTTTCCAATTAGGAATGCCACGCATACCGGTTATTCGATGTTTATAAGCGTGTCGAATTCACGCATCGCAAATCGCATTGTTTCGGTCGCGCGAGGTCGCGAATTAACTCTTCAGCCCCTGATTAAATAATATGGCATGACCAGCCGGCGATTCGCGTCATTCCTACCGACTCCCAACGCGCTTCATTAATCAGCGAACGACTTGTGTTTCTCTCCGCACATTACCGGGCGATCTGTCTGGATACGCTTAATCGTCGATGGCACATGTCCGCCGGAATCGGACCTATTCGAGAGCGCGAAAAAGCGCCGCAGACAATCCAGAGATTTAAAAAAGAAGGCAAACCGAGTGCCCAAAGGTATTGCCATAACTGCTGAGGGAGCCACTTCATGGATCGTTCGGAATCGCCCGGCGAGGCGAAGTCGCGTCTGCCGATTTTTGTCCAGGAAACCGTCCAAACCACACCATCGCAGATATCCGCATTCACCGCGGCGCTGCGAGCGCAATCCGGCCAGCCATTAAAAGACTTTAGCGAGTTACACGACTTCTCGATCCGCGATTACCGCGGCTTCTGGAAGTCCTTTCTGCAATGGGCGCCAGGATTGACGTGGTCGGGCAAAGCCGAGCCGGTATGCGTCGGCGATAGTTGCGAACACGCGCGGTTTTTCCCCGACGTCACGCTGAATTACGCTGAGAATCTGCTCGGCTTCTCGATTGCGCCCGCGGATTCGCCAGCGCTCACCGCCTGTCACGCCGATGGCCGCCGCGTGCGCTTTACGCGCGGCGACTTGCGTGCGCGCGTGGCTCGTCTCGCCGACGCGCTCACGCAACTCGGCCTGCGCGAAGGCGACCGCGTCGCGGGCGTGATGCGCAACGACGCCGATGCGATCGTCACCGCGCTCGCCGTGACCGCGATCGGCGCGACGCTGTCCACCGCCGCGCCGGAAATGGGCATCGAAACGCTGCTCGACCGCTTCACGCAACTCGAACCGCGCTTCCTGTTCGCGCATACCGCCGCCAAGCCGTTCGACACCGGCACGCCGCTCGACAAGAAGATATCGATGCTCGCCGACGCGCTCCCAACGCTTGCGGGCATCGTCAGTCTCGATGGCGATCCGTCGGCCGTGCATGCCGCGCCGCCCGTCAACTCGCTGGACGCGCTGCTCGCGGCCGGCGATCCGGCGCGGGTCGAATGGAAGCGCTTTAACTTCAATCACCCGCTCTTCGTGATGTTCTCGTCCGGCACGACCGGCAAGCCCAAATGCATCGTGCACGGCGCGGGCGGGAGCCTCATCGAGCATCTGAAGGAGCATCGGCTGCATTGCGATCTCCGGCCGGGCGACCGCATGTTCTTCCACACGAGTTGCGCGTGGATGATGTGGAACTGGCAGTTGTCGGCGCTCGCGTCGGGCGTCGAAATCGTTACCTATGACGGGCCGATCGCATCGGTCGATACGTTGTGGCGGCTCGTCGCCGAAGAACGCGTCAACGTGTTCGGCACGAGTCCCGCGTATCTGAAGATGTGCGAGGACGCCGGGCTCGTGCCGTCGCGCGAATTCGATCTGGGCGGCCTTCACGCGATGATGTCCACCGGCGCGATCCTCTTCGACGCGCAGTTCGAATGGGTCCGCGACAACGTGAAGCCGCTGCGATTGCAGTCGATTTCCGGCGGCACCGACATCCTCGGCTGCTTCGTGCTCGGCAACCCGGACCTGCCGGTTTATGCGGGCGAGGCGCAATGCAAGAGCCTCGCGTTCGATGTGCAGGCGTGGCGCGACGGCGCGCGCACGCAAGGCGTCGGCGATCTGGTGTGCGTGAACCCGTTCCCGTCGCGCCCGCTCGGATTTCTCAACGATCCGGACGGCGAGCGCTTTCACAAGGCGTATTTCAGCGCCAATGCGGGCTTGTGGACGCACGGCGATCAGATCGAGTTTCCGCCGGAAGGCACGGCGCGTCTGCACGGACGCAGCGACGGCGTGCTCGTCGTGCGCGGCATCAATGTCGGGCCGGGCGAGATCTATCGCGTGCTCAACGACATTCCCGAGATTCGCGAGGGCATCGTCGTTCAGCAGCGCGTGCGCGCCGCCGATGCCGATGCCGATGCGCCCGGCAATCCGGTCGGCGAACGGCTCGTGCTGCTCGTGACGCTGAAAGCCGGCGCGCGGCTCACCGGCACGCTGATCGCGCGCATCCGGCGCGATCTCGTGAGCCGCACGTCCGCCGCCCATGTCCCCGACGTGATCGCGGCCGTCGACGATCTGCCGGTCACGCATAGCGGCAAGCTGACGGAAGCCGCGGTGCGCAATGCCGTCAACGGGCTCGATGTGACCAACGCCGCCGCGCTGCGCAATCCGGCATCGCTCGATGCGATCCGTCATCATCCCGCGTTGCAGCCGCGATCCGGCGACGTGCCGCAGAGCTACGCGACGCGCGAGGAACTGGAGCGGCTGTTGCAGACCAAATGGGAGCAGCTCTTCGCGTTCGCCCCGATCGCTCGCGACGACAATTTCTTCGAACTCGGCGGACATTCGCTGCTTGCGGCGCGTCTGCTGGCGGAACTGCAACCGATCATCGGACGGCCAATCCCGCTCTCGACGATGTTGCGCGCGCCGACCATCGCGAAGCTCGCCGATGTCATCGACAACGGCGCGCTGCCGCAGACATCGGAAGTGCTCGTGCCGATGCGCGAAGGCGAAGGCGTCCCGCTCTTCCTCGTGCATAGCGTGACGGGATCGGTGCTCGAATGCACGCGCCTGATCGGCAATATGCGCAAGGAGCGCCCGGTGTACGGCCTTCAGGCGCTCGGGCTCGATGGCGAGACGGCGCCGCAACGCCGCGTCGAGGACATGGCGAAGACTTACGTCGAGCAGATTCGCAAGGTTCAGCCGAACGGCCCGTATGCGCTCGCCGGATTCTCGTTCGGCGGACTGGTCGCGCTCGAAATCGCGCAGCAGTTGTTCGGCGCAGGCGAGCAGACAGAGTTCGTGTGTCTGCTCGACACCTACGTGCAGGAACGCTGGCTGCCGTGGTTCGCGCTGCTCGAATTCCGCCGCGATTACGCGAGCCGTCTATGGAAGACGCTCGCGCGGATGTCGCCGCGCGAACGCGTCGGTTTTGCGGGCGCTAAATTGTCGGCCGCCGGGAACAAGCTGGCGATGCGCCTCGGCCGCGTGCCGCAGACGCCGGCGCAAGTCGCATCCGCCGATCCGATGCCGCCGGTTTTGCGGCGCATGCGCGACACGTTCCGCGCCGCGATGAACAACTATCGGCCGAAGCCGTACGAAGGCGGCCCGATCGTCTACGTACGGGCCGCGTCGCGCGAGGAAGACCGGGGCGATCCGCTGCCGCTCTGGCGCAAGATTGCGCGCCGTGGGCTGACGGTCGCGGAAGTGCCGGGCAACCATGCGGGCGTCATCGAGGAACCGGGCGTGTATGCGGCGGCTGCCGCGCTCGACCGCGACTACAGCGCCGAGGACGACACCGAAATGCAGCGTCGCGGTCATGGCGTGATGGTGCGGGGCGCGTAGGACTTGGACCGGGTCAGCCGCTCGCGCGAACGGAGCGGCTGACTGCCGATGAATCACTGGCTATCGGAACGCGGTGCGGTAGCGGTCGGCGCGAAACTGGTGAGGAAGAAGTAGGAGATGAAGACGCTCGCCGCGCCCACGCCGGTCCCGAGCAGCACGCCCTGCGATCCGAAAAAGCGGATCAGAATCGCCGTGGCCGCTAGCTTGGTCGCGAATCCCAGCACGGAAATGACCGTGATCGCCTTGTAGCGCGCCTCGCTCGCGAACGACTGAATGAGCACGCACATCCCGAACGAAAACGGAATCTGCGAAAGCCCGCAGCGGAACAGGCTCGTGACCGCGATCGTGTCCTCGCTCGTGAACGCGCCCTTCTGGAACAGCAGCTTGATCGCGTACGGCGCAAGCGCATAGGCGATCATCGCGCCGACCGTTCCCACGCCCAGCATCACGAACGACCATTTGCGCGCCGTGCTGCGCGCCCGCGCGTGATCGCCGCGATGCAGGATTTCCGAAAGAATCGGCAAGGTCGCCCGACTGATCGCGATCGCGCCCATGCTCACGAGCAGCGACAGCAGCCGGTTCGCGTAGCCGAGCGTCGCGATGGCGCCATCGCCCATATGCGCCATGAAGTATTGATCGACGGGAAGCCACAGGTTCGCCACCACCGAGCCGATCAGCAACATGCCGAGCGAGCGCGTCATGCCCGGCCAATGCGGCGCGCGCACGGAGAGACGCGGGCGCGCGGGCACGCCATCGGCGCGCCGGGCGAGGATGCGCAGCCACACGGCCTGAATCACGATGCCGATCGTCGTGCCGACGATGAGCGGCATGATCGACGTGTTGTTGCGCGCGCTCAGCACGAACACCAGCAGCGCGATGGCCGGCACGCATTCCAGCAGCGTGTTGATGTGCCTTTCGGATGCCTGGAGCCGCGCCGCCGAAATGCAGATCGTGAAGGCCAGCACGCCGACCGGCGTCATCCCGACGACCATCTGCCGGCACATTTCGCGCGTCGATTCGGAGAGCGTTCCGGCGAAGAGACCGACCATGTGCGGCCACAAAAAATACAGCAGCAGCGATACCACGATGCCGATGGCAAGCCCCGCGCCCTCGAGCTCGCTGAGAAGCTGGTTCTGCCGGTGCTTGTCGTTCCTGAGCGCGACGAGCGCGGGCACGAGCAGCACGCTCAACTGATTCGTGATCGTCGCGGGCAGCCAGGTAATGATCGTGAGCGCGAGCTGATAGGCATCGACGGTGCCGCTGACGCCGTATCGATACGCGATCGCCATTTCCTTCGATGCGCCGATCAGCTTCCCGGCAAGAACGAACAGCAGCAGGACGAAGGCGCTCCTCGCGATGCGCTTGTGATCCTGATGAACCCCGAGCAGACGTTCTCTTAGCGATTGCACTGTTGCGGTCAGCACTCTCCCTCCGGCAAATTGACCTCGATCCGCGCAAGACGGATGCTTGCTTGCGCACCGGGGGAGAGTGCATCAAACGGCATGCGCGAACTGTTCGCCACAGCACGGCGCGCGCCGATGCCATGCGCGAACCCCGCGATTCTGCACGGTCATGCTGGCACGCCCGGGCAGTTTGCGCGCTTGCCGGGTGCGCTACCGTGCAGAAGTCCACGTTCATAACGTGCGAGAGTGGCGGCTGCGCGCGGCGTCATCGGAGCCTCGTCATCGTGAATCTCAATGCGCGTACGGAAGGCAAATGAAGAAATCCATTTGGGTTGTCGTAATAATGATTGTTGTTTCCGTGCTCGCGATAAACACACCACGCGTGACGCAGCATGTGCAGACGGTCTACGCAGTCTGGGACGATGGCCGGGTTCTGAACCGGCTGAACTGGCAAACCTTCGTGCGCTGGTGGCATCGGCTGAGGAACGAGAACTACGGCGGCGCGCATCGCGCCACGCTCACGAGTTCGCCGGTCCCGGCGACGCCGAGTTGTCCGCTGACGTCGTTCACGCCGCCGAAGCTCGTCGATCCGCGCAGCCCGAAGGATTTCGGCGCGGCCGGCGACGGCAAGACCGACGACACCAAGGCGTTCCAGGCCGCCATCGATGCCGGCGATGTGCTGGTGCCCGCCGGCACGTATCTGCTCAATCACACGGTCGTCGTCACGGCCAGCAACCGGCATCTACAGTGCGAGCCGGGCGTGACGCTCAGGAAGACGATCCGCAACAACGGCAACATGTTCAATTACGAAGGGCCGTCGACGGGCAACAGTCTCGTCGGCTGCAACTTCGTGGGCGCGAATCCGACGCGTATCCGCGAATGGGATCGCCCCGGCGAATACGACATTCCCGTCCAGACCAATGGCGCGGTCGACAACTTCGTCCTCGCGGGCAACAGCTTCCGCGATTTCTTCGGCCAGTCTATGTTCCAGACCGAAGGCCAGGGCGGCGGCACCGGCGCCGTGCTGATGTTCAACTCGTTCGCCAACTGCCCGCTGTACGGCATCGCGCTCGTGGGCTCGGTGAACGGGCGCGTGGCCTACAACCTCGCCGACAACTGCCGCATGGGCCCCGAGAACAACGACGCCACGCAGGACACCGGCGGCAACGTGCTCGAATGCAACCGCATGGTCAACGGGGGCAACATCACGGGCGGGGCGAATGGTGAAGGCGGCGTCGACTATAGCGGGAACGTCGTGCGTCACAACATCCTGGATGGCGGCTATATGCAGATCAGCCCGCCCACGCACGGCAAACCGGCGAGGTACATCGACAACACCTGCAACGACTGCGGGACGGAATAAGCGGGTTACTGACGCTGGAGTGGGAAGCGCATCTTTCTTGCTTGACGTTGCCATCGATACCCGGAGCCGCGACTTCTTCCTCGCCGGACGACATTCCGTCGACGCGCGCGAAGCCGCCCCGGACAAGGATGAGACGGAGGAGCGATGCGCCAGATCGGAATCACGCCCGGCATTCGCCGCGCAATTTCTGCCGTGCTGATTGCACTGCTTACCTCATGCGGCGGCGGCAGCGGCAGCGATAGCGACTCGGGCGGAACGAGTCCGTCCGCGCCGGCGGGCGGCGTGAAGCTGCAGGTCGTCGCGTTCGGCGACAGCTTGTCGGATGTCGGCACGTACGCGCCCATCGCGAGCGCGGTCAAAGGCGGGCGCTTCACGACCAATCCGGGCCAGGTCTGGACGCAGGATGTCGCGCAGTATTACGGCGACACGCTGACGGCGGCATTCACGATCGACCTCGGACACGAGTTGAAGCCGCAAAGCGGTTTGGGCTACGCGCAAGGCGGTTCCACGGTCGCCACGCCGGCCGATCAGAACCAGTTCCTGACCGATGTGATCGGCGATATTGAAATGCCGGTCAATCAGCAGATTTCGAGCTATCTGTCGTCGCACGGAAGTTTCAATTCGAATCAGCTCGTGCTCGTTTGGGCCGGCGCGAACGATGTTCTGCGCGCGGGCACGCCGCCCGCCGCCAACACGACCGTGCAGACCGCCGCGACGACGCTCGCGCAACTCGTCGGCAAGATCGTGCAGAGCGGAGCCACGCATGTGGTGGTGGTGAACGTGCCGAATATCGGACTCTCGCCCGATGGCCTCCGCCAGTCCGATGGCGGCGGCAACCTCACGCAACTGTCGCAGCTTTTCAATGCGACGCTGACCTCGGCGTTGCAGACGAACGGGCTGCAAGGCAAGGTCATCGTCGTCGATTCCTATACGTGGACGACGCAGACCATCGCGAACTATCAGGCCAACGGATTCACCGTGTCGAACACGGCGCAGGCGTGCGATCCGTCGAAGACGCCGCACGATACGTCGCTGCTGTGCTCGCCGGCGACCTACGTGACGTCGAACGCGGACCAGACGTACATGTTCGCCGACGAACTGCATCCGACGACGCGCATGCACGCGCTCTTCGCGCAGTATGTCGAGCAGCAGATCGCGGCGAGCGGGCTCGGGCGGTGAGTGGGTCCGCCCATTTGCATTCCATGCTTTTGCACATCGATCCAAGAATCCCTTATACATCAATTAAATAGAGGGAAATGCTAACCGCATCAATCCGCACCTTTCCGCGCGAATCCGCTATTATTTTGTGGGTCGATATGTGGGTTCAATCATGGCAAACGCAATCAATCGTCTCTCTCAGGCGTTCGCCAACAAGACTGCCGCGCCGGGAACTACTGTGACGGGAACGGGCTGTACTTACAGATTACAAAGAACGGCGTCAACGTGGCTGTTCCGCTACATGCGGCAGGGCCGCGCCCGATACATGGGTCTCGGGCCACTCCACACGATCGGACTCGCCGACGCCCGTACGCGCGCTCGAATGTCGGCGGCTCCTGCTCGACGGGATTGACCCGCTCGACGCCAAGCAGAAAGACCGCGCCGCCGACGAAACGGCCAAAGCGAAAGCGATCACGTTCGACGAATGCGCCAGCGCCTATATAGAAGCGCATCGCAGCGGCTGGAAGAGCGCGCCGCCTAAACAAATTTCTGCGCGAATGCCGAGCGCGACTGGCGAACAACACATGACTCGCATCGACACCCCATGCCCCGAAATGCGCTTCGCACGGGGGGTGGTTGAAAAACGGCGGCGCGGGTCCTTCCTAAATCAGAATCGCTATGCGGGCGCGATGACGCGCAAATACTCAGTAGCTAAGTATTCGCAAAGGTGTACGCATGAACGAATGCACTCATGCTCATTTAGACTGGCACGTTCCGACGCAGGTGCGAATTGGTGCGGACAATGCGAACGCCTCACGCGAACGTTCGCATGTCAATTGCGGACATTCGAGCGATAGACGGTTCCCTTTATGTTCGCGCGCTGGTCTTTGACACGACGCCGCATTTAACAAGCTCATCGAAAAGCTGTTGTTCGGCGGCGTCCATCGGTCGAAGCATGGCGCGCACCGATTGCAAAAGCTGTATTGACAATCTGGCATTTGCCAATGCCGCCAACAGACTGGACTCAACGGCATCCAGCTTTGCCGCCTGTTCAGCGCAAAGCGTCTGCTTCTGTTGTGCGATGATGTCTTGCGTCCGTTTGATAGTCACGGCTGTCTGACTCAGCCGATGCTCGATCCTGACTGTGCCTGTGACAGAATGGACGCTTCGATTACCCATGTCTCACTCCTGTGTGAAGCCCGGAGCCGCGCCCTTCGATGGAAGGGGCGGGCGGGAACAGTGACAAGGGTGGCAGACCGGGTGAGTACAACCATTACCGGCAACCCTTTCGGATTCCCTGCCACGTCCCGCCCATAGGCGTGCCAAAGCACCATGCGTCAACGGTCCTTTTGGCGCTTGGGGTTCTATCGCTTCGCTCGCATTGCGCGACCGTCGCGGGTTGGAAAACTCACTAAAGGCTGCCAAGCCCGTCCCTGCGCAACCACGCGCCAGATTCGCCGAATACGACAGAACTCCGCAGCGCTGATTTTATGATGCCGTAAAAATTCGTTGATTTCGCCGTGTCTATGTCGTCGGCTGCTTGCGCGTGGTCGCTGCCTTCGTATGCTGACGATGCCGCTCAAACCGGGCGAGCATTCACGACAGGGATAGAAACAAATGCCAAAAAGCAAGCATAACGAATCAATGATCCTTGCCGATAGAGCGGCGAGCATTGCATGACTGACAAGCTGGTTGGAAAAGGCGATTGGACGACTACGCGAGGCCGAGTTCTAGGCGGCTCTTCGTCGTTCTTCGCGGAGAACGGGCGAACGCTCTCACGCCGCAACGACATTGCTAGTTGTGGGAATTGTGAAGGTGGTTTTCCGATATTGGGCACTGCCGACACGATGCTCGACGAAGGGCTACCGCTCGTCAGGCATATGGATCGAGTGCTTTGTCCGTGTGGGCAGAATCGCGTGCTTTCGGGGCATCCCGAGTTCTTGATAAGGGACGGGAAAGGAGACGGGACTCACACATCAACAGATGGTGGTGCTCCAATTGCAGCGCCACCTACACAGGCAGCCCGCGAAGGCAAGCATACGAGTTGGTTCTATGTGCAGGACAGCGTTACCGGTGAGCCGCTACGCGATCAGAAGTATGTTGCGCGCGTGTCCGGCGTCGAACAATCCGGAAAGACAGACGCCAACGGCTACGCAAAAATTGAGACAGATGGCGTGAGTGCTATCGATATCCACGTCTCGTTCTCGTCACCCAAACGGGAGCTAAACCCCGGAAGAGGAGCTTAAGCACATGAGCACGGATTACAAGATCGAACACTGGACATCGAGTCGTTCAGCGCTGGGAAGCAGTAAAGATGATGCGATAGCCATCTCTGTGAATAATCGTGCGGCGACCCGGCAGGCGATCATTAATGCGCTTTCAAGAAAGGGCTACAAGCTGATCGAGCGATCGGAATGGCACGCAAAACCGCCGCGAAAAGTATTGAAGGATAGTTATTGGGACTACCAAGATATTGTTTTGCATCACGCTGGCCGAAGTTATTCGTGTGGCGCGCCCTCTATTGAGGAAATGCAGCGCGTTCAAGCAGAAGACATGGGTAGAAGCCCGCCATTTGATGATGCCGGATACCACTACGCTATTTCGTGCCAAGGTGAAATCTATGAAGGTCGCGATATACGGTTCACCGGCGAGCACGTCGCCGGCGATAACACGGGTAAGATAGGAATAGTTTTTCTTGCCGATCTTGTGCAAGCTGGTGAAGCGTATCAGGAAGAATATAGCCGCTTATCGTTGGTTGATAAGATTAAGAATATTCGCGGAATTTTAACGGACCAGGTTGTTTTGTGGCATGACAAACCAACGCTTGAACAAATAAAGGCAAGCAAAGCGTTGTGTAGCGTGCTCGTGGAATTCTTCGATATTCAAAGGTTAGGCGGGCACCGTGAATATCAGCAACTCGCAACAAAAAAGGGACGCGCGTGCCCCGGAAATCTCGGAATGGATATTGTTAAATTGCTGCGCTCGGAACTGTCACTTGCCGATCCGGGGAAGTAATTTCTATGAATAGAAAGAGAAACGTTGCTGCTATTTTTATGGTTTTTGCTTTGCTCACGCTCGGATTTTGGTTGAGCATCGGATATTACCATTCCTATATCGATCATGAGGATAACGTCATCTACTTCTTGAAAAGGAGGCTGACGCTTCGAAGAGAGTTCGTCAATCCGTTCGCAAATGAGGGAAATCCTTTTCCTGCGAATGAGCTATCACCTGACATCCAAAAAGAGCTTTCTGAATATTGCAAATATGCGTATGGAATAGCGCAGACTGACGAGAAGTCTATCGAAGGTTGCAGAAAGCGGATTGTTCGCGAAGTTCAATAGCCAGAAATAGCTAGCGTCATATTGATGTCGGGTAAGTCCCGCTCTCGCTTGCTCCCCGCTTGCGAGAGCATTCCAAGTCGTGCGAGTTAGCGATGCGTCAGGACGTGTCGCTCTTCGCTCCGACACGCCACAAGAAAGATGTGAGGACCGTTTGTATCAATTCGAACGGCAACGCTCAATGTCAGACCAACGGCACATCAAAGGCCGTGACAGACGTGGGTCATTTTGTGGGTCGCCAAAACAAAAATCCCGCAAGTCATTAACTATACGGGATTTTTTTATGGTGCTTTGGCGGTGAATCGGGCGATTTTGGGCGGAATCGCGTTGCTACGGGACTGAATATGGTCGAGATTCGGTTGTTCATTCCTTGACTGAATTGACCGTGAACATAGCCGACCCCATGAAACCGACGATCAATCCCTTGCCATCGGGCATACGCAAATCGATCGCGCTGACCACGTCGACGGCAACGAATTCTTCGCGAACCTCGGCGAACTCGACCGCCAACAGAAAATTCGCTAGCGCGTGGCCCGCACTCACCGCCGCGTCGATTTTCGCGCCGCGAATGTGCTGACGTTCGGGAAGCGGCTATCACCCGCTATCAGCCCAGCGGCGAAATCCGCACGGGCACCTTCGAAGCCCCCCATCGACTGTGATTTAATGTGCTCCGTTCGGGTCCACGGAGCGCATCCGATGACGAGCACCTGGTTGCACAACCTTCCGCTTTGGCAGATGACGCTCGTGGTATTCGGCGCGACGGGCGTCGCGGGGGCGGCGATCCACTTCGTAACGGGCCGGCTCGCGGCCAGCGCGCATCGGCGCGCCTTCACGACGCTTTCGCCGGGCCTGCTTTCGCCGATCGGCGTCATCTTCGGCTTGCTCATCGCGTTCACCGCCGCGCAGGTCTGGAACGACACCGCGCGCGCCAACGGCGCCGTCGATGCCGAAGCCGGCGCGCTGCGATCCGTCGTCGTGCTGTCCGCCGCTTTTCCGCCAGACGCGCAGATCCAGTTGCGCAAGCTGATCCGGGAATACATCGAATACACCGTCAATACGGAATGGCCGATGATGGCGCAAGGCGCGGTCACGCTGAAAATCAGTCCGCCGACGCTGAACAAGGCGCTTCAGTTCGCGCTCGCCCTGCCCGCGATAACCCCCGGACAGCAGACCGCGCAGCGGCAGGTAGCGGTATCGCTGGAACGGGCGCTCGAAGCGCGCCGCGAGCGCATTCTGGTGAGCCGGTCCGAAGTCAGCGGCATCAAATGGCTGTGCCTCGGCTTTCTCGCCGTGTGTCTCGTCTTCGCGATCGCGCTCGTTCATGGCGAAAACCGGCTGACATCGGCCGTCGCGATCGGGCTCTTCTGCGCGAGTCTCGCGACGACCATGCTGCTGATTCTCTCGCACGACCGCCCATTCTCCGGCGAGATCGCGGTGAAGCCCGAGCCGCTCCTGCAGGTCGTCCCCGCGTTCGGCTGATTCACTGAAGATTTTCGAAGATCGCCGCGATGCCCTGACCGCCGCCGATGCACATCGTGACGAGCGCGTAACGCCCGCCGATGCGCTTCAGTTCATAAAGCGCCTTCACCGTGATGAGCGCGCCCGTCGCGCCGACCGGATGCCCGAGCGAAATGCCCGAACCGTTCGGATTCACCTTGCGCGGATCGAGTCCGAGCTCGTTCGTCACCGCGCACGCCTGCGCGGCGAACGCTTCGTTGGCCTCGACGACATCGAGCTGATCGACGGACAGACCCGCCCGTTCCAGCGCCTTGCGCGTCGCGGGCACGGGACCGATGCCCATATACGCCGGATCGACGCCCGCGTGCGCGTAGGACACGAGCCGCGCGAGCGGTTTCGCGCCGCGCCGCTCGGCTTCGCCACGCTCCATCAGCAGCACGGCCGCCGCCGCGTCGTTGATGCCCGATGCGTTGCCGGCCGTCACCGTGCCGTTCTCCTTGACGAACACGGCCTTCAGGCTTTCGAAGTCGCTCGGGCGCGCGTCGTGGCGGACGTGCTCGTCGGTGTCGAAGACGGCATCGCCTTTTTTCGCGCGCACGGTGATCGGCAGAATCTGCTCGCCGAAACGGCCTTCCGCGATCGCACGCGCCGCACGGCGATGCGATTCGAGCGCGAGCGCGTCCTGCGCCTCGCGGGAAATGCCGTATTTGCGCGCCACGTTTTCCGCCGTCACGCCCATGTGGATTGTCTGAAAGGGATCGTGCAGCGCGCCGAGCATCATGTCGACGAGCTTGCCGTCGCCCATGCGCTGCCCGAAGCGCGCGCCCGGCAACGCGTAGAGCGCGCGGCTCATGGATTCCGCGCCGCCGCCGATCGCGATGTCCGCGTCGCCGAGCATGATCGTCTGCGCAGCCGATACGATGGCCTGCAAGCCCGATCCGCACAGCCGGTTCACCGTCAGCGCCGGAACGTGCTGCGCGACGCCGCCGTCGATCGCCGCGACGCGCGCGAGATACATGTCCTTCGGTTCCGTATGCACGACATTGCCGAAGACGACGTGACCGACGTCGTCGCCCGCGACGTTCGCGCGCTGAAGCGTTTCGCGCACGATCATCGCGCCGAGTTGCGTCGGAGAGAAATCCTTCAGGCTGCCGCCGAAGTCGCCGATCGCAGTTCGCACGCCGCTTGCCACCACTACTTCACGCATTGCATCGCTCCTGTTGATTTCGCGCGCAGGCGTCAGAATTGCGCCTCGCTCAATGTGAACAGCGGATCGTCGCCGTGCGCCGAGACGATCGCGGTTTCCAGCGCGCGCGCCTGCGTCAGCACGTATTCGGAGAAGCAGTGCGCGGTCGCGATCTTCGCGCCGTGGAACGCCGGATCGTCGGCCCGTCTGGCTTGCGCGACGAGCAGCGCGCGCGCCATCTGCCAGCCCGACAACACGATGCCCGCGAGCTTCAGATACAGCACGCTGCCCGCGAACACCGCGTTCGGATCGCGCTTCGCGGATTCGAGCACGTAGGCGACGACGTTCGCGAGCGCGTCGCGGCCATCGGCGAGACGGCGATGCATCGAATCGAAAACGCGCGCGGCATCGCCGGCATCGACGGATTTCAGAGCGTCGAGCGTCTCGTCGATCTGCGCGAGCAGCACCTGCGCCGTCGCGCCGCGATCGCGCAGCGTCTTGCGGCCGACGAGATCGTTCGCCTGAATCGCCGTCGTGCCTTCGTAGATCGCGAGGATGCGCGCGTCGCGATAGAGCTGCGCCGCGCCGGTCTCCTCGATGAAACCCATGCCGCCGTGAACCTGAACGCCGAGGCTCGTCACGTCGTTCGCCATTTCGGTGCTCCAGCCTTTCACGACCGGCACGAGGAATTCGTTGAGCGCGAGATGGCGGGCGCGCGTGTCGGCGTCGTCGTGATGATGGGCGATATCCGCGTGCGCAGCCGCGACGTAGGCGAGCGCACGCGCGCCTTCGGTCATCGCGCGCATCGTGCCGAGCATGCGCCGCACGTCGGGATGACGGATGATCGCGACGGAACCCGCGCTCGAACCATCGACGGGACGGCTCTGCACGCGTTCCTTCGCATAGTCGGCGGCCTTCTGATAAGCGGCGTCGGACAGCGCGATGCCCTGCAAGCCGACGCCGAAGCGCGCCGCGTTCATCATCACGAACATGTATTCGAGGCCGCGATTCTCTTCGCCGACGAGATAGCCGGTCGCGCCGCCGTTATCGCCGTACTGGAGCACGGCGGTCGGGCTCGCTTTGATGCCGAGCTTGTGCTCGATCGACACGCAATGCACGTCGTTGCGCGCGCCGAGGCTGCCGTCGTCGTTGACGAGCAACTTCGGCACGACGAACAGCGAGATGCCTTTCACGCCTTCGGGCGCGTCCGGCGTGCGCGCCAGCACGAGATGGACGATGTTCTCGGCCATGTCGTGCTCGCCCCAGGTGATGAAAATCTTGGTGCCGAACACCTTGTAGGTGCCGTCGCCCTGCCGTTCGGCGCGCGAACGCACGAGCGCGAGATCGGAGCCGGCTTGCGGCTCGGTCAGATTCATCGTGCCGGTCCAGACGCCTTCGATCAGCTTCGGCAGATAGCGCGCCTTCAGTTCGTCCGAGCCCGCGAGCAGCAACGCTTCGATGGCGCCATCGGTGAGCAGCGGGCACAGCGCGAAGGAAAGGTTCGACGCGTTCAGCATCTCGATGCACGGCGACGCGATCAGTTTCGCGAGCCCTTGTCCGCCGAATTCGGCCGGATGGCTGATGCCTTGCCAGCCGCCTTCCGTGTATCGACGGAAGGCATCGGCGAAACCGGGCGTCGCCGTCACTTCGCCGTCGCGCCACTCGCTCGGCTGCTGGTCGCCGCGCGCATTCAGCGGCGCGATGACTTCGACGGCGAGTTTCGCGCCTTCGTCGAGAATGGCAAGCGCTGTGTCCGCGTTCGAATCGGCAAGTCCGGGAAGCTGGCTGATGCTTGCAATATCTGCCAGCTCTTCCATGACAAACATCATTTCCTTGACGGGCGGCGTGTAATTCATCGATGACTCCTGGGCCCACAGCCTTTCGACGAAACGCGCGCTGTGGCAAACAAACGTTGATGTGTTGCGATGCATGGTATCAACGCCGCCGAAATCCTTAGCTACCGGAATCTGCCCTTTCACTGACAAAATCTGCCAAACGCGCCGGCCGCTTTTGGGCGCGTCACTCGCCTTTTCTTTGCCGGTACGCCGCGGGCGTGCTGCCGGTCCAGTGACGGAACGCGCGATGAAACGCGGTCGGATTATCGAAGCCGACGTCGTATGCAATGGCCGCGATGGCATCGTTCGAACGGGTGAGACGCTGGATCGCGATGTCGCGGCGCACTTCGTCCTTGATCGCCTGAAAGGTCGTGCCCTCGGCTTCGAGACGTCGGCAGAGCGTGCGCATCGAATAGTGCAACTGCTGCGCGACGGCATCGACGGTCGGCGTCGACGGCAGGCCCGTCGCGATGCACTGCCGCACGCGATGACACACCATCTCTTCCGTGAACGACACGAAAATCCAGTCCTCCGGCGCGCGCTGAAGAAACGCGTCGAGGTCGGATTTGCGCTGACGGATCGGGCGGTCGAGATAGCGCGCATCGAACGCGATGAGCGTGCGGTCGCGGCCGAAACGCACCGGCCCCGGAAACAGGTACAGCAGATCGCCGGACTGCGCGGGCCGCATGAATTCGAACGCCGCTTCGATGAGTGGAATCTTCGCGCGGATCAGCCACGACGCGACGCCGTGCACGAGCTTCAGCACGAGTTCCCGCGCGAGCGCGCTCGCGGGCGGTCCAGCGGGATTCGCGACGAATTCGACGGTCGCATACGGTCCCTCGCGGCGCGACACGAGCTGGAATTCATCGAGCACCAGATGGAAGAACTGCCCGAAGCGATGCAGCGCGACCTCCAGACGCGGCGCGTCGAGCAGGCTCAAACACAGAAATTTGAGCGTGCCGTTGCGCAGCGGACGCGCGAAGATTCCCGGCATCTCGTCGTCGAGTTCCATCGCAAGCAGGCGATAAAGCGTCGAAAACTGCTCCTGTGTGACGCGCGCGGCTGGCATGCCGAGCAGCTCGTGCGGAATGCCGGAATGCTCCGCGAGCCGGATGACCGCGGCGCGGTCGGCGCCCGAAAGGAAGCCGTTGACGACCGAGATGGGAACGGTTGGGGAAGGAGGCCTCATGAGGCCGATTTTGTCATAGCCGCCGGGCGGCGTAGCGCGGAACGCGTACGTTCGTGCTTCATCGCGAACGTCCGGACCGGTGCGGACGAATCGCTGGACCTTTCAGATTGAAACTTCTATAACGGGATGTGCAAGCGCCGTCCGAAAGGCATCCGTCCGCGACGAAGCTCGCTCGAATTAGTTAGGAACTCGAACCATATGTTCTGAAGAAAATTTTGGAGGTTGATCATGACCCGTTTCCCCTGTTCAACGAAACTCCTTGCGTTGCCGGTTCTGAGCCTGATGGCAGGCGCATCCGCCGCTTGGGCGCAGACGCTTCCGAAGCAAGGCAATATCGAAGCCACGTACACCGCATCCGGCGCGGATGTGCGCAATATCAGCGTGAGCGGCGATGACGCCGTGTATCTCTTCGAATCCACGCTCCTGATGACGAACAACAAATCGCCGCTGATGCAGAACGTCACCGCGCGCTGCGTCGAAGCCGGCTTCAGCGCGGGCACGGCGACCGGATATTGCGTCTATTCGGACAAGGACGGCGACAAGTTCATCGAGTCCTACACGTATCAGGGCGGCACGCCCAAGGGCAAGGGAACGATCGGCTCGGGCACGGGAAAATACAAGGGCATCGAAGGTCAGTTCGACTGGCAGCAAGTCGTCGCCCTGCCCTCGGACAAAGGGACATATAACTACGTCGGCAAGAAGACCGGCAGCTATCGCATTCCGTGAGCGAGATTCAAAGCTGAAAGATGGACGCCACATGATCGATGAACGCGCGGACGACAGGCGGCAGCCCGCGACGGGTCGTAAAGACGAGGTGGACGATCCCGGTTTCGGTTTTCCACGACGGAAATACATGCACGAGCTCGCCGCTCGCAACCTGCTCGCGACAAACGTGATCCGGCAGCAAGGCGACGCCGAGCCCAGCCATCGTCGCATCGCGCAGTGAGACATAGTCCACGCACGTCATGCGCGGCTCGCTGCGGATCGTATGCGACGCGCCATCCGGTCCGGTGAATTGCCATTCGATCTCGCCCATCTGATCGGTGGTCGCGAGCGTCGGCAATGTCGATAACACCGCAATGTCGCCGCTCGTGCAAAGCGACGCGACGACGGGCGCGGCCACCAGAATGCGGCTCGAATGCCCCAGCGTCCGCACGATCAACGACGCGTCCGTGTCCAGCCTGACGCGCACGCGAATGGCAATGTCGATGCGTTCCTCGATCAGATCGACGGGACGATCCACGGCGATCACCTGCAAGCGCGCCTTCGGAAAGCGCGTGAGAAACGTGTTGTATGCCTTCGACAAAGTCGGCATGAGACCGAGCGGACAACTGCAGCGGATCACGCCGCGCGGTTCGCTGAGCGCTTCGGAGACGACCGAATCGGCTTGCTGTACGTCGAGCACGATCGTCCGGCAACGCTCGTAGAACGCCTGTCCGACGTCGGTCACGCGAAAGCGGCGCGTCGAACGTTCGATCAGGCGCACGCCGAGCCGCGCTTCGAGCCCGGCGATGCGTCGGCTGATCGTCGATTTAGGCGTGCGCAGGACGCGGCTCGCCGCCGCGAAGCCTCCATGCCCGACGACTTCCGCAAATAGAACGTAATCGTTGATGTCCGCCATGCCGAATGCCTCGATTGACCCATTTTTGGAACTATCAAACCCAGTTTCGCAGTCTACCGCGCCGATTGTCTCATCGGCATGATGTCTTCAACGCGACGCAACGTGCGACGCGAAACCAACGGAGAACTCAAATGACTGGCAAATTCGAAAACAAGGTCGTGGTCGTGACGGGCGGCACCAGCGGAATCGGCTATGCAACGGCGGCGCGTTTCGCGGCGGAAGGCGCGTCGGTGTTCATCACCGGCCGTCGTCAGAAGGAGCTCGACGCGGCTGTCGAGTCGATGAAGGGCCGCGTCGTCGGCATCCGCGCGGACATGTCGAACCTCTCGGATATCGACCGCGTCTACGATGCCGTTCAGCAGAAGCATTCGCACATCGACGTGCTGTTCGCCAACGCCGGCGGCGGCTCGATGCTGCCGCTCGGCGCGATCACCGAAGAGCACTACGAAGACACGTTCGGGCGCAACGTGAAGGGCACGATCTTCACCGTTCAGAAGGCGCTTCCGCTGCTGCGCGACGGCGCGTCGGTGATCCTGACCGGGTCGACGGCGGGCAGCGTGGGCACCGCCGCGTTCAGCGTCTATAGCGCGTCGAAGGCGGCCGTGCGCAACCTCGCGCGTAGCTGGACGCTGGACCTGAAGGATCGCGGAATTCGCGTGAACGTCGTCAGCCCGGGGCCGGTGAAAACGCCTGGTCTCGTCGAGCTGGCCGGCCCCGATCAGGCGCAGCAGCAAGGCCTGCTCGACTACATGGCGTCGAACGTGCCGCTCGGACGCGTCGGCGATCCGGACGAAGTCGCGAAGGTCGTGCTGTTCCTCGGATCCGATGAATCGAGCTTCGTCGCGGGCGCGGAATTCTTCGTGGACGGCGGCATCGCTCAGGTCTGAGACGTCACTAAGGCTTGACGAACCTGAGCGTCATGCGATCCGACTCGCCGATGGCGGCGTAACGCGACCGGTCGACATCGCCGCCCCGGTAAGTGGGCGGCAAGGACCACACGCCGTTCGGATAGTCCTTCGTATCCTTTGCATTCGCGTTGATCTCGCTGCGCGCAACCAGCACGAAACCCGCTGCTTGCGCGTGCTCGATCACGAATGCTTCGGTCACGTAGCCGGAATCGATCATTTGCTGCACGGTCGTTCCCGGCCGCGCGCGATGCTCCTCCACGCCGAGCACGCCGCCATGCTTGAGCGCGTCATTGAACGCGCGCAGGTTTGCATCGATCTGGCCGTCCTTGATCCAGTTATGGATGTTCCTGAACGTGAACACGCGGTCGAACCGCTCATGCGCGTTAAAGCCGATGAAGCGCCCCGCGTGCAACGTGCCGACGACGACGTTTCCATACACCGCGGGCGCAGCCGCGAGCTTGCGCCGATAAGCGGCGTCGGTTTCGCTGTCCTCGGCGGCGAGATCGGCGGATATGCTCAGATATTGCGCCTCGTAAAGCTGACCCGAATCGTGCAGATAGGGCGCGAGTATGTCCGTGTACCACCCGCCGCCCGGCGCGATTTCGAGCACCGCCTGTGTCGGAGTCAGCTCGAAGAACTGCAGCGTTTCTCTCGGATGACGATAGACGTCGCGCGCCCTCGCCTTGTCGCTGCGTTGCGATCCGTTAATCGCGGCATCGAGCGACGATTGCGCATCGCGTGAAGAAGACGCGCATCCTGTCAGCGCGAGCATGAAGCTGGCGGCGGCGATGACGATCGCGCGCCGCATGTCGAGGCGAATGAGGTTCATGAAGCACGATGCGAGTCCGAGGTATTCGACACGATACGCGCTTCTTTCGCTATTCGCTCGCCAGGAAACTGCGCACCAGCGGCCCGACTTCGCATGTTCGCGTGATGAGAAACAGATGCCCGTCCTCGATGACATGCAGCGTCGCGCGCCGGATGCGGCGTGCAAGGATTTGCGCGTTGACGAGCGGAACGATGGGATCGTCGTCGCCGTGCATGACGAGCGTCGGCTGGCGCAGGGAGCCGAGCCAGAGCAGGCTGCTCCATCCGCACGTCGCGAGCAGTTGATACATGTATCCGCGTCCGCCCGGCGCGCGAATGTGACGGCCATGTTCCGCCAGCAGCGCGGGATCGCGCCGGTAAGCGCCGCCGTAAATCTCCGCGCCCACTTCCCGCAGATAGTCCGGATCGCGATAACGCCGCGCGCCGACGAGCTTCGACAGCACCGATAGCCGCCCCGGCACCATGATGACGCCCGGCGATGTCGCGGCCAACACCAGCCTGCGGCAGCGATACGGATACATATACGCGAACTGTTGCGCCAGCGCGCCGCCCCACGACACGCCGAGAATGTCGACCGGCCCTTCGTAGCCGAGCTTCCCGAGCAGCTTGTCGGTCATCACCGCGAGCGTCGCGAAGCGATACGGCACGAGCGGCGCGGGCGATCCGCCGACGCCGGGAACATCGAAGACGACGACTTCGACATCGCCGAGCGCATCGGCGAATGGCTGAATCAGTTCGAGATTCGCGCCGATGCCGTTGAACACGACGAGCGGCGGCGAAGTCTCGTTGCCACGCCAGATGCCCACGCGAAGCGTTTGGCCATCCAGCGAAACAGTCTGTATTTCCGGTGCGCGCACGTTTTTCATCTTTGTTTTCCGTTTGGACGCTTCGCTTCAGGCCTCGCTGACATACGTTCCGGGCGCGTCGGCCAGTCGCTTGTGACGCCGGTTGCCGAGGGCTCGCGGCGCGGGACGCAGTTCGCCCGAGCGTTGCGCAAGCCAGTCGCGCCAGTCGTTCCACCACGAATCCGCTTCGGGGCGCGCGCCGGCGAACCATGCATCGGCGTCTTCGGGCAATGCGTCGTTACGGAAGAACTTCGCCTTCGGATTGCCCGGCGGATTGATGAGGCTCTGGATATGCCCGCTCGAACTCAGCACATAGCGCGTCTTGCCGCCGAACGCGCGCGCCGTGTTGTAGACGCCCTTCCACGGCGTGATGTGATCGGTCATGCCGGCCATCACATACGTGTCGCACTCGACCTTCGACAGATCGACCGGCGTGCCGAGCACCGTCAGCTTGCCCGGCTCGCTGAGCAGGTTGCGCGTGAAGATGTCGAGCAACTGGCCGTGCAGCTTCGCGGGCAGGCGCGTCGTGTCGTTGTTCCAGTAGAGGATGTCGAAGGCCGGCGGCGCCTCGCCCATCAGATAGTTGTTGACCCAGAAGCTCCAGACGAGATCGTTCGGCCGCATCCATGCGAACACGCGGCCCATTTCCTCGCCGGGCAGCACGCCCTTCGCGCGGCTGTTGCGCTTGGCGACTTCGATGGCTTCGGGCGTCGTAAAGAGACCGAGTTGCGAATCGGCGCTGCTGTCGAGCACGGCGACCATCAGCGTGGCCGCGTGGACCGTCTTGTCGCCGCGCGCCGCCAGATGGCCGAGCAGCGCGGAGATCGTCATCGCGCCGGAGCACGCGCCGTGCAGGTTCACATCCGCGTGACCGGTGATGTCGCGCACCGCGTCGATCGCTTCGATGAGCGCGGCGACATACGTGTCCATGTCCCAGTCGCGCTGCGCCTCGGTCGGATTGCGCCAGCTCACGGCGAACACCTGGAACTCGCTCTGCACCAGATATTCGACGATGCTCTTCCCCGCCGACAGATCGAAGATATAGAACTTGTTGATCTGCGGCGGCACGATGAGCTGCGGACGCGCGCGGACGTTCGGCGTCGCCGGCGCATAGTGGATGAGTTCGAGCACTTCGTTGCGGAAGACGACCGCGCCCGGCGTCGTCGCGAGATTCCCGCCGACGCGAAACGCTCGCTTGTCGACCTGCGAAGGCATGCCCTTGTTGTTGAGCGTATCGGTGAGCATGTTGCGCATGCCGGCGACGACGCTCGCACCGCGCGTGTCGACGAGCTTGCGCAGCGCCGCCGGATTGCCCGCGAGCGTGTTGGTCGGCGCGAGCGCATCGGTCAGGAGCGACATCACGAACTGCGCGCGCTCCTTGCTGGCATCGTCGAGCGCGGACCGATCGATGAATCCGGCGAGCGCATCGCGCCATGCCAGATACCCCGTCAGCGTCGTGCGATACAGCGGCTGTTCGCGCCATGCCGGATCGGCGAATCGCTTGTCGCCTTGCTGCGGCGAAGGCGCGTGAGCGCCGTTGACCGCCGAGCTCAGATCGCGGACGAGCGCCGCGGTCTGTCCCATCAGCAACGCGGGATGCAGCATCGCCTGAGCGCCGATCTGTCCCGCAGCCGCAAACATGTCGACCGCACGCAATCCGACGAACGGGTTGGGTCCGAGCATGCCGTCGGCGGCGCTGGCCGTGAGGCCTTCGTTCTCGTTGATCATTTGAAATTCCTTCCACGCGCCGCCGTTACGCGACGAGCATTGCGAGCGTTTGTGCGATCAGCGCCGGCTTCGTCTCGCCTTCGATCTGCAATTCACTGTCCGTCTTCACGAGGATGCGTCCGCCGTCCTTGCGCTCCACCGCACTGAGCACGACGCGGCATCGCACGCGCTTGCCGGATCGCACCGGCGTCATGAAGCGCACCTTGTCGAGTCCGTAGTTCAGCGCGGCGGATGCATCGGGCGGAATGAGGCCGACTTCGATCGCGAGCGTCGCCAGGAGCGACAGCGTCAGATAGCCGTGCGCGATCGTTCCGCCGAACGGGCTCTCGCGTTTCGCGCGTTCCTCGTTGACGTGAATCCACTGCATGTCGCCCGTGCATTGCGCGAATGCCTCGATGCGCGCCTGATCGACGATGACCCAGTCCGACACGCCCAATTCCTGGCCGACGAATTCATCGATCGTCGCCATGCTGTATTCCATCGTTCTCATGCAATCTCCGTTATTGCGCGAAATTGCGCCGGACGGTCAGCTTGTTCGTGACAGACGTCACGCCCGGGACGCCTTTCGCCAGCGTTGCAGCCTTCTCGATCTGCGCCGCGTCGGCCGCGGTGCCCGTCAGCGTCACCGCGCCGTCTTTCGCGCTCACGCCGATATCGCCCGCATCGATGCTCTTGTCCTTCGCGAACGCCGCGTACACGAGCTTGCGCAGCGCGCGATTCTCCTTGCGCGTCGCGACAGGCGCGCTCGCGGCCGAGGCCATCGAAGGCGCGCTCGCCGCCGCGATCGACTGGCTCGATTCGAGGCCGGCGCTCATCGACGCCATCACGATCGCTGCGCCGCCCACCGCATTGCGTGACATGATTTTCTTCATGGTTGCTCCGTTTATCGTCTTAGAAGTTGTGCCGCAGGCCGATCATCGCCGCGGTGGTCGACTCGCCCGGAGCCACGGGTTGCCCATAGACGATCGTCTGGTTCATCGTGCCGTGATTGTCGACATAGCCGACTTGCGCATAAGCGAGCGTGCGCTTCGACAGGCTGTACTCCGCGCCGAGCGCGAATTCGCTCGAATGATTCGTCGAGTTGTTGTTGTCCTTCAGGTAATAGAAGCCCGAAGTCATCTTGAACACCGGCGAGAAGCGATAGCCGAGGCCCGCCGAATAGAGGTCGTAGTCCGCGCGGCCCGCGTTCGCCGGATTCTTGCCGTGGCTGTACGAGCCGGACACCGAAATGTCGCTGAACGTGTACATCGCGCCGAAGTAGACGAGCCGGTTGTTGTTGAGGCCGGTCGCCGCGACGCCGGGCAGCGGGTTCGCATCGTGTCCGTTGTAGTAGACCGCCGCGAGGTTGAGGCCGAAGTTCGAATACTTGACCACGGCGGACTCGCGCGTGCCGCCCTGGAATTCGCCCGGTACGCCGCCCGGCGCGTATTCGAGCGCGAGCGACGCGCCATAGAATTTCGGCGATTCGTAGACGAGCGCGTTGCTGTCGTACAGCGCGCCGATCGGACCGTTCGTGCTGGTGCCCGGCCAGCCGGCGGCCTGATTCATGCCGAGCCACGCGGTGAGAATGCTGCCGAAGTACTGCGCGCCGCGCACGTCGGTATCGAACATTGCGTAGACCATCGGCACGATCTGGCGGCCCGCGTTGAACGTGCCGAACGGGCCGGAAATGCCGAGCGTCGCGAACTGGTTGAACTGCGCGGGCACGCCGGGTGTATCGGACAGACCGAAGCGGCCGCTGCCCGAATCGAAGGTGCCCTGCAGCCTGAAGTTGACGCGATATCCGCCGCCGAGATCTTCGTAGCCTTTAAGGCCCCAGTAGCTGGCGTAGATGCCGCCGTCCTTGTAGCGATACACCTTGCCCAGATTGGGCGCGTTCGGCGCGAACGACGCGGCCGACGTGCTCTGATAAAGCAAGCCTGCATCGACGACGCCGTAAAGCGTCACCGAACCTTGTGCCGCCGCAGCGCCTGAGCACGCGAGCAACGCTGCGAAGCATGGAATTCTTCCGAGTTTCATAAGGTCTCCGTATCTTTTTGCTTCCGGACGTCGTGATCGAAAAGGCAGCCGCGTAATCGGCCGCTTCACGGCGCGTGAAGTCATGTTGCAAGAATACGGAAAGCGCGCGGTCAAAACCCCTCTCGCGGCGGGAGGGGCAACGGCTGCAGATCGCGCCCTCAATATCGCGCCCTCCCCTCCCGACGCGAGAGGGTTGCACGAGACATCTCTCCACTACGATGGGTTCAGGTCAACGAATCCAATTCACAGGAGCGAACATGCAATTCCTCGACGATTCCCTGCACCCCGAAAACCAGGACAAGGTCGTAATCACCGTTGCGCCTTACGGTCCCGAGTGGATGCCGGAAGATTTCCCTGAAGATATCCCCGTGACGATGGAAGAGCAGGTGCAGAAAGCCGTCGACTGCTACAACGCGGGCGCGACCGTTCTCCATCTGCATGTGCGGGAACTCGATGGCAAGGGCAGCAAGCGCCTCTCGAAGTTCAACGAGCTGATCGCCGGCGTGCGCGCGGCGGTGCCGGACATGATCATCCAGGTCGGCGGTTCGATCTCTTTCGCGCCGGAAGACGACGGTCAGGCGGCCAAGTGGCTCTCCGACGATACGCGTCACATGCTCGCCGAACTCGATCCGAAGCCCGATCAGGTGACCGTCGCGATCAACACGACGCAGATGAACATCATGGAGCTGCTGTATCCGGAGTATCTGGCGGGCACTTCGCTCTCCAACCCGGCGTTCATGGCCGCCTACGCGGAAATGACGGTTCCCGCCGGCCCCGCATGGGTCGAGGAGCATCTGCGCCGTCTGCAGGCGTCCGGCATCCAGCCGCATTTCCAGTTGACCGGCATCCACGCGCTGGAGACGCTCGAACGCCTCGTGCGCAAGGGCGTGTACAAGGGGCCGCTGAATCTGACGTGGATCGGCATCGGCGGCGGCTTCGACGGTCCGAATCCGTTCAACTTCTTCAACTTCGTGCATCGCGCGCCGGACGGCTGCACGCTCACGGCGGAGTCGCTGCTGAAGAACGTGCTGCCGTTCAACATGATGGCGATGTCGATGGGCCTGCATCCGCGCTGCGGCATCGAGGATACGATCATCGATCAGCACGGCAACCGATTCACGTCGGTGCAGCAGATCGAGCAGTGCGTGCGCGTGGCGCGCGAACTGGGACGCGAGATCGCGAGCGGCAAGGAAGCGCGCGAGATCTATCGCATCGGCGTGCAATACGAAACCATCGACGAAACGCTCGCCGCCAACGGCATGGCGCCGAACCGCAAGGCCGGCCAGGTCAATCTGCCGCTGCGCGCGGCCTGACATCAATACTCCACGGCGATGGCGGGATGCTCACGCGTCCTGCCGGAAGCCCGACATCGGAGGAGACAATCTTGGATATTCATTGCATCGAGCCGGCGAAGTGTGACGACAACACCGCCACGGCCAAATCACGCAAATACGCGTGGATCGTTTTCGCGCTGACCTTCGGTCTGCTTTTATCGGACTACATGTCCCGGCAAGTGCTGAACGCGGTGTTTCCGCTACTCAAGCAGGCATGGGGCCTTTCCGACACGCAGTTGGGCTCGTTGAGCGGCGTCGTCGCGCTGATGGTCGGCCTACTCACCTTTCCGCTTTCCGTGCTCGCCGACCGCTGGGGCCGCGTGCGCAGCCTCGTTCTGATGGCGACGCTCTGGAGTCTCGCGACGCTCGGCTGTGCGATCGCGACCAACTACGGCGAAATGCTCGTGGCGCGCGCCTGCGTCGGTCTCGGCGAGGCGGCTTACGGCAGCGTCGGCATCGCGCTGATTCTCAGCATTTTCCCCGCGCACTTGCGCTCCACGCTCACCGGCGCGTTCATGGCCGGCGGTGCGTTCGGCTCGGTGCTCGGCATGGCGCTCGGCGGCTTCGTCGCCATGCACTTCGGATGGCGTGCCTCGTTCGCGGCGATGGCGATCTTCGGCATCGTGCTCGTGATCGTCTATCGTCTGACGGTTTCCGACAAGCGCATCGCCGCGCGATATGGCGACGCGCAACCCGCCACGCGACAGGCGGACGGCATCCGCACGAGTCTGCGCGCGCTGCTGGCCGGACTCTTCTCGACGGTTTCCGTCGTCTGCGCGTACGTCGGCAGCGGCTTGCAGCTTTTCATCATGGGCGCGGTGATCGCGTGGATGCCGAGCTTCCTCAACCGCTACTACGCGATGCCCGCCGACAAGGCCGCGGCAGGCGCCGCCGTCTTCGTGCTGCTCGGCGGCATCGGCATGGTCGCGTGCGGTGTCGTCACGGACAAGATTTGCCGCAACGCGCCGTCGCGCAAGTGGATCACGGCGCTGGCCTATTGCCTGATCTCGATCGTGCTGCTGTCGATCGGCTTCCGCGTTGCTCCCGGCGCATTGCAGCTCGTGCTGCTCGGCGCGGGCATTCTGGTCGTCGCGGGTACGTCGGGGCCGGCGGGCGCGATGGTGGCCAACCTCACGCCATCGACGATCCACGCCTCCGCATTCGCGACCCTCACGCTCGCCAACAACCTGCTCGGCCTCGCGCCCGGCCCGCTCGTGACGGGCGCGATCGCCGACCGCATCGGTCTGTTGGGCGCCTTACAGGTGATTCCGCTCGTCGGCGTGGCGGCAATGGTCGCATTCGCGCTCGGCAGAGCGAGATATGCACGCGATCTCGACAAGATCGACGCGCTGCGCGGACGTGCATCAGAGCAGCAAGCAACCGAAATCAGCCGATAAATTCACGCCACTTCAAGGAGAAACCGCAATGACCGATCGCCTGCACACGGCTTCGTCGACCGAAACCGCCGACACCGTCGAACAATCGAAGCCGGAGGTCCCGTCGACCTCGACGTCCACGCGGACATGGGCGTGGGGAGCGTCATACGGCCCCTACGACTGGATGGACGCGCACACGCCGTGCGATGACCTGAGTCCGTGGCATTGAATCCGCGATGACACGCAAACTATCGATCGCGCCGGAGAACGTGCCGCAGACCGGCGCGCGCACGCTCACGTTCGTCGATGGACGCAGCGTCGTGCTCTTCAATATCGAAGGCGTCGTTCACGCGATCGACAATTCATGTCCGCACAACGGCGCTTCGCTCGCGAACGGCCGGCTCGACGGACATATCCTTCAATGCCCCGCGCACGGCCTGCGTTTCGATGTCGTGACGGGCTGTGTCGTCGGGGCGAAAGGAATGTGCCTGACGAAACTCGATATCGAATGACGTCGGACGTTTCATTGCTTCACGCTCTGCGCCAATGCGCGCAGCAACGCAGCGCCGTCACCGCTCCACGCGCTGCCGTGCATGCAGGCGAGCGTGGTCGGAGCGAGTTGCGCGAGGCGCTCGAACATCGCGTCGGCGTTACGCGTGTGAGAGAAGTAATCCATGCTGCGCCGGAACGCTTCGCTCGGGCCCAGAATATCCCCGGTGGTCAACGCGGGCAGCGTCGCGCCGCCTTGCGTGAACAGATCGCCGCATAACAGCGTGCGCGTGCTGTCTTCCATCATGAAGCCGCACTCCCAGGCGTGCGGCAGATGCGGCGTGTCGATCCATCGCACGCGATGACGTCCGAGCGAGATCGATTCTCCGTCGGCGAGCGCGACGGGCGCGCGATCGGCGAGATCGGTGATCGACACCATCGCCGCAACCGTGCCGCACAGCGGCGTGGCATCGGGCGACGCCGCAAGCCACTCGTTGAGCGAACCGCACTCGTCCGCTTCGACGTGCGAGAACGCGATGTGCCGCAAGCGCGCCGGATCGATCACGCTCGCGAGCGCTTCCCGCACGAGCGGGAACATCTTGCGCGGACCGGTATGAAAGAGCAGCGGATCGTCATCGACGATCAGATACTGGTTGAAGGAAAAACCGCCCGCATCGCCGGGCAGCGTCACGGGCGTGTTGATGCGATACACGCCAGCGGCGATTTCCTCGACGTTCGTGCCGGACTGCGAGTTCGTGATGACCATGGATGCCTCCTTGGTTGATCGTTTCCCGCCGCACGCGATTCCTGCGAACCGGTCGCGTTTTCGGATGACGGCGTCATCTCATACTTCGCCCGCGGACGCAGCAGGAAAGTCTGCGTGCGCTGCTCCATCACATGCGCGGCTCAGCCGCCCGTGCGGCTGACGATCCAGATCGCCGTCGCCGATCCGAGCGAATCAGATGTACGAGCCGATCGCCCGCCGCCACGCAATTGAATATATCCGCATTCGTCGATGCCGCCACGCGCGCATAACGCACGCTGCGGCCCGAGCCAGCCGACGCAACCCGTCATGCTTTGCTGCACGAGACGCGCCGATCTAGGGGTAAACATCCAGTTCGTCGGAATCGCTTTGATATAGTTGGTGTACGGAGTATATTTCAGGCCATCGAGACATCCAGTCAAAGAGGGAGACACCATGCAATTTCATCTCGACGGTTTCCGCGTCGGCGATCCGACGATCGAACCTGCCGCCAGCGACGCGCCTCGCGTCGACATGCCCGAAACGGTCGATGTCCTGATCGTCGGCAGCGGGCCTGCGGGACTCGTGCTGGCCGCGCAACTCTCGCAGTTTCCGACGATCGATACGCGCATCGTCGAGCGCCGTTCCGGACCGCTCTTGATGGGCCAGGCGGACGGCGTCGCGTGCCGCACCGTCGAGATGTTCAATGCGTTCGGCCTGAGCGATCGCCTGCAGCGCGAGGCGTACTGGGTCAACGAAACGGCTTTCTGGCGGCCCGATGCCGAAGATCGCGGCGCGATCAGGCGTACCGGCCGCGTTCAGGATACCGAAACAGGTTTGTCGGAGTTTCCGCACGTCATCGTCAATCAGGCGCGCGTGCAGGACTATCTGCTGGGTGTGATGCGGCGTTCCGCCTTGCGTCTCGAACCGGACTACGATCTCGAAGTCGTCGATGTCGAGCGCGACGACGACGGCGACGGCGACGGCGACGGCGACGGCGATCATCCGGTGAAAGTCACGCTGCGGCGCACCGATGCGGCGCGGCTCGACGAGACCGTCACCGTGCGCGCGCGTTATGTCGTGGGTTGCGATGGCGCGCGCAGCCGCGTGCGGACGGCCATCGGGCAAACGCTGCGTGGCGATGCGGCCAATCACGCGTGGGGCGTGATGGATGCGCTCGCTGTCACGGACTTCCCCGACATTCGTCTGAAGGTCGCGATTCAATCCGCGAGCGAAGGCAATCTGCTCATCATTCCGCGCGAAGGCGGGTATCTGGTGCGCTTTTACGTCGATCTGGGCGAGGTCACGGCGGACAATCGCGACACCATCAAGCAGATCAAGGTCGATCGCATCATTCAGACCGCGCAACGTATCCTTCATCCCTATTCGCTCGACGTGAAGGAAGTCGCGTGGTTCTCCGTGTACGAGGTCGGGCAGCGTCTGACGGACCGTTTCGACGATGCCATCGCTGCCGATGGCACGAGTCGCGAGCCGCGCGTGTTCATCGCGGGCGATGCCTGCCACACGCATAGCGCGAAGGCCGGCCAGGGCATGAACGTCTCGATGCAGGACGGCTTCAATCTCGGCTGGAAACTCGGCGCGGTGCTGCGCGGACTCGGCGACGCCGACCTGCTGCGCACCTATTCCGACGAACGTCAGCCGATCGCGCAGGAGCTCATCGATTTCGACAAAGAATGGTCGGCCATGATGGCCGCACCGCCCAAAGACCCGAACCGGCCCGAAGCGGGCGGCGTCGATCCCGCCGAGCTTCAGGCGTACTTCGTGCGCGCGGGCCGCTACACGGCGGGCGTCGCGACGCGCTACCGTCCGGCCATGCTGACGGGCGAGCCGACGCATCAGGCGCTCGCGAGCGGCTTCGCGATCGGCACGCGCTTTCACTCGTCGCCCGTGATTCGTCTGGCCGATGCCAAGCCGATGCATCTCGGACACGTCGCGCGCGCCGATGGCCGCTGGCGTCTGTATGCGTTTGCTGATGGGAACGGCCGCGCGCTGCATGCGCTGTGCGAACATCTTTGCGCTTCGCCCGATTCCGTTCTGCGGCGCGTGACGCCGGAAGGCGCCGATCCGGACAGCGTTCTCGATCTGCGCGCGGTGTTGCAGCGGGATCATCGCGACGTCGCGTTGAATGAACTGCCGGGCATTCTCCTGCCGCGCAAGGGGCGCTATGGTCTGGTCGACTACGAGAAAGCATTTACCAACGATGCGGCGACTGATATTTTCCACGAGCGCGGCATCGATCGTGAACGGGGCGCGATCGTCGTGGTCCGTCCGGATCAATACGTCGCGCATGTCCTGCCCCTGGACGCGTACGCGGAACTGAACGCCTTTTTCGATCCGATCTTTCCGCGTGCTTCAACCCGCTCATGAACTGATCAAATTGCCGAATAAAGAAGATGACCGCGCGCTGTCGCGATACACGGGCAGCCTCGTGCGTCGCGCGCAGCAGCGCCATGTCGCGGTGTGGCTCGCCGAGGTTTCCGCCGAGATTACGAGCGTGCAGTACGCGGCGCTCGAGGTCCTGCACGAAACGCCAGGCGTCAATCAGCGCCAGCTCGGCGATGAACTCGATGTGGACCGTTCGACGATCGCCGATCTCGTCGCGCGCATGGTTCGCAACGGTCTCATCGAACGCTCGGACGATCCCGTCGACAAGCGAAGTTACGTGCTCTTCCTGACGCCGGCCGGAAAGAAGCAACTGGCGGCGCTGCGTCCGCGCGTCGAGGAAGTCGAGCGCATTCTCACCGCGCGGCTGACGAAAAAGGAATGTCTCGAGTTGCGGCGGCTGCTTGCGGCGCTGCTGCCCGATCGCGAAGTTTGAGTAAGCAGTTAGTCCCAACGCGACATGCGGATGCGCGCGCCGGACAGGTTCCAGGCCGACAAGGTCTTGGCGATTTCCGTCCGGCCGGCATGTCCCCGGTTTCATGACAGTACCCTCGCAGGCAATGACAACCACGTCCAGTCGACTTGGGGGAGACATGAACCGGATTCAGGCACTCTTGGCGGCATTGGCCGCCACTTCGTTGCTGGCGGCTTGCGGCGGCGGCGGCGACAGTTCTTCGGGCGTTCAAAGCACGTCCACCGCGACCGCGCCTACGCCGGCTTCAGAGCCTGCTCCCGCTGCCACGCCCGCGGGTTCGTCGCCGAATATCGTTGCCATCGGCGATAGCCTGACGCAGGGAGTCGGATCGGATATCGGCGGCTACCCGGCAATTTTGTCCGGCATGCTAAATAATCGGACCTTTGCGAATCTCGGCATCGGCGGGCAGACATCGACGCAGATCGCGGCGCGCGTCGGAGCATTGCCATCGACGGTCACGGTCGATGGCGACGCCGTGCCGGCGGGCAACACGGCGGTCCATCTTTCGAGCGTGTCGATCGACATGCTCTCGACACCCGCCGATGACGTCGCTCGGAGCAAGCCGGGCACGCTCTGCTCGGTGCATGGCGCGCTCCAGCGCACAGCGGACGGCGGGCCGCCATCGACGACCGAAACCTATACGTTCGTGCGGGACAGCGCCGGATCGGCAGTGCCTTGCGCCGCCGGATCGGCATTCCTCGGCGATTCGGAAGGCTATGACACATGGACCGCGATCATCTGGGTCGGCCGCAACAATGGCTATGACGCACAGACCGTCCTCGCGGACGTGAAGTCCATCGTACAGTGGCTCAAGCCCGCGGGCGCGCACTTCGCGGTGCTTTCGATCATCAAGGGCGATTTCACCGGTGAGTATGCGGGCGGAGAAGTCGCGAAATATCTCGACGATCTCAACGCGTCCCTGAAGGCGGCGTATCCCGACAATTTCATCGACGTCGAGTCTGCGCTCGTCAATGCCTACAATCCGAGCCTTCCTCAGGACGTCATCGATCACAGCCACGACATTCCGCCGTCTTCACTGCGCTCCGACGCGATCCATCTCAACGACGCCGGCTATACCATCGTCGCCGGACAGGTGAAGGCGCTGCTCGCATCGAAGAACTGGTAACGGCGATCGGGACTTCTAGTCGCGGACAGCAGGACGAACACGCGCCGGATTCCCGACCGCCGTGGCGCCGGCGGGCACATCGCGCGTCACGATGCTGCCTGCGCCGATCAAAGCGTCATCGCCGATCGTCACGCCCGGCAGGATGATCGCGCCCGCGCCGATCCACACATTGCGGCCGATCCGCACGGGACGCCCCAGTTCGAGGCCCGTCGCGCGCACGGCAGGATCGCGCGGATGATCGGCGGTCAGAATCTGCACGCCCGTCGCGATCTGCGTCATGTCGCCGATCTCCACGGCGACGACATCGAGAATCGTGCAGTTGTAGTTCAAGAACACGCCCGCGCCGAGCGTGATGTTGTAGCCGTAGTCGCAATGAAACGGCGGCCGGACCATCGAGTCCGGACCGATGGCGGCGAACCGTTCGCCGAGCAACCCGTACCGCTGTGCGAGCGGCATGTCCATCGCGCCATTGAAGCGCGCCATCCATGCGCGCGCCGCTGCCTGATCGGCCTGAATTTCTGCGTCGTTGGCCGTGTACAGCTCGCCAGCCAGCATCTTTTCTTTCTCTGTCCGATTCATCTGCAAATCCTCGACTCATGATGGGCGCGCCGCAGAACAATCGTTCGCTCGCGGAGAAATCAGTATTTTCCCCCGAATACGAACCGCCGGAATTCGACAGAAAATAAGTCCCGAAACGATACGACAAGCCGAATGACGGCCTTCGCCCGCGTTAAGCGAACGCCCGAACCGCGTATGACCTTCACTTGATGGAGTGCCCTGTCATGAAAACGTTCGTTTCCCTCTTCGCGGCGTCCGCGCTCTGCCTGGTTCCGCTCATTGCAAGCGCGCAGCAGACCGTCAAGATCGGCCTGTCCGCGCCGCTCACCGGCATCAGCGCCGCGAACGGCAAGGATCTGGAAAACGGCGTGCGGCTCGCGATCGAAGAAGCCAACGCCCAGCACATCAGCATCGACGGACAGCCGGTCCAGTTCGAGCTCGCATCCGTCGACGATCAGGGCGATCCGCGCATCGGCGTTCAGGTGGCGCAGAAGCTCGTCGACGATGGCGTCGTTGCGGTCGTCGGCTATTACAACTCCGGCGTCGCGCTGCCTTCCGCGCCCATCTTCGGGAAGGCCGGCATTCCGCTGCTCGATCCCGCGGCGACGAATCCCGCGATTACGCGTCAGGGCTTGAACAACGTGTTCCGCATCATCGCCACCGACACGCAGAATTCCGGCAACGCCGGCACGTATGCCGTGAAGGTCACGAAGGCGAAGCGGATCGCGGTCATGGACGACCGGACCGCCTTCGGGCAAGGCGCGGTCGAAGAGTTCAGGAAGGCGGTGCAGGCGGCGGGCGGCCAGGTCGTGTCGGAGGAATACACCAACGACAAGGCCGTCGAATTCAATGCGCAACTGACGAACATCAAGGCCGCCAACGCCGATCTTCTGTACTTCGGCGGACTCGATGGTCAGGCCGGGCTGATCGTCAAGCGCATGAAGCAGCTCGGCATCCGCGCGCAGTTCGTCGGCAGCGGCGGGATTGCCGACAGTGTGTTCATCAGTTCGGCGGGAAACGCGGCTGAAGGCGCGATGGCCTGGGAATACGGCCGGCCCGTCGATTCATTGCCCGAAGGCCGCGCATTCGCCGCGAAATTCAAGAAGCGCTTCGGCGCGGAGACGCTCACCTACGCGCCGTTCGCGTATGACTGCGCGTGGCTCGCCATCACCGCGATGAAGAAGGCAAATTCCGTGAAGCCCGCCGCGATCATCGAGACGCTGCGCACGATCCAGTACAACGGCATCACCGGAAATATCTCGTTCGACAAGTTCGGCGATCTGAACAACCCGACATCGACGCTGTATCAGGTCAAGTCGATGAAATGGCAGCCCGTGACGACCATCGGCGCGGAGAAATAGACGCGCTCGCGGAACGTCATCGGGCAACCGATTCAGGCCGCGTTAGCCGCCTGCTTGTCGACCAGCGCGCAGACGGCGGCCGTCACTTGCGCCGTCGTCGCGGTGCCGCCGAGATCGCCGGTGTGCAGCGACTTGTCGGATGTCACGGCTTCGATCGCCTGCATGACGCGTTTGGCCGCGTCGAACTCGCCGAGATGTTCGAGCAGCATCACGACCGACCAGAACGTGCCGACGGGATTCGCCAGGCCCTTGCCCATGATGTCGAACGCGGAGCCGTGAATCGGTTCGAACATCGACGGATAGCGGCGCTCCGGATCGATGTTGCCCGTCGGCGCGATGCCGAGACTGCCCGCGAGCGCGGCGGCGAGATCGCTGAGAATGTCGGCGTGAAGATTGGTGGCGACGATCGTATCGAGCGTCTGCGGACGATTGACCATGCGCGCGGTGGCGGCGTCGACGAGTTCCTTGTCCCATTTGACATCGGGGAATTCGGCGGCGACTTCGTTCGCGATCTCGTCCCACATGACCATTGCGTGACGTTGCGCGTTGCTCTTCGTGATGACGGTCAGCAGCTTGCGCGGACGCGACTGCGCGAGGCGGAACGCGAACCGCAGAATGCGCTCGACGCCCGCGCGCGTCATGATCGACACATCGGTCGCGGCTTCGATCGGATGACCTTGATGCACGCGCCCGCCCACGCCGGAATATTCGCCTTCCGAGTTTTCGCGCACGATCACCCAGTTCAGGTCTTCGGGCTTGCAGCGCTTCAGCGGCGCGTCGATGCCCGGCAGGATGCGCGTCGGACGCACGTTCGCGTACTGGTCGAATCCCTGGCAAATCTTGAGACGCAGGCCCCACAGCGTGATGTGATCGGGCACGTCCGGATCGCCCGCCGAGCCGAAGAGAATGGCGTCCTTGTCCCGGATCGCATCGAGTCCGTTCGCGGGCATCATCACGCCATGCTGACGGTAATAGTCCGCGCCCCAGTCGAAATTCTCGAATTCGAAAGCGAATGCCTGCGTGGACTTGGCGAGCGCTTCGAGCACTTGCTGGCCCGCCGGAACCACTTCCTTGCCGATGCCGTCGCCGGGAATCGTTGCAATGCGATAGGTCTTCATGTCTCCGTCCTTCGATGTTGTCGGGTATGGGCGAACTTTAACCGCATTCCGGCTCCAAAACCGGTGCTAGACTCAAAGCATCTTTAACCTGAAGTTACGAATGAACCGATGCCCGATGCCGTCCAGCCCGCCGATCTGAGCTTCTTCTCCACGCTGTCGGCGGCAGGCAGTCTGAGCGCGGCCGCGCGCGAGCTCGGCCTCACGGCGGCGGCCGTCAGCAAGCGTCTTTCGCAGATGGAAGCGCGCGCCGGCGTGGCGCTCGTCAATCGCACGACGCGGCGGATGATGCTCACGCCGGAAGGCGAGCTGTATCTGGAACACGCGCGCCGGATTCTCGACGAGATCGACGAACTCTCCGAACTGCTCGGCGCCGCCAAGCAAAGCCCGAAAGGTCTGCTGCGCGTGAACGCGACGCTCGGTTTCGGGCGCAGTCACGTCGCGCCGCTGATTTCGCGTTTCAGCAGGATGTATCCGCAAGTGTCGGTGCAGTTGCAGTTGTCGGTCACGCCGCCGCCGCTCACCGACGACAAGTTCGACGTCTGCATCCGGTTCGGCGAACCGCCCGATACGCGCGTGATCGCGCGGCGTCTCGCGGGAAACCGGCGGCTGTTGTGCGCCGCGCCGTCGTATATCGAGGCGCATGGCATGCCGCTCGTCCCGCACGATCTGACGCGGCATAACTGCATCGGCATTCGTCAGGGCGACGAAGCCTACGGCGTGTGGCGGCTCACGTCCGGACGCGGCGCGTCGCGCAAGACGGAAGCGGTGCGCATCGACGGCACGCTCACGACGAACGACGGCGAAATAGCCGTGAAGTGGGCGCTCGAAGGCCACGGCATCCTGATGCGCGCCGAATGGGATTTGAAGCCGTATCTGGCCGATGGTTCGCTCGTGCGCGTGCTGCCCGACCACGAAACGCCCAACGCCGATATCTTCGCGGTCTACTCGCAGCGGCATCAGATGTCGAACCGCATTCGCACGTTCGTCGACTTCATCGCGCAGGAGCTGAAGGGCGACGCGTGAAGCGCCGCTACCACGGCGAGCCGGCGGGCGACGGGCCGTCGGCGTGCTGGCCGAGATAGTGACGCAGATGATCGACGAAAACCGCGACCTTCGGCGACAGATTCAGCCGTTCGGGATAGACCGCGTAGATATCGGCGGGCGGCGTGTCGTATTCGCTCAACACCTGAACCAGCCTTCCGCTGCGCAGATACTTCGCGACGTCCCATTCCGCGCGCATGAGAATGCCGCGCCCTTCCAGCGCCCAGTTCAGCGCCACTTCGCCGTCGTTGGTGCTGAGCTTGCCGTGCACTTTCACGGTCTCCGTGCGCCCGCTGCGCGTCAGACGCCAGTTGCCATAGGCGGCCTCGTTCTGACGCAGTACGATGCATTGATGCGAAGTCAGATCATGCGGATGCGCCGGCTCCCCGGCCACACGCAAATATCCCGGCGACGACACCAGAAGCCGCCGATTCGACGCGATCTTCTTCGCGATCAGCCGTGAATCCGGCATCTCCCCGAAGCGCACGGACACGTCGATGCTCTCGTCCGGCAGGCTGATCGGCCGATCGGTCAGATGCAGTTGCACTTCGACATCGGGAAACGCCTCGCTGAATTCCGAGATCGCCGGACCGATATACGACCGCCCGAATCCCAACGGCGCATTGACGCGCAACAGTCCTTTCGGCGCGGCCCGGCTGCTGGAGACCGTCCGCTCCATGTCGTCGATGTCGCTCAATATTCGCTGGGCGTTCGCGAAATACACCTCGCCTTCGCTCGTCAGGCTGATGCGCCGCGTCGTGCGGTTGAGCAGGCGCACGCCGAGCCGGTCTTCCAGCGAAGAGAGCCGCCGCGAGACCGCCGGCGGCGTCAGATTCAGCTCTCGCGCGGTCGCGGCCAGACTGCCTTGCTTCACCAGCAGGCAGAAGAATCCCAGTTCCGAGTCGGTGCCCATTCGTGATTTTTTTGCAATGATGAATTAAGTTTAAGTCGATTCATACGCGATTCCAACGGTTTTAACCTAGGCGTCAGCTCACGTAAAGGGCGACCCGCTTCGAGCCGACGTTCGAAGACGGCATCAAAACCGCACCAGACGGTTTCGAACCCTATCAATCGGAATCAGGAGACGTTCCATGGAAATGGACATCGAGAAGCGCACTCTGCGCAAGGTCAGCTGGCGCATCGTGCCGTTCATCATGCTGCTGTACTTCATCGCGTATATCGACCGGGTGAATATCGGCTTCGCGGCGCTCACGATGAAGACCGACCTCGGCTTCACCGCGTCGATTCTCGGCTTCGGCGCGGGCATCTTCTTCTGGGGCTATTTCCTGTTCGAAGTGCCGTCGAACATCGTGCTGCACAAGGTCGGCGCGCGCATCTGGATTGCGCGGGTCATGGTGACGTGGGCGATCATCTCGGCGGCGATGGCGTTCGTCACCGGGCCGACGAGCTTCTACATCATCCGCTTCCTGCTGGGCGCGGCCGAAGCGGGCTTCTTCCCCGGCATCATCCTGTATCTCAGCTACTGGTTTCCCGCGCGGCATCGCGCTGGCGTCGTCGCGTTCTTCATGGCCGCCGCGCCGCTTTCCACCGCGCTCGGCTCGCCGCTGTCCGCCGCGCTGCTCGAAATGGACGGCGTAATGGGACTGCACGGATGGCAATGGCTCTTCATCCTCGAAGCCGTGCCGGCGCTCATTCTCGGCGTGGTCGTCTTCTTCTACATGACCGACAAGCCCGAGAAGGCCAAATGGCTGAAGGACGACGAGCGCAACTGGCTGGTCGATGTCATGAACGCCGAAACCGCCAGCCGCGCGACCACGGCGAAGCACGGCATCATCAGCGGCCTTGCGAATCCCCGCGTAATCGCGCTGTCGCTGATTTACTTCGGCACGTCGGCGGGGCTGTACACGCTCGGCATCTGGGCGCCGCAGATCATCAAGCAACTGGGCGTGTCGTCGATGACCGTCGGCCTGCTCAACGCGATTCCGCCGATCGTGTCCGTCATCGCGATGGTGCTGTGGTCGCGCCATTCGGATCGCACCGGCGAGCGAACCTGGCACGTCGTGCTGGCGTGCGTCGCGGCGGCGGTCGGCCTGATCGTGGCGGCGATGGCCAATAGCGTCGTCGGTCTGATCGCCTCGCTGACGCTGGTGAACATCGGCATCAGTTGCGCGAAGCCGCCGCTCTGGACCATGCCGACGATGTTTCTCTCCGGCGCGGCGGCCGCCACCGGCATCGCGACGATCAACTCGATCGGCAATCTGGGCGGCTTCGCCGGTCCGGTCGTCATCGGCTGGCTCAAGGAATCGACGGGCAGCTATGCGGGCGGCCTCTATTTCGTCGCCGGTCTTCTCGTGATGTCCGCCGTGCTGACCTTGCTTCTCGCCCGCTCGCAGAAGCCTTCGGTATCGACCAGCAACGCCGCCGCACACTGAAAAAGCACGCGCGCGTCCCCCAACTCAACACGTCGTAGAGGAATCAAGATGGAAAAGGAAGCGGCCATTCAGTCCGTCACGGACACCATGGCGAAGTTCACCGCCTATATCGGCAAGCGCCTGCCGAAGGATGTCAAGGCGAAGCTCGCGGAATTGCGCACGATGGAAACCAATCCGCTCGCCAAGTCGATTTACGATTCGATGGACAGCAACCAGGACGCCGCCGACAAGCTGAACCGTCCGAGCTGTCAGGACACGGGCGTGATCCAGTATTTCGTCGAGGCGGGCGCGAATTTTCCGCTGCTCGGCGAGCTCGAGGAAATCCTTCAGGAAGCCACCGCCGGCGCGACGAAGCTCGGGCCTTTGCGTCACAACGCCGTCGAAACGTTCGACGAGAAGAACACGGGCACGAACACCGGCACGCAGATTCCGTGGCTCGACTGGCGCATCGTGCCGGAGAAGGACAGCTGCACGATCGACGTCTACATGGCGGGCGGCGGCTGCACGCTTCCCGGCGCGGCGAAGGTTCTGATGCCGGGGCAAGGCTATGAAGGCGTCGCCGAATTCGTGATGGACGTCATCACCGAGCGCGGCGTGAATGCGTGCCCGCCGCTGCTCGTCGGCGTCGGCGTATCCACTTCGGTCGAGACTGCCGCGCGACTGTCGAAGCTGGCGATCCTTCGTCCGGTCGATTCGAAGAGCGCGAATCCGCGCGCCGCGCTGATGGAAGAGTTGCTCGAACAAGGGCTCAACGAAGTCGGCATCGGCCCTCAGGGGCTCACCGGAAACAATAGCGTGATGGGCGTCAACATCGAATCGTCGGCGCGGCATCCGTCGACCATCGGGGTGGCCATCAACACCGGATGCTGGGCGCATCGCCGCGGCAAGATCCGCATCAACGCAGACATGTCCTACGAAGTGCTCTCGCATGAAGGAGTCGTACTGTGAAGAAGGTTCTGACAACCCCCATCAAAAGCGAAGACCTCGAGGATCTGAAGGTCGGCGACGTCGTCTATCTGACGGGGCGCCTGGTGACGTGCCGCGATGTCGCGCATCGTCGATTGATCGAGCAAGGGCGCGAGCTGCCCGTCGATCTCAACGGCGGCGCGATCTTTCATGCGGGCCCGATCGTGCGCAAGAAGGACGACGGCGCGTTCGAGATGGTGTCCATCGGACCGACGACGAGCATGCGCATGGAGAAATTCGAGCGCGAGTTCATCGAGCAGACCGGCGTGAAGCTGATCGTCGGCAAAGGCGGCATGGGACCGGAAACGGCCGCGGGCTGCATGGAGCACAAGGCGGTTCATGCGATCTTCCCGGGCGGATGCGCGGTGCTCGCGGCGACGCTCGTCGAGGAAATCGAAGGCGCCGAATGGCAGGATCTCGGCATGCCCGAAACCTTGTGGATCAACCGCGTGAAGGAGTTCGGCCCGCTGATCATCTCGATCGATACCAAGGGCAACAATCTCATCCAGGAAAACAAGGCGGTCTTCAACGAGAGAAAGAAGCCGATCCTCGAAAAGATCAGCAAGGAACTCAGCTTCATCAAGTAGCGGCTTTAGACGAGCGCCTCGCGTTGCCGTCTTCGGAATTCGGGGTTCGGGCATACTACTCGGCGGCAGGTTTGCCGAACAGCGTCGATCTGCGACGCCCCTATCCCGAACCACGGACAGAGAGATGAACGCAAGCAACCGCAGCGCCGGCGAACGCTACGTCGTTGGCGTCGACGTCGGCACCGGCAGCGCACGCGCCGGAATTTTCGATACCGCCGGCAACATGGCCGCATCGGCGAAAAAGGACATCACGCTGTTTCACGAAAGCGGCGGCATCGTCGAGCAATCGAGCGGGGAAATCTGGAGCGCCGTCTGCCACGCCGTGAAAGCGGCGCTCGCGCAGGCGGCAATCGCGCCGGAGTCCGTCGCGGGCATCAGCTTCGATGCGACCTGCTCGCTCGTCGTGCTCGGCGATGGCGGCAAACCGCTGCCCGTGGGACCGTCGGAGCAGGCGGAACGCGACATCGTCGTCTGGATGGATCATCGCGCGATCGGGCAGGCGGAGCGCATAAACGCGACCGGCCACGCGGTGCTGAAATACGTCGGCGGCAGGATCTCACCGGAAATGGAGACGCCGAAGCTGTTGTGGCTTCTGGAAAACCGTCCGCGCGTCTTCGACGCCGCATGGCAATTCTTCGATCTCACCGACTTCCTGACATGGCGCGCGACCGGCGATACGTCGCGGTCGGTCTGCACCGTGACCTGCAAGTGGACCTATCTCGCGCATGAACGGCGCTGGAACGAGAGCTATTTCCGGACCATCGGTCTCGGCGCGCTGGCGGACGAGGGCTTCGCGCGCATCGGCCAGCAGGTGGTCGAACCGGGCACGCGGCTCGGCAACGGGCTGACCGAACGCGCCGCCGCGGAACTCGGGCTGATCGCGGGCACGCCGGTCGGCGCGGGCGTGATCGATGCCCATGCGGGCGGCATCGGCACCGTGGGCGCACAGGGCGATCCGGAGTCGTGCCTCGCCTATGTGTTCGGCACGTCGTCATGCACGATGACGACGACCGCCGAGCCGGTCTTCGTGCCCGGCGTCTGGGGCCCGTACTTCTCGGCGATGGTGCCGCAGGCGTGGCTCAACGAAGGCGGTCAATCGGTCGCCGGCGCGGCGATCGAGCGCCTGCTCGCGATGCATCCCGCCGCCGCCGAAGCCACGCTTGGCGCGAAAGAGCGCGGCGAATCGCTGCCGGCCATGCTCGCCGGCTTGGCGGCTCAGGGCTCCGGCAGCCTGTCGGACGCGGTGAAGCTCGCCGATGGCCTGCACGTCGTCCCGGAGTTTCTCGGCAACCGCGCGCCCTTCGCCGATCCGCACGCGCGCGCGGTCATCGCCGGTCTCGGCATGGAAGCCGGCCTCGACAATCTGGTCGCGCTGTATGTCGCCGGCGTGTGCAGCATCGCTTATGGTCTGCGGCAGATCATCGAAGCGCAGGCGGACGCCGGCGCGCCGATCGAGCGCGTGATGATCAGCGGCGGCGCGGGCCGGCTCGATCTCGTCCGGCAGCTGCTCGCCGATGCGACCGGCAAGCCGGTGCTGGCCACGCAGGTCGATGAGCCGGTGCTGCTCGGCGCCGCGATGCTCGGCGCGGTGGCGGGCGGCCTGTTCGGCGACGTTCGATCGGCGATGAGCGGCATGGCGCGCGTCGAAAAAACCTACGCGCCGGCAACGGGCGATCTCGCGCGCCTTCACGACGCGCGGTATCGGGCATTCATCCGCTTGCAGCGTTGCGCACGGGAAATCCGCGAAGACTAGCGGGGGAAAGTACGGACGCGCGGTGCGCTCCGTCGTCTTTTTACTTGACATCTAAATTATCCAAACCTAAATTATCACGAGGAAAGACACGAGTCGGAGAGCAAGCATGCGTATCGTCTGCATCGGCGGAGGTCCGGCGGGCCTGTATTTCGCGCTTTTGATGAAGCGCCGCCATCCCGCTTACGACATCACCGTGGTCGAACGCAACCGTCCTTACGACACGTTCGGCTGGGGCGTCGTGTTCTCCGACCAGACGCTCGGCAACCTGCGCGCGGCGGACCCGCCAAGCGCCGATGCCATTCTCGACGCCTTCAATCACTGGGACGACATCGACGTCCACATCGGCGGGCGCACCGTGCGCTCGTCGGGTCACGGCTTCTGCGGCATCGGCCGCAAACGTCTGCTGAATATCCTGCAAGCGCGTTGCGAAGACCTCGGCGCGAAGCTCGTCTTCGAAACGCAAGTCACGAACGACGAGGACTACGACGCCGATCTCATCATCGCGAGCGACGGATTGAACAGCGCGATTCGGCAGAAATACGCGTCGACGTATCAGCCCGATATCGACATGCGCGATTGCCGCTTCGTGTGGCTCGGCACGCACAAGTGCTTCGACGCATTCACGTTCGCGTTCGAAAAAACCGAATGGGGCTGGTTTCAGGCGCATGCTTATCGCTTCGATGAAGACACGTCGACGTTCATCGTCGAGGCGCCCGAACGCGTATGGCGTGCGGCCGGCCTCGCCGACATGAGCAAGGAAGACGGCATCGCGTTCTGCGAAAAGCTTTTTGCGAAGCATCTCGACGGCCACGCGCTGATCTCGAACGCCACGCACTTGCGCGGATCGGCGCAATGGATCCGCTTTCCGCGCGTCGTCAATCGCGAATGGGTGCATTGGCGCGAATCCGCGAACGGCAAACGGACGCCCGTCGTGTTGATGGGCGATGCCGCGCATACCGCGCATTTTTCGATCGGATCGGGGACGAAGCTCGCACTCGAAGATGCGATCGAACTCGCGAACAGCATCGACACTGCGTTCGCGATGAAGAACGGCGATCTCGACGGCGCGCTCGCGCATTACACGCAAGTACGCAGCGTCGATGTATTGCGCATTCAGAATGCCGCGCGCAATTCGACGGAGTGGTTCGAGCATGTGGATCGATACGCGTCGTTCGAGCCCGAGCAGTTTGCATACTCGTTGCTCACGCGCTCGCAGCGCATTTCGCATGAAAACCTGCGCGAGCGCGATGCAGGATATCTCGCCTCATTCGAAGACTGGCTCGCCGCGCGTGCGGGCATCGAGCGCAACGCGCGGCAACGATCCGTTCCGCCGATGTTCACGCCGTTCACATTGCGCGGCGTCACGCTGAAGAATCGCGTGGTCGTTTCGCCGATGGCGCAGTATTCCGCCGTCGATGGCATCGCGGGCGACTATCACCTGATGCATCTCGGCGCGCGCGCGATGGGCGGCGCCGCGCTCGTGATGACCGAGATGACCTGCGTGTCGCCCGAAGCGCGCATCACGCCGGGATGTCCGGGCATGTATGCGCCGGAGCATCTCGCGGCGTGGAAGCGCATCGTCGATTTCGTGCATGCGCAATCGGATGCGAAGATCGGCATGCAGCTCGGCCATGCGGGCGCGAAGGCATCGACGCGCGTGAGCTGGGAAGGCATCGATCAGCCGCTTCCCGATGGCAACTGGCCGCTGGTTTCGGCATCGCCACAACAGTATCTGCAAGGCGTGAGCCAATGGTCGCGCGAGGCATCGCACGACGAATTGCGCGAGATCGAAACGCAGTTCGTGCGCGCCACGGAAATGGCCGCGCTTGCAGGCTTCGACTGGCTCGAACTGCACTGCGCGCATGGCTACTTTCTGTCGAGCTTTCTCTCGCCGCTGACCAATCATCGCACTGACGAATACGGCGGCTCGCTCGAAAATCGCCTGCGTTATCCGCTCGAAGTATTCAAGGCGATGCGCGCTGTGTGGCCGCAAGACAAGCCGATGTCCGTTCGCATTTCCGCGCACGATTGGGTCGATGGCGGGACGACGCCCGACGACGCCGTCGAGATCGCGCGCGCATTCAAGGCCGCCGGCGCGGACATGATCGACGTCTCTTCAGGGCAAGTCAGCAAGCAGGAGAAGCCTGTGTTCGGGCGCATGTTCCAGACGCCGTTCGCGGATCGCATACGCAATGAAGCGGGTATCGCGACCATCGCGGTCGGCGCGATCTCGGAAGCGGATCACGTGAACAGCATCATCGCCGCGGGACGTGCGGACTTGTGCGCGGTGGCGCGCCCGCATCTCGCGAATCCATCGTGGACATTGAACGAGGCCGCGAAGATCGGCTACTTCGATATCGCGTGGCCGAAGCAATACGCGGCCGCCAAATCGCAACTGGAACGCAATCTCGAACGCGAGCGCGCACTGGCCGCCGACAATGCGCGCCTCACGCCGCAAGAACGCGCGCAACGCGCTGAAGGAACGGTCTGATCATGACGACTCTCGCCGACAAACACGCGGTCGTGACAGGCGGTGGCAGCGGCATCGGCGCATCGTGCGCAGAGGCGCTCGCGCATGCCGGCGCACGCATCACGCTGATGGGCCGCGATCTCGCGCGCCTCGAAGCGCAGCGCGACGCGATGCGCGATTACGCCGACGTCGCGTGCATACGCGTCGATGTGACGAATGAAGCCGCCGTCGCCGAAGCCTTCTCGCGCGCCGGTCCGGCCGATATCCTCGTGAACAACGCAGGCCACGCGCAAGCCGCGCCTTTCACGCAAACCGATGCGGCACTGTGGCAACGCATGATCGACGTCAATCTCACCGGCGTGTTTTTCTGCACGCGCGCCGTGTTGCCGTCGATGCTGGAGCGTGGCTTCGGCCGCATCGTGAATGTCGCGAGCACGGCGGGACAGATCGGTTATGCGTATGTCGCGGCGTATTGCGCAGCGAAGCATGGCGTCATCGGTCTCACGCGCGCGCTCGCTCTCGAAGTCGCGACGAAGGGCATAACCGTCAACGCGGTATGCCCCGGTTATACCGAAACCAAGCTGCTGCGCGCATCGCTCGATCAGATCATGTCGAAGACCGCGCGCAGCGAACAGCACGCACGCGATGCGCTCGTGCGCAACAACCCGCAACGCCGTTTCGTGCAGCCGGAAGAAGTCGCCAACGCCGTGCTATGGCTGTGCGCGCCCGGTTCCGATGCGATGAACGGCCAGTCGATATCCGTATCAGGTGGAGAAGTAACGTGAGCAACATCGCAGGCAACAAGAAGACGAACGCCGCAACCGAGCAGAAAGCGCCGCGCAAGGGCGTGGAGAAACCGGCGGACAACGTCGTCGATCTCGAGATGAGCACCGGCGCCGACAGCCACATGGGACTGCGCTTATGGCTGCGCATGCTGACCACGACGAACCTCGTGCAAGCCGAACTGCGCAAGCGCCTGCGCACCGAGTTCGATACGACGTTGCCGCGCTTCGACCTGATGGCCCAACTCAAACGTCATCCCGAGGGCCTGAAGATGACCGAGCTATCGCGCCGCATGATGGTCACCGGCGGCAATGTGACGGGCATCACGGATCAGCTCGAAAAAGAAGGACTGGTATCGCGTTATGCCGATCCGAACGATCGCCGTTCGACGAGCGTGCGTCTCACGCCGCAAGGCCGCGCCGCGTTCGACAAGATGGCGACCGCGCATGAGCAATGGGTCGTCGAAATGTTCGGCGGTCTCGAACTGAACGAAAAATCGCAGACGCATCAGCGGCTCGGCAAGCTAAAGCAGCATCTGCGGAAGACGCTGAAGGACTAAGGAGACACAGATGAGCTCATCGAGCGCCGATGCGCTTCTCGCCGGCAATCGCGTAACGCTCGCGGACTATCGCGCGACGCACTTCGGATGGTCCGTCACGAACGATGTCGCGACGATCATGCTGAACCGGCCCGAACGCAAGAACCCGCTGACGTTCGAATCGTATGCGGAGTTGCGCGATCTGTTTCGGCAACTCGCCTATGCGACCGATGTGAAAGCCGTCGTGATCCACGGCGCGGGCGACAACTTCTGCTCCGGCGGCGACGTGCATGAAATCATCGCACCGCTGATCGATCTACCGATGCCCGAGCTATTGCTCTTCACACGCATGACGGGCGATCTCGTCAAGGCGATGCGTCATTGCCCGCAGCCGATCATAGCCGCCGTCGATGGCGTCTGCGCGGGCGCGGGCGCGATCCTCGCGATGGCGTCCGACATGCGTCTCGGCACCGCGCGCAGCAAGCTCGCATTTCTCTTTGCGCGCGTCGGTCTCGCGGGCTGCGACATGGGCGCGTGTTCGATTCTGCCGCGCATCATCGGTCAGGGACGCGCTGCCGAATTGCTCTTCACGGGCCGCTCGGCAAGCGGCGAAGAAGGCTATCACTGGGGCTTCTACAACCGCCTTTGCGCACCCGAAACCTTGCTCGACGAAGCCGCGAAGCTCGCGTCCGAACTCGTCGCCGGGCCGACCTTCGCGCACGGCATCACGAAGAAGATGCTGCATCAGGAATGGAGCATGAGCATCGACGAAGCGATCGAATCGGAAGCGCAGGCGCAAGCCATCTGCATGAGCACGCGCGATTTCGAGCGCGCCTATCGCGCGTTCGCGGGGAAGACGCGTCCCGTGTTCGAAGGAGACTGAATGAACGCCGATCCACACAGCGCGCTCGCATGGCCCTTCTTCGATGAGAGACATCGCGAACTCGCACGCGATGCCGATGCATGGGCGAACGAGCATCTGAAGCATGTCGATCACGCCGATACCGACGCGGCCTGCAAGCGCCTCGTGCGCATGCTCGGCGATGCGGGATGGCTCAGGCACTGCATCGGCGGCACCCGATACGGCGCATCGAACGATACGATCGACACGCGCGCCGTGTGCCTGCTGCGCGAAACGCTCGCGAAACACGACGGCCTCGCGGACTTCGCCTTCGCGATGCAAGGGCTCGGCTCGGGCGCCATATCGCTCGCCGGCACCGATGCGCAGAAAGAGCGCTATTTGCCGCGCGTCGCGAACGGCACTGCATTGGCGGCGTTCGCGTTGTCGGAACCGGAAGCGGGATCGGATGTCGCGGCGATGTCGCTCGATGCGCGCGCCGATGGCGACGCCTACGTGCTGAACGGCGACAAGACGTGGATATCGAACGGCGGCATCGCGGACTTCCATGTCGTGTTCGCGCGCACAGGCGAAGCGCCGGGCTCGCGCGGCATCAGCGCGTTCATCGTCGATGCGGATACGCCCGGCTTGCAGATCGCCGAACGCATCGACGTGATCGCGCCGCATCCGCTCGCGCGCCTGCACTTCGAGAACGCGCGCGTGCCGCGCAGTCAGATGCTGGGCGCCGCGGGCGAAGGCTTCAAGATCGCGATGCGCACGCTCGATATCTTCCGCACGTCGGTGGCGGCGGCATCGCTCGGCTTCGCGCGTCACGCGATGCAGGAAGGGCTCGAACGCGCCGCATCGCGCAAGATGTTCGGCCAGACGCTCGGCGACTTTCAGCTCACGCAGGCGAAGCTCGCGCAGATGGCGTTGACCATCGACACGAGCGCGCTACTCGTGTATCGCGCCGCGTGGCTGCGCGATCAGGGCGAGAGCGTGACGCGCGAAGCCGCGATGGCGAAATGGCACGCGAGCGAAGGCGCGCAACAGGTCATCGATGCAGCCGTGCAGTTGTGGGGCGGCCTCGGCGTGAAGAGCGGTACGGCGGTCGAATCGCTGTATCGCGAGATACGCGCGCTGCGCATCTATGAAGGCGCGACGGAAGTGCAGCAGTTGATCGTCGGACGCGACTTGCTCAAGGCGCACGGAGCACATCAACGATGACACAACGCTTCGACATGCCGATGCGAATCCGCTTCGCGCACTGCGATCCGGCGGGCATCGTGTACTTTCCGCAATACCTGGTGATGACGAACATGCTCGTCGAAGACTGGTTCGACGATGCGCTCGGCATCGACTACGCGCACATGATCTCGCGGCGCCGCGTCGGACTTCCCATCGTCAAGCTCAATTGCGAGTTCTCGCGACCGAGCCGCATGGGCGAAACGGTGACGCTGTCGCTCGCGGTCGATTCCGTCGGACAGCGCTCGATCCGCATCGACATCGTCTGTCATTGCGACGGCGAAGTGCGCTTTCGCGCGAAGCAGGTCCTCGTGACGACATCGCTCGACGATGGCCGCTCGATCGCCATTCCCGGCGACATCGCCCTCGCGATCGAACGGTTCGCGCCGGACACGAGCCGCGCACTTCAAGAGGAATCACGCTCATGAAAAAGACCCTTCAGCCTTCGGACTGGATCAAGCCGCGCGGTTACGCGAACGGCGTCGCGGTGCGCGGCACGCAGGTGTTCATCGCGGGGCAGATCGGCTGGGACGAAGAGGCGCGCTTCGTCAGCAACGCATTCGGCGCTCAGGCCGCGCAGGCGCTGCGCAATATCGTGGCCGTGCTGCGCGAAGCGGGCGGCAAGCCGGAGCATCTCGTTCGCATGACGTGGTACGTGACCGACAAGCGCGCGTATCTCGCGGCGGCGAAGGAAATCGGCGCGGCGTTCCGCGAGCTGATCGGCGATTACGACATCGCGATGAGTGCGGTGCAAGTCGTCGCGCTCATCGAAGACGATGCGCTGGTGGAGATCGAAGCCACGGCTGTTATCCCCGACTAAGCGGAGGACACGATGGAACGCTCGGCACACATCGATACTTTCGCGCGCGATCATTTGCCGCCGCAGGAACAATGGCCGGTGCTCATGCTCGACAATGCGGACGTCGCTTATCCGGCGCGCGTGAATTGCGCGACCGAATTGCTGGATCGCGCGATCGAAAGCGGACATGGCGACCGCACGGCAATCTGGTCCGATGCGAACGGCGAGCCGCACGCAACGACGTATCGCGAGTTGCGCACGCTCGTGAATCGCAGCGCGCATGTGCTCGTCGATGAAATGGGTTTGCGTCCGGGCAATCGCGTGTTGTTGCGCGGGCCGAATACGTTGCAGATGGCCGTCGCGTTCTTCGCGGCGCTGAAGGCCGGTCTCGTCGTCGTGCCGACGATGCCGCTGCTGCGCGCGAAAGAACTGAAGCAGATCATCGAGAAGGCGCGGATATCGGCGGCGCTATGCGATGTGCGTCTCATGGAAGAACTGCAGCGCTGCACGACGAAAGGCGACGACTTCCATTGCGAAGCGCTCGCGCAAGTGCTGACGTTTCACGACGATGCACCCGCGTCGCTCGAATCGCTGGCTCGAAGCAAGCCCGATCATTTCGATGCCTGCGACACCGCCGCCGACGACGTGTGCCTCATCGCATTCACGAGCGGCACGACCGGCGCGCCGAAAGGCTGCATGCACTTTCATCGCGACGTCCTTGCGATGTGCGATCTGTTCCCGCGACACATCCTGAAGCCCACGGCCGACGATGTGTTCTGCGGCACGCCGCCGCTCGCGTTCACGTTCGGCCTCGGCGGCCTGCTGTGCTTTCCATTGCGCGTGGGCGCGTCGACGATCCTGCTCGAAAAGCTCACGCCCGAAACGCTCCTGCAAACCGTGCAGCGCTTTCGCGCGACGATCATGTTCACTGCGCCGACGTTCTATCGGCAGATGGCGCCGCTCATCGAAGGCTTCGATGTGTCGAGCCTGAAGAAGACCGTGTCGGCGGGCGAAGCGTTGCCCGATTCCACGCGCGCGTCATGGCGCGAAGCGAGCGGCATCGAAATGATCGACGGCATCGGCGGCACGGAGATGATCCATATCTTCGTTTCGTCGGCGGGTGCGGACGTGCGCGAGCACGCGATCGGACGCGCGGTGCCGGGCTATATCGTGCAGGCCGTCGACGATGCGATGCAGCCGGTGCCGCCCGGAACCATCGGCAAGCTCGCGGTGCGCGGCCCGACGGGTTGCCGCTATCTCGCCGATGAACGTCAGTCGAAATTCGTGCGCGACGGCTGGAACTTGCCCGGCGATTCCGTCGTGATCGATGATGACGGTTACGTGTTCTATCAGGCGCGCGCCGACGACATGATCGTATCGGCGGGCTACAACATCTCCGGGCCGGAAGTGGAAAGCGTGCTGATGCAGCATGAAGCGGTGGCGGAATGCGGCGTGATCGGCGTGCCCGATGAAACGCGCGGGCAAGCGGTAAAGGCGTTCGTCGTGCTCAATCCCGGTTTCACCGGCGACGATGCGCTCATTGCTGAATTGCAGGCGTTCGTCAAGCGCACTGTCGCGCCTTACAAGTATCCGCGCATCGTGACGTTTCTAACGGCGTTGCCGCGCACCGAGACGGGCAAGCTCAAGCGCTTCGCGTTGCGCTCGATGTAGCAAGCTCGAAAAACGTTTGCTTGGTAGAGTATGGCTCACGCCCGCCGCGAGGCGGCTTGCCCACTCTTCCGAGCAAACAAGAAAAATGGTTCTGACGCATCGACTCCTTGCCGTTTCCCTCTTTGCCGCATTCGCATTGACGTCGCAAGCCGCATCGGCGGCGAACAAGACGCTCGTGTTCTGTTCCGAAGGCAGCCCCGCCGGTTTCGATTCCGCGCAATACACGACGAGCACCGACTTCGATGCGGGCGCGCATGCGGTCTACGATCAGCTCGTCGAATTCAAGCGCGGCACGCTCGATCTCGTGCCGGGTCTCGCCGAGAAGTGGGATGAGTCCGCGGATGCGAAGACCTTCACGTTTCATCTTCGGCGCGGCGTGAAGTTTCAGTCGACCGCCTGGTTCAAGCCGACGCGCGACTTCGACGCGGACGATGTCGTATTCACGTTCAAGCGCATGATCGATCCGAACGAGCCGCTTCAGAAGGCGCATCCCGTCAGCTTCCCGTATCTGACCGATCTCGGCTACGACAAGAACATTGCATCCGTCGACAAGCTCGACGACTACACCGTGCGCTTCACGTTGAAGACGCCTGATGTCGTGTTCGTGCGCAACATCGCGATGGAGTTCGCATCGATCGTATCGGCGGAATATGCCGCGCAACGGCTGAAGCAGGGCAAGCCGGAAGACCTCAATCAGAAGCCAGTGGGCACGGGCGCGTTCGTGTTCCGCGACTATCAGAAGGACGCGACGATCCGCTACGACGCCAATCCGACTTACTGGAACCGCAAGGACGTGCATATCGACAAGCTGGTTTTCTCGATCACGCCCGATGCCGCCGTGCGTCAGCAGAAGCTATCGAGCGGAGAATGCCAGGTGACGTCGTTTCCGCGTCCCGCCGACATTGCCGCAGCGAAGCAGGATCCGAAGCTCACGGTGCTGTCGGGCGTCGGCTTCAACGTCGCGTATGTGGGCTACAACACGACGCACAAGCCGCTCGATAACGTGAACGTGCGCCGCGCGCTCGACATGGCGATCGACAAGCAGGCGATCATCAAGACGGTCTACGAAGGCGCAGCGACCATCGCGACGAATCCGATGCCGCCGTCGCAATGGTCGTATAACAAGGCGCTGAAGGACGCACCGCGCGACCCCGCGAAGGCGAAGGAACTGCTGAAGGAAGCGGGCTTTCCAAACGGCTTCACGATCACGCTATGGGCGATGCCGGTGCAGCGCGGCTATAACCCGAACGCGCGTCTGATGGCGCAACTGATTCAATCGGACTGGGCGAAGATCGGCGTGAAGGCGAACATCGTCACTTACGAATGGGCCGAGTACAACAAGCGCGCGAAGACGAACGGCGAGCACGACGCGATTCTTTACGGCTGGCTCGGCGACAACGGCGATCCAGACAACTGGCTCGGCACGACGCTCGGTTGCGACGCGGTTCACGGCAGCAACATGGCGAAGTGGTGCAACAGGCAGTTCGACGATCTGCTCGCGAAAGCGCGTCTCGTCACCGATCAGAACGCGCGCACGAAGCTCTATGAAGAAGCGCAAGTGGTGTTCAAGGATCAGGTGCCGTACACGCCGCTCGCGCACGCCAACATCTTCCAGCCGATATCGAAACGCGTGCATGGCTATCTGATCAGCCCGCTCGGCGGACATCGTTTCGACGGCATCACGTTCGATTGAGCGATCAGCCGCCGCGATACCACGCATCGATGCTGTCGTGCTGCTCGTGTTCGATTGGCGGCGTCTTGGCAGCGTCGGGCATTTCGTGTCCGGTGCTCTTCGCGCGCATCCCATGAACCGCCCGCGCGCTGTTCTCCTTGTGCGATACATGCTTCACCGCGCTTTCGCACTGCATGTTCGCCGCGCCGCAATCGTGCGCGAGCGCAGGCACGGCCGACGACGCCGCGCTCGCGGCGAGAAGAACGGCGATGGTCTTCGCTTTCATGGCAACCCCGTGAATCCGTCGATAAAAAGAGGCGCGATCCGTCGACACGGTTCCCGGAATGAAATCATCGTGCCGGCGGCATCGCGCCCGCTTCATCAAATGCATGGCTCGTGCCAATGACGCGCTGAATCGCTGTGAGCGTTGCGTGTAAAGGGATTGGCGCGTTGAGCGATGATCGCGTCAAGGCGCTCCTGTCGGACCGAGGCCAACGCTTGCGCGTCGCGTGTGCGATGCAATCCGACATTGCAATGATGCGAGTGTCGTTTTCTGCCGATTCAAGGACGCGTGAGCGAAGGCATGCACGCGGCGCGACCCGCACACTCTGATCATTCATCGTGCCGAGGGCCCCGCGCCCCATCGGCGGCCTTCCGCGCGAACGCAACGCAGTCCCTCGCGTTCGCCGCGAAATCAGGAGTGAGACAATTGAGCCTCTCGCACGAGCGCAACGCCCGAAGCAAAACGTCGCCGCATCTCACGCTGGGCGATATCACGGTAGTCGACCATGCCTTGCTGAAGCGTGCCGTCGGCGCGATGGCGCTCGGTAACGCCATGGAATGGTTCGACTTTGGCGTGTATAGCTATATCGCCGTCGTGCTGGGGAAAGTATTTTTTCCGTCGAGCAGTCCGTCCGCGCAGTTGATCGCGACCTTCGGCACGTTCGCCGCTGCGTTTCTCGTGCGTCCTGTCGGCGGGATGGTCTTCGGGCCGCTCGGCGACAGGATCGGCCGCCAGCGCGTGCTCGCAATGACGATGATCATGATGGCCGTCGGCACGTTCTGCATCGGCCTGATTCCGAGCTATCACTCGATCGGCATTCTCGCGCCCGTTCTCCTGCTCGTCGCGCGTCTCGTGCAAGGCTTCTCGACGGGCGGCGAATACGGCGGCGCGGCGACGTTCATCGCTGAGTTCTCGACCGATGCGCGGCGCGGCTTCTATGGCAGCTTTCTGGAGGTCGGCACGCTCGCGGGCTATATCCTCGGCGCGGGCACGGTCGCGTTGCTGACCGCCCTGCTCCCGCACGACGCGCTGCTTTCATGGGGATGGCGCGTGCCGTTCATGATCGCGGGTCCGCTCGGGCTGGTCGGCTTGTATATCCGCATGAAGCTCGAAGAGACGCCCGCGTTCAAGAAGGAAGCCGAGACACGGGAGGCGCATGAACGGTCGCGTCCGAAACAATCGTTGGCCGAACTGCTGTCGCGGCAATTCAAGCCGATGATGCAATGCGTCGGCCTCGTGCTGATCTTCAACGTTACCGACTATATGGCGCTGTCTTATCTGCCGAGCTTTCTTTCGGCGACGCTGCACTTCGATGAAACGCACGGCCTGTTTCTCGTGTTGCTCGTGATGATGCTGATGATCCCGATGACGCTCTTCGCGGGCCATCTCTCCGATCTCATCGGCCGCAAGCCGGTGATGATGATCGGCTGCATCGGGCTTTTCGCGCTGTCGATTCCCGCGTTGCTGCTCGTGCAAACGGGCGCGATGCTTCCGGTGTTTCTCGGCTTGCTGATACTCGGCGCGCTGCTATCGACGTTCACCGGCGTGATGCCTTCATCGCTGCCCGCGCTCTTTCCGACGCGCATTCGTTATGGCGCGCTCGCCATCGGTTTCAACGTATCCGTGTCGCTCTTCGGCGGCACGACGCCGCTCGTCACGGCGTGGCTCGTCGATGCGACCGGCAATCTGATGATGCCCGCGTATTACCTGATGGCGGCATCCGTGATTGGCGTGGTGTCCGTGCTCGCGTTGCGCGAGACGGCGCGTCAGCCTTTGCTCGGCTCAGGGCCGTGCGTCGCAACGAAGGCCGAAGCGCTCGCTCTTACGCGCAAGAAGTTGAAGGTGGTGCCGGCGGGCAAGCGCGAGCGTGAGGTCGTGGTGCAGAGGAAGCGAGCGTGAAGGCGTTGGCATTCATCCCCCGACCGCATCTCTCAACGCCTCTAGAAACCTGACGTAAGCCGTCGCACCGGCATCCGCATGCCCGATGCTGCGCTCCTGCACCCATGCCGCGCGGCCCTTCTTCGACTGCATCGTGGCAGTCGCGCTGACCTGCTCGCGTGCCTTGGCGATCATGGCATCGAGCGTGTCCGTCGCGCTGCCTTGCGATGCGGCCAGCACATCGAGACTCGGCACGAGCGCATCGAGCACGGTCTTGTCGCCGACCTGGCTCTTGCCGCGTTCGATGATGCGCGCCGCCACCGCCTGACCGATCGCAAGCGCATCGTCGCGGCCGATCGCGTCCTTGTCCTTCACCGTCTTCGCCGCTGCGATCAATCCGCCGCCGACGAGCGCCGCGAACGTCGACGGATTCGCCGTCGAGAATGCCTTGGCCGCGGCCAGCATGATGTCGTTCAACGACGCCTCGTCGGGCAATGCGTTCAACGCTTTCACGACTGCCGTCGATCCCGCCTGCACCGTGATGCCGAGATCGCCATCGCCGAGCGCCGCGTCGAGATCGCGCAGTTCATCGGCGTGTGCGGGAAGCGCGTTCAGCGCGCGCGTGAGGATATCCCGCAGTTCCTTGCTCGTCACACTCATTGCACGCTCCTTTCAGGATTCGGTGCCGTCGCGGAAGAACGGCGAACGCGCGGGCGCTTCGAGCAGCGCCTCGAGTTCGTCGTCGAGCAGCATGATCGTGATCGATGCGCCCGCCATCTCGAGACTCGTCACGTATTCGCCGACATACGAGCGCGCGATTTTCAGCCCTTCATCGGCGATGAGTTTCGCCGAATGCCGGTACAGCAGATAGAGCTCTTCGAGCGGCGTCGCGCCGAGGCCGTTGACGAGCAACGCGACGCGCGAGCCTTTCGGCGCGGCGAGATCGCCGACGATCTGCTTCGTGATGCGCTCGGCGATGGCATCGGCGGATTCGAGCTTGCCGCGATGCGTGCCGGGTTCGCCGTGTATGCCGATGCCGATTTCCATCTCGCCTTCGGGCAGCGTGAACGTCGGTTTGCCTGCGGCGGGCAGGATGGTCGGCGAGAGGCCGACGCCCATCGTGCGGCAATTCGCGTTGGCCTTGGCGCAGATGCGCGCGACGTCGTCGAGCGAATCGCCGCGTTCTGCTGCGGCGCCAGCGCATTTGAATGCGAAGACCATGCCGGCGACGCCGCGTCGGTCGGCGGCGCGGTCTTTCGGTGCGGAGGCGACATCGTCGGTCAGCACGACCGTTTTGATGTCGATGCCTTCGGCTTCCGCGAGGTCCGCGGCGAGTTCGAAGTTGAGCACGTCGCCGCCGTAGTTGCCGTAGACGTAGAGCACGCCTGCATCGCCGTTGACTGCTTTCGTCGCTTCGAAGATCTGTTCCGATGATGGCGATGAGAAGACGTTGCCTACTGCCACGCCGGCGCATAGGCCCTCGCCTACGTAGCCGAGGAAGCCGGGCATGTGGCCCGAGCCACCGCCGGTGACGATACCTACGCGGCCTTGCGTCGGGGCGTCAGCGCGGACGAGTGCGCGTTTGTCTTCTGTCGCGGGTTTGATCCATTTTGGATGCGCTATCAGCAGGGATTCGATGATTTCATCGACGAAGGCTTCAGGGTTGTTGATGATCTTCTTCATCTCTTTGTTTGCTCCTTGTTTCGGTTCGGTTCTGTTCTGTTCGCTTGCGTTTGTGTGAAGCCTGATTTCGTGTCGGTCTATTAGCACTGCCCCTGTGCGGGGCGGCACTCACTTTCTTTGCTGCTGCAAAGAAAGTAAGCAAAGAAAGCAGCTTCCGATACGCCCGCGGTCACACGCAATTTGGGTAGTCCTCTCGTCCTTCGTGGGCTGCCTAAAGAGTGCCCTCATAGGCCCCATCGGACTTGGCTCGCGCACGGTCTGTCTCATCGCACCACACGCCAAACGGGTTCAGCACCAAATAGCTCCGGCCCGCTTCGCGGCCGATGGGTCAATCGGGAGTGCATGTGCTTCTCTGCTAACGTCTCCATCTCGCCGCCTTCGCCGCCCTTTGGTTTCCCTTGCATACCCGGCGGCAGCGCGTAGCGCTGTGCCGAAGCTGTTTCGTGCTGAACCGGCGCGCTCGAAGTTATTGGGCGGCGGACCGTGCGCGAGCCAAGCCGGATGGGGCTTATGAGGGCACTCTTTAGGCGAGTGCCGCCGTGGACGAGAGAACTACCCAAATTGCGTGTGACCGCGGGCGGTGACGAGCTGCTTTCTTTGGTTACTTTCTTTGCAGCAGCAAAGAAAGTGACTGCCGCCCCGCACAGGGGCAACGCTAATAGACCGACACGACAGCGGGATCCGGCGATAAAAAGCAGAAACCATCAAACCTTCCTCCGCTGACTAAGCGCATCGAGCAAGACCGCAGCAAAGATGACACCGCCTTGAATGAACTGCGTCCAGAACGGATTCACCCCAAGAAGAGAGAGTCCAACATTGATGACCCCAATCAGCACGACACCGATAAAAGTCCCGACGATGGACCCACGCCCGCCCGCCAGCGAAGTCCCCCCAATCACAATAGCCGCGATAACCTGCAACTCCAGCCCATTAGCCGCCGAAGGCAAAGCGGAATTCAACCGCCCGGCAAGCACGATGCCTGCAATCGCCGCCGTCGCACCGGCAAGCATGTAAGTGAAGAACACCACACGTCGAACCGGAATCCCGGCAAGCCGCGCCGCTTCCTGATTCCCGCCGACGGCGAACACCTGATGCCCGAACGTCGTCTTGCGTAGCAACACATGTCCGACGACGAACACGACGAGCATCACGACCATCGGCATAGGCAAGCCAGCAACGGTCTTCGCACCGAACATCGTGAACGCGTCAGGAAAATCGAACTTGGTGCGGCCATCGGAAATGGCGAGCGTCAGGCCACGCGCCATGGCCATCGCGGCAAGCGTGACGATGAACGGCACGAGCCTCAGCCACGAAATCACGAGCCCATTCAGCGCGCCCGCGAACGCGCCCACCGCGAGCGCCACGCACAACCCCGCAACGCCCAATCCGACCGCGCCCGGACTCGACCCCGCCATGACGGTCGCCGCGACCATCCCGCTCAACGCAACCAGCGATCCGACAGAAAGATCGATGCCGGACGTGATGATGACGAACGTCCCGCCCACCGCCGCGATGCCGACGACAGACACCTGCACCATGATGTTGGTCAGCGTGCTCGTCGTAAGAAACTCGGGCGATGCAATCGACAACGCAATACAGATGATGACGAGCGCCGCGAACAAAGGTCCGATGCCGCTCCTCAACTGACGGATCACACGGCGCGACAGCGCCTCCGTATCCGAACGATCGGCTGCCGTGGAGGTCATGCGCCTGCTCCTGTCGTTGCCCACTGAATGACCGTTTCCGAATCCGCCTTGTCGCGCGCGATCTCGGTCACGATGCTGCCGCGATACATCACCAGCACGCGATCCGACATGCCCAGCAACTCCGGCAACTCCGAACTCACCATGACGACCGCCGCGCCCGCGCGCGCCATCGTCACCATGTGCGCGTAGATCTCCGACTTCGCGCCCACGTCGATGCCGCGCGTCGGTTCATCGAGCATGATGACGACCGGACTCGTCGCCGTCGCGCGGCCAAGAATCACCTTCTGCTGATTGCCGCCCGAAAGCGTTCCCGTGATCTGCAACACCGAAGACGCACGCACGCCGAAGCGCGCACTCGCTTCCTGCGCGAGCCTGCGCTTCTTCACGCGGCTCACGAAGCCGCCGCTCGCCAGCGCCTTGAGGCTCGACAGCGCGACGTTCTCTTCGATATTCGCCTCCAGCACCAGCCCTTCGAGCTTGCGATCCTCCGACGTATAGACAAGCCCATGACGCACGCCTTGCGTCGGCGAATGATTGCTGACCTTCTTCCCCTTGACGAGGATCTCGCCGCTCGTCACCGGCAACGCGCCGAAGATCGTCTTCAGCAGCTCGGTGCGCCCCGCACCCGCGATGCCCGCAATGCCGACGATCTCGCCCGCGCGCACCGTGAAGCTCGCATTGCGCAGAAGCGGCGCGCTCGCGAGATTGCGCACTTCGAGCACGACCGGACCATACTCGCGCGGCTCCCACGGATAGAACGATTCGAGATTGCGCGCGACCATCGCCTGCACGAGATCGGCTTCGGTCCATGCGGACATCGGGCGCGCGCCGACGGTCGCGCCATCGCGCATCACGACAGCGGAATCCGCAAGCTCGAACACCTCCTCCAGATGATGCGAGATGAAGATGATGCCCATGCCTTCCGCGCGCAAGCGGCGCACGACCGCATACAGATTCTCGATGTCGTGGCTTTGCAGCGCGGCAGTCGGTTCGTCCATCACGAGGATGCGCGCATCGCGTGCAATCGCCTTCGCTACTTCGACGAGTTGCCGCTTGTTCAACGGCATATCGCCGAGCCGCATCCACGGCGGCACGTTGTCGAGGCCGACGCGCGCGAGCGCTTCGCGCGCCATCGTGTTCGCCTCGCGCATCATCACGAAGCCGTTGCGCGAAGGCATGCGGCCGAGGAACAGATTTTCCGCGACCGTCATGTCGTTGATGAGCGAAAGCTCCTGATAAATGACGGCCACGCCCGCATCGATTGCCGCATTCGTGCCACGCGCGAGCGGCATGCCGTCGATCTCGATCGTGCCTTCGTCGGGTTCATATGCGCCCGACAACACCTTCACGAGCGACGACTTGCCCGCCCCGTTCTCGCCGACGATCGCCATCACGTGACCCGCCTGCAACTCCAGGCTCACGCCACGCAGCGCCTTCACGCCGGGGAAGCTCTTGACGATGCCCTGCATGTGCAACAACGGCTTCGCCGCGTGCGAAGCCGTGTGCGCGAGTGCTGCCGTTTCGACTGTCATGTCGCGCGTTCCGGTTGGCCTTACTGCTTCACTTCCTCGGACCACAGGCCGTACTTCTTCACTTCGTCCGAATCGATGTTCGACTTGTCAATGAGCATCGTCGGCCACGCATAGTTCGCGGGCACGTCCTTCTTCGCGTTGTAATCCGCGATGAACTGCAGCGACTTCGCCGCCATCTGGATCGGGTTCTGCGAGATCGTCGCATCCTGCTTGCCCGCGCGAATCGCGGACAGCGCCTGCGCGGTGCCGTCCGCGCCGATCACGAGAATGTGCTCCTTGTCGCCCAGCGGCTTGTAGCGGCCCGCATTGTCGATGGCCTTTTCCGCGCCCACCGTGTTGTCATCGTTGGCGCCGAACACCGCATCGATCTGCGGGAATTTCTGCAGGATGCTCGTCATCGCGTTGAGCGACTTCTCCTGGTCGAACGCGCCTTCCTGACGCGCGACGACCTTGATGTTCGGATACTTCGCGATCTCTTCGCTGAAGCCCTTTTCGCGATCCGTCGCGGCGGTCGTGCCGACAAGACCGATCAGGTCGACCACGTTGCCCTTCTCTTCGCCATAGCGCTTCTTCAGTTGCTCGGCGATCCACTTCGCTCCCGTCTGCCCGAGCGCGACGTTATCCGATGCAACGAAGGACGTGACCTTGCCGCCATCCGAGCCGCGATCGAGCGTGAAGACGGGGATGTTCATCGAGTTGGCTTTCTCGACAGCGGGAATGATCGCCTTCGAATCGATCGGATTCAGCACGAGCGCCGTCACGCCCTGACTCAGCAGATTGATCGCATCGTTGACCTGCTGCTGCGCGTCGCCGTTCGCGTTGGTCTGCACGAGCTCGAAGCTCTGATCCTTCGCGCCGCGCTCCACGCCCGCCTTCAATCCGACGAAGAACGCGTTGTTCAAAGTCGCGATCGAAAAGCCGATCTTCGTCTTGCCGCCCGCCGAGGTTGCGGCCGGCGCACTCGCCGGCGCGCTAGCCGCCGCGTTCGCGCCCGATGCCGCGTTGGTGCTGCTTGTCGACGACGAGTTGTCGCTCTTCGAGCATCCGCTCAACGCGGCCGCCGCGCAGAGCAACGCCGCGCCCGTGGATTTGCCGAACGTTCCCCAACTGTCGAATCTTGCCGAGCTCCAGGCCATGACTGTCTCCGTTGTACGAGTTGTTCAATGCGATTTGTTCTTGCGATGAGGCATCGCTTCCCGTCACGCGCGTATCAGCGATCCTCCGTATTGCGCTTGCCGTATGTCTTGAACTTCTCCAGCACTTCTTCCATCTGTTGATCGGAAAGCAAAGGCGGTGCGCCGATCTGCAACGCCAGCAGATATTGCTTCGCGAGCACTTCCACTTCATGCGCGAGCCACACGGCGCGCGAGAGATCGGTGCCGAGCGCGATCACGCCATGATGCGCGAGCAGACATGCGCGACGCTCGTCCAGCGCGGCAAGCGCGTGATCCGACAATGCCTGGCTGCCGAAGATCGCATAAGGCGCGCAACGTATCGACTTGCCGCCCGCCGCCGCGACCATGTAATGCAGCGCGGGAATGTCGCGGCCATGAATGGCGAGCGCGGTCGCGGCGATCGAATGCGTATGCACGACCGCATGAATATCGTCACGCGCGCGCAGGATGTCGCGATGAATGCGCCATTCCGACGACGGCTGTGCGATGCGAAGAATGTCGGCATCGTCGGTAACGTCGAGCGGCAGCCACACGATCTGCTGCTCGTCGAGCTCGCGCGCCGACACGCCGCTCGGCGTGACAAGAAAGCCATCGCGATACCGCGCGCTCACATTGCCCGATGTGCCCTGATTGATGCCGAGCCGCTCCATTTCGAGCGACGTATCGACGATCGCGCGGCGCAACGCGCTTTCATCGGCCGCGATCATGCGGCGGTCCCCTCTGCGTCGAACAGCGTGCGCAACGAGCGCTCGAACGGCGCGCGCACGATGCCGCGTTCCGTGATGAAGCCGCTGACGAGCGCATGCGGCGTCACGTCGAACGCGGGATTGCGCGCCTGCATCGCATCGGGCGCGATGCGTCGTCCGGCGAGATGCGTGATTTCCTCGGCGTCGCGCTCTTCGATTTCGATGCGCGATCCGCTTGCCGTTTGCAGATCGAGCGTCGATGAAGGACACGCGACATAGAACGGAATGCCGTAGTGATTCGCAGCGATGGCAAGTCCGAGCGTGCCGATCTTGTTGGCGAAATCGCCGTTCGCCGCGACGCGATCCGTCCCGACGATCACGAGATCGACGAGCCCTTGCGACATGATCGATGCGGCCGCGCTATCCATGATGAGCGTGACGTCGACGCCCGCCTGCTGCAGTTCGAACGCGGTAAGCCGCGCGCCTTGCAGAAGCGGACGCGTTTCATCGGCGTAGACCTTGAACGCGAGGCCCGCGCGACGCGCCGCATAGATCGGCGCGGTGGCCGTGCCGATGCCCGTCGTCGCGAGCGCGCCCGCATTGCAGTGCGTGAGCACGCCGATGCCTTCGCGTATCAACGGCATGCCATGCTCGCCGATGCCTTCGCACAGCGCGCGATCTTCATCGTGGATTCGCTTCGCTTCTTCGACGAGCGCCGCGTGAAGCGTCGCGCTATCTTTCGCGTCGATATCGCGTGCGTGACGCAGCATGCGCCGCACGCCCCAGCTCAGGTTCACCGCGGTAGGCCGCGCCGTTTCGAGCCAGTTCGCATGACGTTCCAGCTCCGCGCGATACAGCGCAACCGGAAGCGTCGTCGAATCACGCATCGCGATGCAAAGCCCGTACGCCGCCGCCACGCCGATAGCCGGCGCCCCGCGCACGCGCAACTCGCGGATGGCGCGCCATACCGCTTTCACGTCGGCGATGTTCTCCACGACGATCTCATGCGGCAGACGCGTCTGATCGAGCAGCAGCAGATCGCCGTCGCGCCATTCGATCGTCGGGGGAAGCGTGCTGAACAAGGGCTGCGAAGCCATGAAGTCTCCTGTCACATCGTCGCGGTGTCGCGTTGAATTTCGCGCGCGAGCACCGCAACCTGTTCGATATCGCCAAACGTCGCGCGTCCAACGAGCAACGCTTCCGCGCAACGCAGGCAACGCACTTCGATACGCGCGCGCGCCTCGGCATCCGGAATGCGCGTGATCTCCGCCACCTTCGCCATGCCGACGATGCGGCGAATCATCTTGCAGCCCGCGAAGCCCAGCGTATCCGCCAGCAAACGCCGCATGAAATGCGCGCGATACGCGCTGAGCGCGCGGCTTTCCGCTTCGCCGCCGATGAAGCGCCGCTTGCTGCGGCTCTCGTGATCGCGCCACAGTTCGAGAAACTGCGCGCTGAAGCCGGTCCAGATGCGCGTCATCTGTTCGAGCAGCCATTCCTGATACGCAACGGGATCGCGTCCGTCGATGCGGCCGTGCCAGTCGCGCGAGAAATATGCGAGCAGCAGATTCGCGATGAGCGCGCCGACGTCGAAGCCCATCGGTCCATAGAACGCGAACTCCGGATCGATCACGAAGGTTTCGTCTTCGTTGACCATGATCGAGCCGGTATGCAGATCGCCATGCAGCAAGGTCTCGGCGTGATTCATGAACGCCCACTTCATGTCGGCGGCCGCGATGCGCAAAGGCTCGTGCGTTCGCAACCTTTCGATCGCGGCCTTCGGCAAGGCGGGGCTATACATGTTCGACGGATGATCCTCGAACGGATACGTGAAGACGAGATCCTCGGTGATCTTGCATAGCTCCGAGTTGACCGCGGCGCTCGCGGCCTGCTTCTTGATATCGGGCGCGAGAAAGAGATCGGAGCCGTGGAACAGCGTATGCGCGAGATAGCTCGACAGATGATTCGCGAGACGCGGATACGTCGTGCCATCCATCAGACCTTGACGCAGAATGCGATGCGACGCGAGATGCTGCATCACCATCAGAAAGCGCTTGCTGTCGGCGTGATAAACCTTCGGCACATGCTGCGGACACAGCGCGCCGAAGCGCCGCAACGCCGCGACTTCATGCTCCATGCGCTGACATGAAAGCGGCCACGTCTTGCCGACGAGCCGCAGGAACGGCGGCGCCTGCTTGACGACGACACTGCGCTGCGGCGTCTTCGCGTTGGTCACGAAGTACACATAGTTCAGATTGCCATCGCCGACTTCGACGACTTCGAGATCGTCGGGCTCGCCCAGCAACGCGCGCACGTCGGGCACGCCGCCGAGATAGGCAGCGAGTTCCTGCGCGGTGAAAGCTTCAAACTCCATCGGTGTCTCCTCCGATGTTGCCCGTGCGCGCATCCCAGTCAGCGACGCTTGCGCACCAGATCGAACTTGAAGATGCTCGTGTTGTAGTAGTCGTTGCTATAGCAAAGCGGCTCGCCGCTCTGATCGAAATCCACTTCGTCCAGCAGCAGAAACAGACCGAAACCGTCGCCCAGTTCGGGCAGATCGCGCGGCGTGAGAATGGTCGGCTGTATCGACGTATGTGTATGCGACAGCCGCCGTCCCGTGCGCTCGAACATGCCGAAAAGCGATTCGCCCAGATCGCCTTCGGCCGCATCGAACACGCGCTTCGGGATCGTGTCGATGCAATACGCGGCGATGGCGTCGTCCGCGCGCCGCACGCGCTCGATTCGCACGCATGGATCGCCGGGCCTGATCGCGAGCTTTTCCGCGAGACTTTCCGATGCGGCGACTGTGTCCGTGTGGATGCGACTCGTCGATGGCACTGCGCCCACGCTGCGAATCATGTCCGTCACCGACATCAGATCATCGAGTCCGCCGTGCAGCTTCAGCGAAATTTGTCTGATGAAGGTGCCCTTGCCTTGCTGACGCGACAGCAAGCCATGCGAGATCATCTGCGCGACCGCTTCGCGCAAGCTCGACCGTCCGACGCCGAGCAGCTCGCAAAGCTCTATTTCAGTGGGAATCTGGTCGCCGGGCTTGAGCTTGCGCTCGCGGATCATGGTGAGGAGCGACTCCTGGATCTTGTCGCTCATCGATCGCTCGACGCTCAGTCGCATGAGGCTCTCTCGGATGACAGTCCATGAAATATACATCAGACGTCTGATGTTTCCGTAGGGACTTTCCCGAAGCGCTTACTGCTTTATACAGGCGGTTTTATTTGCGCACGTGCAGCATGAAAAAGCCCGTCGCGCGCAATGCGACGGGCTTTGCGGTGCACGATTTTTCGCCACTCAGGCGAGCGCGGCGACGTCGATGTAAGGCGCGATGTTTTTCATCGCGCGCTCGACGTAGGCTTCCTTTTCGCCGACGGGCGCGACGTAATGCATTGCACTGCGCGCCGCTGCGACGCCTTCGACCCGCGCGATCACCCACGCCGCGAGATATTGCGATGCGAGGCACCCACCCGCCGTCGCGACATTGCCGTTTGCGACGAACGGCTGATCGAGCGTGCGCACGCCCGCTTCCTCGACCCACGGCTTGGTCGTCAGATCGGTGCAGGCGGGGACGTCCCGAAGAAGTCCGAGCTTCGCGAGGACGAGCGTGCCCGAGCATTGCGCCGCCAGCAACTGACGCGCGGGATCGAGCCTGATGCGCGCCATCAGCGATTGATCCGCGACGACTTCGCGCGTGAGCATGCCGCTGCCGACGATCACGGCATCGGCCTGCGCGGCGTCTTCGAGCGTGGCTTGCGCTTTGAGCACGACGCCGTTCATCGAACGCGCTTCGTCCGACGGACATGCAATCGACACCTTCCAGCCAGGCTTTTTTACGCGATTGAGAATGCCGAGCGCGATCAGTGAGTCGAGTTCGTTGAAGCCGTCGAACGTGAGAATGGCGATATGCATGATGTTCTCCTTTCATCGCATGGAACGCATGAGTGCATGCTACGGCGCGAGACGAATACAATCAAACAATTGTCATGGATACATCGGGAATGGGCGCTCATGCCGAAACCACCGCGCTTCAAGCAGATCGTCGACAGGTTCGTCGATGACATTCGTTCCGGCCGCCTCAAGCCCGGCACGCGTCTGCCGACGCATCGCGAGCTGGCCGCGCGCGAGCGACTCGGCATCGTGACCGCGACGCGCGTGTATGCCGAACTGAACGCGATGGGACTCGTCAGCGGCGAAACGGGACGCGGTACGTTCGTGAAGGAAACGACGCTTTCGCGAGCGCTCGGCATCGATCAGGTCGCGATCGCCGCGGACATGGTCGACCTCAACTTCAACTACCCCGCGCTCGCCGGCCAGGCGGAACTGTTGCGCAGTGCGTTGCGGCAGTTGTCATCGGCGGGCGATCTGGAAGCGCTGTTGCGCTATCAGCCGCATGGCGGACGCGCACGCGATCGGGCGACGGTCGCGCGTCATCTCGCGCGCCGTGGTCTCGATGTGAGCGCGGATCGCGTGATGCTCGTCGATGGCGCGCAGCACGGCCTCGCCACGACGGTCATGGCGCTCTTGAAACCCGGCGATGTGGTCGCGGTCGATACGCTGACCTATTCCGGCTTCAAGCTGCTCGCCGACGCGCACCGGATCGAACTCGCGCCGATACGCGCATCGGGCACGGGCCCCGATCCCGACGCGCTCGAGGCGTTGTGCAAGCGGCGCCGCGTGCGCGCGGTCTACACGATGCCGACGCTGCACAATCCGCTCGGCTGGGTGATGACGGCGACGCGGCGCAGGCAACTGGCAGCGCTTGCGCGCAGGCATGGCTTTTTCATCGTCGAGGATGCGGCCTATGCCTTTCTCGCCGATGACGCTCCGCCGCCGCTCGCCGCGATCGCGCCGGAACTGACGGTGTACGTATCCGGCTTTTCGAAGAACGTGGCGACGGGACTGCGTGTCGGCTATGTCGTCGCGCCATCCGAATGGGTGCCGAAGATCGAGCGCGCCATCCGCGTGACGACGTGGAACACGCCGGGCGTCATGACGGCCATCGCGTGCGGCTGGCTCGCGGACGGCACGGTCGAGAGACTCGAAGCGGAAAAGCGCGCGGATGCGTCGATGCGCCAACTCATCGCGGCGCGTGCGTTGGGGCGTTTGAAGCGCGTGACGCATCCGGCGTCGTACTTTCTGTGGCTGCCGATGCCCGAGGAAGTGCGCGCGGATCGCATCGCGGCGGCGCTGATGGAAGAGCGGATTTCGGTATCGATGGCCGAGCCGTTTTGCACGGCGGCGCAGGTGCCGCATGCGCTGCGGCTGGCGCTGGGATCGGTGGATGTGGCGACGTTGGGCGACGCGTTGGGGCGCGTCGCGGAAGTCGTGGCGAGGTATGCGTATTGAATCTGAAGCAACCGCAAAAGCAATAGCGTAATAATCGCCCAATAAACCAATTCGGCGAACCGCATTTTCCGGATAACGAAATAAACCATCCGCCGCGAGGGGTCCTTTCCCGCATCGCAAATCCGAACGCGCGAAAGAAAGCAAGCAAGCCGAATTTACCGCCATCCGCCCATCGGCACGGAATTAATACTCACGCAATAAATCCGCGAATGCACAACCGGTCATTTGTCGTACTTATGCCCATAACGGCTTACGATCCAGTCAATAATCCCCGGCATGCCGCCCCGACGCGCTTCATCGGCGGCCCAAGCCTCTAAAAATCTTCTCGAACAGCAAACGATTGCGGCCGTATTTGTGTTCCAATTGAGCGATTAATCCGTCGCAAAAAACCCGATATCTCCGCGACTCGAAGATCGCGAATCCATCGATTGGAAATACCCTATGCGGACTCAATACGAGGCGTCGACACCGGAAAAGAAAATCAAGGCGGAACATACGCGTCAGGCGCATTTCCAGCGATGGTTCGCCACGTTCGCCAGCCTCGCCCATTCGCGGCTCCCGCTTAACGCTTATCTCCAGAAAGTCACTGACACGCTGAGAGAAGTCGCGGGCGTCGCGTCCGCCGTCGTGGAATGGATCGAGGGCGACACGCTCCACTACCGCGCGGCAAGCGGCAAGGCGGCGGCGCACATCGGCGTGCGGCTGCCCACGGCCGGCAGTCTGTCCGGGCTTTGCATCACGCGCCAGCAAGCGCTCATCTGCCGCAATTCGGCGACGGATCATCGCGTCGACCGCGCGGCGTGCAAAGCCGTCGGCGCCGTGTCGATGGTCGTCGCGCCCGTCGTCTACGAAGGCCGCTCGGTCGCCGTGCTGAAGCTCATCTCCGGCGAAGTCGACTATTTCGGACATTCGGACATCAGCATCCTCGATGCGTTTTGCGCGTGCATCGCGGAAACCATCGCGCGCGAGGAGATCGCGCAGGAAAATCGCGCGCTGCTGCGGGAGAAAGCCAGCGTCGCCGCGGATCTCTCCGTCGAGTCGTCGCTGCGCATCGAATACGAGAAGAAGCTCGCCGACGCCCTGCGCCGCCGTCAGACCGTGCTCGACAACGCGCACGTCGCATTCGTATCGATGGACGAAGCCGGCATGGTCGTCGAATGGAACGAGGCCGCGAGCGTGCTTTTCGGCTGGAAACATCGCGAAGTCGCGGGCCGGGAACTCGCGTCGTTCATCGTGCCGGAACGCTTTCGCGACGCACACCGCACGGGCCTCACGCGCTATCTCGCGACGGGCGAGGCGCGCATCATCAACACGCGCGTCGAGTTGCCCGCGCTGCGCCGCGACGGCACCGAGTTCGCCGCCGAGCTGACGATCAGCGAAGTCTGGTACGAAGGCCAGCGCCAGTTCGCGTGCTTCGTGCACGACATCACCGACCGGCACGTCGCGAACGAGGCGAACGAACGGCTGCGCCTGCTCATCGATTCGGTGAGCGACTACGCGATCTGCATGCTCGACCAGAACGGCTACGTGCGCTCGTGGAACGAAGGCGCGCGCGAGATCTACGGCTTCACGGCGGCCGAAGCGATCGGCCGGCATTTCGCGCTTTTCTACACCTCGGACGAACACGGCCGCGACCGTCCGACCGACGATCTCGCGCTCGCCGCGAAGCGCGGCCGCGTCGAACACGAGGACTGGCACGTTCGCAAGGACGGCACCGAGTTCTGGGCGCACGTCATGCTGAGCGCGCTGCCCAACAAGAACGGCGGCGCTCAGGGCTTCGTCAAGATCACGCGCGACATGACCGCGCGGCGGCGTCTCGAAGAACTCGAAGCGTCGAGCCGGCGCATGAACGAGTTCCTCGCGCTGCTCGGCCACGAGTTGCGCAATCCGCTCGCGCCGATCCGCAACGCGGTCAGCATCCTCAAGCTGAAATCGTCCGACGACGCCGACGTGATCCGCAGCCGTCAGATCGTCGACCGCCAGCTCGCGCATCTGACGAAGCTCGTCGACGATCTGCTCGAAGCGGGGCGCGTCAGCTCGGGCAAGATCCGTCTCTCGACGGACATCGTCGATATCGCGGATGTCGTGCACCTGAGCGTCGAGGCGAGCCAGCCATCGTTCGACGAGCGCGGACAGCGCATCGACATTCAGGACAGCGGCCAGCCGCTTTTCGTCAACGGCGATCCGACGCGGCTCGTGCAGGCGCTCAACAATCTGCTCAACAACGCGTCGAAATTCAGCCCGCACGGCTCGACCATCACGCTCGAAGTCGGCCCGCGCGGGGGCACGGTGCTGGTGCGCGTCATCGACGAAGGCCGCGGCATCTCGCCCGAAGCGCTCGGCACGGTGTTCGATCTGTTCGTGCAGGAGCATCCGCCGGGCGCGCATGCCGACGAAGGCGGGCTCGGCATCGGCCTCACGCTCGTGCGCGCGATCGCGGAACTGCACGGCGGCCACGTCGAGGCGAAAAGCGGCGGCGCCGGACGAGGCAGCGCGTTCTCGCTGTGGCTGCCGCTCGCCGAGCCGCCCGCGCGCGGCACGCCTGCGAGCGGCACGCCGGCCGCTACGGCGGGACGTCAGCTCGATGTGCTCGTCGTCGACGACAATCGCGATTCCGCCGACAGCATGACGCTGCTCGTCGACATGCTCGGCCACAACGCGCGCGCCGCCTACGACGGGTCGCACGCGCTCGAATCGTTCGAAGCGGCGCGGCCGCAGGTCGTGCTGCTCGATCTGTCGATGCCCGGCCTGACGGGTTTCGACGTGATCCGCCGCATGCGTGACGATGGCAAGCACGTCATCGTCGCGGCGATGACGGGCCTCGGCTCCGACGAGGACATGGCCCGCACGCGCGCCGCCGGTTTCGACGCGCATCTCGTCAAGCCGGTAGATCTTCCGGAGCTGGAGCGCGTGCTGGCGCTGGCGGGGCGCGTCTGACGCGTTGCGGCGCGCCCGGCACGGCGCGCACGCGCGCGGGCGTTTTCGTCAGCGGATATGGCTGCTTCAGCACAGGCCAGAACCTGCCGTTCGCATCGCGCGCGGACGAGAGCACGTCGGCGAGGAAATCGCTGTCGTCGAGAAATTCGTCGACGCGCATGGCCGGCGCGGCGCCCGCGATTGCCCTCGCCGCCGTCGCTTTCGGCCGAACGGCGGATTGCTTTCGCGCGGTCATCCGGTCAGCGCGACCGGGCTCGCGCAGATCGTCGAGTTGACGCAGCAGTTGCGCGGCCGGGCGGGCGCGCGGCAACGGCCAGGCGCGAAAGTCGCGCTCGCCGAGCATAACGGCGGTCAGCTCGCAGGCGATTCCGCCGTCGCGCTGGTCACGATTCTTTCGACGTAACCTGCGCCGTCTCCACCGTCACATTCCCCCGCTCTTCGAAGCGCGCGAGCACCGGCGCTTCGGCCCATGCATCGGTGACGAGCGTCCAGTTGCGTTCCAGCGGCGTCCAGTGCTGCTGATTCGCGCGCTCCAGCTTGTTCGACGCGACGAGCACGAACACGCCCGCCGCCTGGCCCGCGATGCATTCCTTCAGAAACGCCTGCTCCGCCGTCGCCTCGCACAGCCCGCGGCCCGCGACGACACCATCCGCGCCGAGAAACGCCTTGTCGAACGTGACGCGCGTGAGCGCCACCTGCGCGATCGGTCCGAGCGTGCTCATGCTCGATGGCCGCACGTCGCCGCCGATCAGCGTCACGCGCACATCCGCCGCCGCGAGCGTGTTCACCGCCAGCAGATTGTTCGTCACGACGTGAATCTCGGTGCGCCCGGCGAGGCAGCGCGCGAGCGCGGCGGTCGTCGTGCCGCCGTCGAGAAAGATCGTGTCGCCGTCCTGAACGTGACGCGCCGCCGCGCGCGCGATCGCTTCCTTCTGCTCGCGATAGCTCTCGCGCCGCGTATCGAGCGATTCTTCCGGCTCGTGCATCCCGACCGACGCCGCGCCGCCATACGTGCGCACGATGCGCCGTTCGTCGGCGAGCGCGCGCAGGTCGCGGCGCACCGTCGCCTCCGACATGCCGAAGTGCTCGCACAGCGCGGCGACATCGTTCATGCCGGAGAGCACGGCCTTCAACATGGCTTCGCGGCGTTTCTCGACTTTCATCCTGTTCCTTTCTTTTGACGGTTCTGGCGGCGACGCACAGTGTAGCGAACCGGCCGGGTCCGTCGAATGCTCGCGGTTCGTGTCGAGCGCACGGCCGATATTTTGATCGATTTGGTCATTCGAGCAGTCGGAATGATCGACATCGATCAGAGTAAACGCCTAGAACGACCAAATTGCGCAAAACAGACGGGAGGACTACACTGCAATTTGATCGGTTCGATCAATCGATGATCGAATCGGACAAAGACCACTCAGGAGACTTCATGGCTCAACTTCACATCAAGCGCGCCGTCGAGCGCGTTCCTGGCGGGATGATGATCGTCCCGTTGCTCATCGGCTCGCTGATCGCGACGTTCATGCCGGGCATGCCGAAGTTCTTCGGCTCGTTCACGAACGCGCTCTTCACCGGCGCGCTGCCGATTCTCGCGGTGTTCTACGTATGCATGGGCGCCAGCATCGACGTGAAGGCGACGCCTTATCTGCTGAAGAAAGGCGGCGCGCTGTTCGTGACGAAGGTCGGCACGGCAATCATCGCGGGCATCGTGCTCGGGCATTTCCTGGGCGAGCAGCCGATTTCATCGGGACTGTTCGCGGGCATTTCGACGCTCGCCGTCGTCGCCGCGATGAACGACACCAACGGCGGCCTCTACATGGCGCTGATGGGTCAGTACGGCCGCTCGGAAGACGTGGGCGCGTACACGATCATGTCGCTCGAATCCGGCCCGTTCCTGACGATGGTCACGCTCGGCGTCGCCGGTTTGTCCGCGTTTCCGTGGCCGACGCTCGTCGGCAGCATTCTGCCGCTCGCGGTCGGCATGCTGCTCGGCAATCTCGATCGCGAGATGCGCGAGTTTCTCGGCCGCGCCGTCCCGGTGATGATTCCGTTCTTCGCGCTGGCGCTCGGCGCGAGCCTCGACCTGCACAAGGTCTGGCAAGCCGGTTTGCTCGGCATCGGACTGGGTTTCGCGGTCGTCATCGTGACGGGCATTCCGCTCTATTTCGCGGATCGTCTGACGGGCGGCACGGGCGTGGCGGGCGCGGCGGCAGCGAACACCGCGGGCAACGCGGCGGCCGTTCCGGCGCTGATCGCGGCGGCGAATCCGGTGTACAACGAAGCGGCCAAGTCGGCGACGCTGCTCGTCGCGGCGTGCGTCGTCGTGACGGCGATCGTGTCGCCGATATTGACCGCATCCATCGCGAAACGCGTGAACGCGCGGCGCGATGCGGGTTCGTCCGCGAAGGCTCGGGGGGCCACGCAATGAAGAGTTTGCTGATCCTCGCCGACGATCTGTCGGGCGCGGCCGATTGCGCGATCGCGTTCGCGGCGGCGGGCCGCAAGACGGTCGTGTCGCTCGACGCGGGCGCATCGGACGCGAACGCGACCGTCGTCGCCGCCGACACCGACACGCGCCGCCTCGCGCCCGCCGACGCCGCGAAGCGCACGGCCGACGCGTGGCACGCGTTGCGCGCGCCGGGCCGGCGTCTCTACAAGAAGATCGATTCGACGTTGCGCGGCAACTGGGCCGCCGAAGTCGCGGCGCTGACGCGCGTCGCCGGTCCGGCGATCGTCACGCCCGCGTTTCCCGCGACGGGCCGCACGGTGCGCGATGCGCGCGTGTTCGTGCGCGGCGTGCCGCTCGAAGACACGGAAACGTGGCAGCTCGAACACGCCGGGCAGCATGCCGGCTTGCGCGAGTTGCTGGACGCGGTCGGCCTGCGCGCCGCGCATGTTCCGCTCGATGCGTTCCGCGCCGCGCCGCAGGAAGTCGCGCTGATGATCGCGTCGGCGGCGGCGTCGGGCAATGGCATCGACGCGATCATCGTCGATGCCGAAACCAGCGACGATCTCGCATCGCTCGCACGCGTGAGCGCTTCCGTCGATGAGCCGTTCTTCTGGGTCGGCTCCGGCGGACTCGCCCGCGAACTCGCCGCGCTGCCCGATCTCTTCGATACCGACGCTTCCACGCAGTCGGCGAGCATTATCGAGCCGGCGCAAGGCCCGATTCTCGCGCTCGTCGGCAGCCTGTCGGCCATCTCCGAACGTCAATGCGCGCTGCTGTGCGCCGAAGCCGGCGTGTGCGAAATGATCGTGCCGCCCGCCGTGTTGCGCGACGGCGCGCGTCATCCGCAATGGCAAACGTGGAGCGCGCGCATCGGCGACGCGGTGCGCGGCCAGGAAGACGCGATCGTGCGAATCGGCCGCGACGACGCGTTCGATCCCGCCGAGGGCGCGCGCTTGTCGAACGCGCTCGCCGCGCTCGTCGCGCCGCATTTCGATGCGCTCGGCGGGCTGATCGCGACCGGCGGCGAAACGGCGCGCGCGATGCTCGCCGCCGCGAACGTCGGCAGCCTCGAACTCGTGCGCGAAATCGAAGCGGGCGTCGCGCTCGGACGGCCATCGAACGGCAAAGGGCCGTCGGTCGTCACCAAGGCCGGCGCGTTCGGCAGCGAGCACGCGCTGCTCGGCGCGTACCTGCATTTGCGCGGCGCGGATATTCCCATCACGCGTTGAAGCGCGTTGAAAACAGACATCACCAGACGAAAATCATGAGCAACTATCTCCCCGTAATCGGCATCACGATGGGCGACGCAAGCGGCGTCGGACCGGAAGTCGTCGTCAAGAGCCTCGCGCACGACGCGGTCTACAAGCAGTGCCGTCCGCTCGTGATCGGCGATGCGCGGCGTCTCGAACGCGCCAACGAAATCGTCGGCGGCAAGGCGACGGTGCGGCGCATCAAGGACGCGACCGAAGCGCGCTACGAGCCGGGCGTGATCGACTGCATCGACCTCGGTCTCATTCCCGACGACCTGCCCTTCGGCGAACTGTCGGCCGTTGCGGGCGATGCGGCTTACCAGTACATCGCGCGCGCCGTGGAACTGGCGCAGGCGAATCAGATCGACGCGATCTGCACCGCGCCGCTCAACAAGGAAGCGCTGCACGCGGGCGGCCACAAGTTTCCGGGCCATACGGAAATGCTCGCGCATCTGACGGGCGTGGAAGAAGTGTCGATGATGCTCGTCGCGCCGCAATTGCGCGTGATTCACGTGACGACGCATATCGGCATCATCGATGCGATCCGCAAGATCGAGCCGGGTCTCGTGCAACGCACGATCGAGCGCGGCAACGCGACGCTCGTGAAGGCGGGCATCGCGAAGCCGCGCATCGGCGTGTGCGGGATCAATCCGCACGCGGGCGAGAACGGTCTGTTCGGTTACGGCGAGGAAGAGGAAAAGATCATTCCCGCGGTGAAGCTCTTGCAGGAACGCGGCCTCGATGTGACTGGCCCGCTGCCCGCCGATACGCTGTTCTATCGCGCGGGGCGTGGCGACTTCGATCTCGTCGTCGCGATGTATCACGATCAGGGTCACGGTCCGGTGAAGGTGCTCGGTCTCGAAGCGGGCGTGAACGTGACCGTTGGTCTCGATGTGATCCGCACGTCGGTCGATCACGGCACGGCGTTCGATATCGCGGGCAAGGGCATCGCCGATGAAGGCAGCATGCTCGAAGCGCTGCGTCAGGGCGCGGAGCTGGCGACGCGGCGTCAATGACGCATATGGCGTGATAATGGGCGCTCCATCGACTCAGGAGCGCCCGACATGACTTCCTCTCTCGATACGCTGCGCAGCCTATGGCGCATCGCCGGCTTGCCCGACGATGCGCTTTCTTTCATCGACCTTCCGGGTCGCGATCCGGTTTTCCCTTCCAGTTTCGCTGTCGGCACGGCGGCGCAGGCGACCATCGGCGCGGCGGCGCTCGCGGCGTGCGAGCTTGGTTTCGCGCGCGGCGTGGAGCGGCAGCGCGTGTCCGTCGACATGACGCACGCGGCGGTCGAATGCACCGGCGCGTTCACGGTGGACGGCAAGGAGCCGGAGACATGGGGACGCTTCTCCGGTCTCTATCGATGCGCCGATGGCTACGTGCGGATTCATGCGAACTTCGAACATCATCAGGATGGCGCGCTGCTTCTGCTCGGGCTCGATCCGCGCACCGCGACGCGTGAGGACGCCGAACGCGCGCTGCTTTCGTGGCGCGCGGGCGACTACGAGAACGCGGCGGCGGAGCGCGGTCTCGTCGTGACGATGCTGCGGACGTTCGACGAATGGGATGCGACGCCGCAGGGCCAGGCTATCGCCGCGCAGCCGTTGATGACGATCACGCGCATCGGCGATGCGCCCGCGCTTGCGTTGCCTTCTTTATCGGCGGATGCGCGTCCGCTCGATGGCCTGCGCGTGCTCGATTTCACGCGCATTCTCGCGGGGCCGGTCGGCGGGCGCGCGCTCGCCGCGTTCGGCGCGGACGTGATGCTCGTGAACGGGCCGCATCTGCCGAATATTCCGGCTATCGCGGATACGAGCCGCGGAAAACGATCGGCGCTGCTCGATCTTCGGTCGCCTTCGGATCGCGAGACGCTCTGGCATCTCATCGATGACGCGCATGTGTTCGCGCAGGGGTATCGGCCGGGCGGGATCGCGTCGCTGGGATTCGGGCCGGATGAAGTGGCGCGGCATCGGCCGGGCATCGTTTATACGTCGTTGAGCGCGTATGGCGCCGAGGGACCGTGGGCCGCGCGACGCGGTTTCGATTCGCTCGTGCAGACCGCGATGGGCTTCAACGCGGCGGAGGGAGAAGCAGCCGGCGAGAGCAAGCCGCGCGTCTTGCCGATGCAGATGCTCGACATGGCGAGCGGATTTTTGATGGCGTTCGGCGCGGCGGCGGCGCTGTGGAAGCAGCAGCGTGAGGGCGGAAGCTGGCATGTGGAGGTTTCGCTCGCGCAGACGGGACATTGGTTGCGCGGGCTCGGACGTGTGGACGGCGGGTTCGCTATCGCAAAGCCGGATCTCGCGCCGTATATGGAGCGGTATGAATCGGGATTCGGTGCGTTGATGGCGGTGCGGCCGAGCGCGCAACTTGCGCGGACGCCGGCGGGGTATGCGAGGGAATCGGCGCCGCCGGGGACGGCGCAGGCGCGGTGGTGAGGGGTGGGCTTGCGCAGTCGAGCGAGTAACGACGGTCGATGGACCGCTTGGTCGACGGAGTCCTTACTTTTATTCAGATAAGTCTCCTTGCGCTCACTGTGATGTCCATCTAAAAGTCGTGGTCAGTGTCAACTCTCGGCCGATCGTCAGGCATTCCGCCTGACATCCCCGATTTCGCACGGATCACGCAATGGAAGCACAATCAAAGCGATCCACCGCCCTCGCGCGCTGGATCACGGGCAGGCAGAACTACTATCTCAAGGTGCGAGGCGCACCGCCGAGCGATGGCCTCTCGATCATCTCCGTCAAGGCGATCGAACGGCTAGGCAGTCCGTATCACATCACGCTTGAACTGACCGCCAATGTGGAACTGGCGCGCGCCGACTATCTCGGGCACAACGCGACGTTCAGCATCGAGCCGTTACCCGGCGACGGCACGCCGCGCGAGTGGAACGGCAACATCACGCGCTTCACGCGAACTCGCAAGACGCGCGACTTCTGCGCGTATCGCGTCGTGGTCGAATCGCCGCTGGCTCGACTGCGCATCACCAAGCGATCGCGCATCTATCAGAACAAGACCGTGCCCGAGATCATCGAGACGATCTTGCGCGATCACGATTTCGTCACGCATCAGTTCGCGTTCAAGCTGCGGCGCAAGTTTCCGAAGCTCGTCTTTCACATGCAGCACCAGCTATCGGACTGGGCGTTCATCCATCTGTTGATGCGTCAGGCGGGGCTGTTCTGTTACACGCGCCCCGGCGATTTCGGCGATCAGGTCATCTTCGCCGATGACATCGATGGATACGACTATTCGCTGCGCGCCAACGTGCTCTATCGCGAGACTTCAGGGCTGGAAACGGGCCACGAAGCGGTCTTGTCATTGCAGCAGCAGAGTGTGACCGTCGCGCAGTCGATCCGCGTTCGCGACTACAACCCCCTGCGTTCATGGGAGCCGAGCCAACGGTAGCGGCCTGCCGCAAAGAATTCGCACACCGGGCCCAGGCGTGTGTCGCTATCGGAGATCCAGGCGAACGAGTGCGCCGCGCCCGCCCCTGCCACAAGCGGTGCCAGATTCAGCGCCTTCTCACGCGCGTCGTCCGCGGCTTGCATCTCTCCTTGCGCGAACAAGCCCAAAGCCGCAAGCAGGCCGCGCATCCAATCGGGTACATCGTCGAAGACGTAGTCCGGCTCCAGAAATCCGGACAGGACCTTTTCACGCGCACGTTCGGCACGCACCAGATCCCGATACGTGTGTGCATGGTTCGTCTGGGAGCTATCGAGTTGCGCGTAGGTCTGCAGTTGCTGCATCGCGCGCTCCCACTCACCAATGACGCACAGGTACTGGAACAACGCCCAGCGATTTGCAGCGACGCCCGGTTTCGCGCGCACGCGCGCTTCGATCTCGCCCATCTGTTCGCTTAGCGGCGCGCGAGCGAGCGGTGCGGGCGAAGCAATGTCGCTCTTCTGTTCAATCTTCATGTTCGATTCCATCGAGATGAAGCGAGCCGGCGTTGAATTCAGGCAACGGACTATCTATCGCAAGTGTGTGATGTTCGCGGCGTGCAAGCGCAGGCGGCACAAAGCGCCGGCGCAAAGCGTCATCGAGTTCATATTCCGGGGGCGCGAAGAGCGCGAGAATTTCCGGCGCCGCGGCCATGTTCATGTCTTCCCTGCCGAGTTCGTCGCCCGGGCCAAGCGGGCCGATCCCGCTCATGCGCAGGTGCGCGGCGCATTACGGCTTCGAATTCGGACGACCAACAAGAGCAAGATTGCGTCGCTCGCCGGACTTGATCGGCTGGGGCCGTGCGTATAACGAAATCAAAACGGACGGTTTTCCGCGTCAGAGCTATTGGCAAAACGGATGGACTTTCCAGGCCGCGCAGCCCCTCTTCGACTGGGCCAAATGGACGACCTATCAGCAGGCCGATCTGGTCGTCGCTCAAGGCGCGGTGCAATTCGCGGCCGCGCAGCAAGCGGCGATGCTCAAGGCGGTTCGCGCCTATTTCGATGCGCTCGCGGCGGAGGACGAACTCGAACGTACGAGCGAATATCTCGCCGCCATCGATGAACAGCACAGGCAAACGCGCCGTAAGCGCGCCGCCGGCGAAGCGACTGTCATAGACGAGCGCGATATCGATGTCGCTCTCGCCCAGGCGCGGATTCAAAACGCCGACGCGCGTCAGGACATGGAGGTGAAGCGTCGCGTTCTACAGCAGATGAGCGGCAAGCCATTCTCGCCGCTTTCGGGTCTTGCAGCGGGCACGAAGCTGCCGCGTATCGAGCCGGAAGATCCGGATGTCTGGGCCGGTCAGGCGAGTTCGAGCGGCTACGATGTGCAATCGAAACAGCTCGACCTCGAAATCGCGAAGATGGATTCGAAAAAGGCGCGTGCGGCGCACTATCCGGTCGTCTCGCTTACCGGCACCTACACGCCGGCTGGCGCAGCGTCGGGCTATGCGCGCCCGACCACCACGACCACAGCCATGCTCCAGGTGATGATGCCGCTCTTCTCCGGCGGAGAGATACAGGCGCGATTGAAGCAAAGCCTGGCGCAGCAGGACAAAGCGCAGGACGCGATCGAATCCGCGTCCTTCACGGCCGAGAAGGATGCGCGTGAAAACTACGCTGCATATCTAAAGGCGCGCGTTCGGAGTATCTCACTCGAACAGCTAATGCAGACATCAAAGGAAGCATTGGCCGCAACCGAAACGGGCTTCAAGGTCGGCAGCCGGACGCAGGTCGACGTTCTGCGTGCGCTCGACTCGTACTTTACGGTTCGCCGCGATCTCATGCGTTCTCGATACGAGGTTATCGTTTCCTCGTTGCAATTGAAGGCGAACGTTGCGTCCCTGACCATCGACGATATTTCCTACGCAAACACGCTGTTGTGCTGCGCGAAAACATCGGACAACGGACCATCTTTACGCTGACTGTGCAAGAGTGCATTGACGTGCCGAATACCTTGAGTTCGTTTGCATAACCCTTCTGGCTTTGCCAGAGCAGTTCGCTCTAATACGCTTGAAACGCGCATCGGGAATTTCCCATTGCGCGTTTTTTGTTGCCTGAAAGGATCGACATGAGTTATTTGCATGCCGTCTCGCAGGCATCTATCAAATCTCAAAAAAGATTTGCTCCAAAAATAGGATGCGTCTTATTATGTTCTTAAGCTGATTATGTTCGCGCAGCGCGCAGATAAGGAATCCAGAGCACAAGAAGTTTCATTACAGGGGCCGAGATGAGAAAAGCGAAGTGGTTGAATATTGCCCGGCACGCGCTGCGCTGCGCCGTCGTGAGTTCCCTTGCCGGGCTTTGCGTGCCGGCTTTCGCGACGCTCGTTCCGGGCGGCACGATCACGTTCAGAGGTGCATTGGTTGCGCCGCCGTTTGACATCGCTGCCAGATCTGCTTCCATGCTCGGAACCAGTGGATTCCAGAACGATTCCGCTGATGTGAAAGGCGTACGTTCCTCCGCCGTTGTCACCTATTACGCGCCACCGCACAATGCGCCGAGCGCGGAGGTTTCGTTGGTCGTAGTGGGCGATCGTGCCGCTGCGGTGAGTTCGCATTTCATCGACGGCGCGGGACAGCGCGTCGGGCCGTCCCTGGGCCGCTCATATCACGTAGGCCCGGCAGGCGGCGCGCTTCTGATACGGCGATCCGAAAACGCGCGCGCCGAATCGACGACGCTCGTGACCGTCGTCACCGAATACAACTAGCGCATTCAACGCGATGCATATCGCTGCAATCCCGCGATGCTTTCCCGCAGTTCGTCTTGCAGCCGCGCCATCAATTCGGCGGCGGGCAACTCGCGCGCGAGCGCGGCGGCTTGCCCTGCCCATTGCGCGCCGTAGCCGAATTCGCTCTTTGCTTTCGCCGCTGCGTGCAATGCCTTGCCTGCATCGTAGGTAATCGGATACGCGGGAATGGCAGGCGCTCCTTCGGCGCGCCCGAGTTCGGTGAACTTGTTGACGAGGCCGCGCGCCTTGCGCCCCGAAATCGCCGATGTGAACGTCGTGCGTTCGGCCGCATCGGTCAAGATCGCGCGACGGTAGCCCGCATCGATCGACGTCTCCGTGCAAGGCACGAACGCCGTGCCCAATTGCGCGGCCTGTGCGCCCAGCGCAAGCGCCGCCGCAATGCCCGCGCCGTCCATGATGCCGCCCGCCGCGATCACGGGCAGATCGAACTTGCTGGCGAGAAGACGCGTCAGCGCGAACGTGCCGAGGTTGTCGTCGTCGGCTTGCGGATCGAAGATGCCGCGATGTCCGCCCGCTTCGATGCCCTGCGCGACGATCGCATCCATGCCCGCCGCGACGACCTGCTCCGCCTCACGCAAATTGGTTGCGGACGCAATCAGTTTGATGCCCGCGTTGCGCAACGCATCGATGTATTCCTTCGACGGCAAGCCGAAGTGAAAACTCACGATCGCGGGCTTCTCTTCGACGAAGACCCGGAGCATGGCATCATCGACGACGAAGCTCGTATAAATCTCGCTCAGCTTCGCGGGCGGCGTCGCGCCGTATTGCGCGAACACCGGCGCGAGCCAGTTCGTCCATGCCTGCTCGATAGCGGCGTCGGCGCGGGCCGGCTCATGACAGAACACGTTGATGTTGAACGGCTTGCTCGTCAGCTCGCGCGTCTCGCGAATCACCTTGCGCGCGCCTTCCGCGTTCATCGCGCCGACGCCGAGCGAGCCGAGCCCGCCCGCATTCGATACGGCCGCCGCGAGCGCGGGCGTGCTGACGCCGGCCATCGGCGCCTGAATGATCGGCACGTCGATGCCGAGTAGCGATGTCAATGCGTTCTTGCTCATGAATGTGCATCCTCTGAACGTTGATTCAACGCGTGCCGAGCTTCTCGACGACGAAGTCGACAAAAGCCCGCACGCGCGACGACAAATGTCTGCCGTGCGGATACAGCAGGATGAACGGCCTGCTGCATCCGCCGTAATCGCGCAGCACCTCGACAAGCGTGCCCGCGCGCAATTCTTCCTCGACGGTGAAGCGATAAATCTGGAACAGACCCGCGCCGTGACGCGCGAGCGGAATGCCCGCGAGCGCATCGCCGGACGTGCCGTAGCCGCCTTGCGTCGTGATTTCCACGAGTTCGCCGTTCTGCATGAAGAGCCACGGCACGGGCCGTCCGGTACTTGGCATCTCGAACTGGATGCATTCGTGCGCGAGCAGATCTTCGATTGCTTTCGGCACGCCCGCGCGCTTCAGATAAGCCGGCGACGCCACCGTGACCAACTCCGCATCTTCGAGCTTGCGCGCGATCAGACCGGAATCGCGGGGTGCGCGTCCGCGTATCGCCAGGTCGAAACCTTCATCGGCGAAGTCGATGTTGCGGTTGCTCAGATGCGCTTCGACCGTGACATCGGGATAACGCTTTCTGAACTCCGCAAGCAACGGCAGCATGCGGTAATGCCCGTAAGGCGTCGGCATGCTGATGCGCAACACGCCCTTCGGCGTCGTCTGCTGGCCGGTGGCTTCGCGCTCCGCTTCCGCGAGACGATTGAGCGCATCGCGACATTGCTCGAAGTAGCGACGGCCTGCATCGGTCAGTCGAATCTGGCGCGTCGTACGCACGAAAAGCCGCACGGCGAGGCGCTTTTCGAGTCGCGCGACCGAGCGGCTCACGGCCGCCGGCGTGACGCTCGCAGCGGTCGCCGCGAGCGTGAAGCTGCCGAGTTCGGCTGCAAGGCAGAAGAGTTCGATGCTGCCGAGAAGAAGGTCGTCGAATTGCCGCTGCATGTCGATTGGCTTCGCGTCGCTGTCGTTCTTGCTGAATCTTCGCCGCTTGCACATGAACGGTCAACCGACGGCGTTCCATACGGATCGGCGCGCCGGGGCACAAAAACGAACGCCCGCTTCTTCCACACGGAAAAAACGGGCGATTAGTTGCACGCGTAACGATCGATTACTTCGCGGTCGGCATCACGAATTCCGCGCCCTTCTCCGTGCTCTCGGGCCAGCGCTGCATGATCGACTTCTGCTTCGTGTAGAAGCGCACGCCTTCTTCGCCATACGCGTGCATGTCGCCGAAAAGGCTGCGCTTCCAGCCGCCGAATCCGTGCCACGCCATCGGCACCGGAATCGGCACGTTGATGCCGACCATGCCCACTTCGATGCGACGGCCGAATTCGCGCGCGATATGACCATCGCTCGTATAGCAGGCGACGCCGTTGCCGAATTCGTGCTCGTTGACGAGATCGACCGCTTCGCTGAAGTCCTTCACGCGCACGCACGCGAGTACCGGGCCGAAGATCTCTTCCTTGTAGATGCGCATGTCCGGCGTGACATGATCGAACAGCGTGCCGCCCGTGAAGAAGCCGTCTTCGTGGCCCGGCACCTTGAAGCCGCGGCCATCGACGACGAGTTTGGCGCCTTCTTCCACGCCCAGCGCGATATAACCTTCGATGCGTTCGAGTGCCTGGCGCGTGACGATCGGACCCATTTCCGCGTCGTCTTCCATGCCGTTCTTGATCTTGAGTTGCTGCGCGCGCTCTGCGAGACGCGGCACGATCTTGTCGGCGACATCGCCCACGAGCACCGCGACCGAGATCGCCATGCAGCGCTCGCCGGCCGAGCCGTAGCCCGCGCCGATCAACGCATCGACGGCCTGATCGATGTTCGCATCGGGCATCACGACCATGTGATTCTTCGCGCCGCCGAGCGCCTGCACGCGTTTGCCGTGCTTCGCGCCGGTCTCGTAGATGTAGTTCGCGATCGGCGTGGAGCCGACGAAGCTGATCGCCTTCACTTGCGGATGCGCGAGCAGCGCATCGACGACGACCTTGTCGCCCTGCACGACGTTGAAGATGCCATCGGGCAAACCGGCTTCCTTGAGCAGATCGGCCATGAACAGCGACGCCGACGGATCGCGCTCGCTCGGCTTCAGAATGAACGCGTTGCCCGCCGCGATCGCGACCGGGAACATCCAGCACGGCACCATGCACGGAAAGTTGAACGGCGTGATGCCCGCGACGATGCCGAGCGGCTGGCGCGTCGTCCAGTTGTCCATGCCCGTCGAGACCTGTTCGGTGTAGTCGCCCTTCAGCAGTTGCGGAATGCCGCATGCGAATTCGATCACGTCGATGCCGCGCGAGACTTCACCCTGCGCATCCGAGAAGACCTTGCCGTGCTCGGCGGTGATGATCGCGGCGAGTTCGTCGCGATGCTTGTTCATCAGTTCGAGGAACTTCAGCATGACGCGCGCGCGGCGGATCGGCGGCGTGTCGCGCCAGGCCGGGAACGCGGCTTTCGCGCTCGCGACGGCTGCATCGACATCGGCGGCTTCACCGAGCACGAGCTTGCGCGGACGCTCGCCCGTCGCGGGATTGAACACCGGCTGCGTGCGCGTGGCCGAGCCATGCGTGCGCTCGCCGTGAATGTAATGAACGACGTCGGCGGTGTCGTTGAACGCTTGCATGCTGTCTCCTCTCACGGACTGGTTTGGCAATTGACACAGTGTAGGAAGCGATGCGCCCTTTGCAAAGACGCTATGATTGAACTCATTGTTTATATTGGCAAACAATCGGTTGATGGACGAGCAAAAGATCGAAGGTCTGTGGACCCATTTGCACTGGCTCACCGTGCTTGCGGAACAAGGCAGCTACACGGCCGCCGCCGCGCGGCTGAACGTATCGAAAGCGGCGATGAGCCAGCGCATCGCCGAACTGGAGCGTGCGGCGGGCGTGCCGCTCGTCACGCGCACGACGCGCAGCGTGCGTTTCACCGAAGCGGGCCGCAGGCTCGTCGACGATACGCGCGAGCAGTACGAGCGCATCGCATCGAGCTTCATGAGCGTCAAGGAGATGGCGGGCGTCGCGCGCGGGCTCATCCGCGTAACCGCGCCGATGGCCTTTTCGCGGCAGCAGCTCGTGCCGCGCATGGCCGGATTTCTGCACGCGCACCCCGATGTGCGGGTGCAACTGGAGGCATCGGACCGGTTGAGTTCGATCGCGACCGAAGGCTTCGATCTCGCGCTGCGGCACAGCGCGCAGGTGCCGGATACGCACGTCGCGTGGAAGCTGTGCGATACCCGTTCGGTGATCGTCGCGACACGCGCCTATCTGAAGCGGCGCGGCACGCCGGCGACGCCCAACGATCTCGTCACGCACGATTGCCTCGTCTATCCGCGGCCGCAGGCATCGAGCATCTGGTCGTTCGAAAGGAAAGGCGGGCGCAAGACTTCGACCGGGCCTCATACGCTCGCGGTGAGCGGTCCTTTCGCGGCGAACAACAGCGAAGTGCTGCGCGATGCAGCGCTCGACGATCTCGGCATCGCGCTCTTGCCGGATTTCACCGCGCAGGCCGCCGTGCAAGCGGGAAAGCTCGTCGTGCTGTTGCCGGAGTGGCGTCCGGTCGGCGCGTTCGCGGATCAGCTATTCGTGGTGCGGCCTTATGCGCCGCATGTGCCACGCGCGGTCGCGCTTTTCATCGGATATTTGCGCGAGACGTTCGCAGGCGGCTTTCCGCTCTAGAACGAAAAAACGCGCCGGTCCGAGACCAGCGCGTTTCGTGATGCGGCTTGCGGCTTGCTGCTCAGTGATGCGCGAACGTCGGGAAAACGTCGGCTTGAACCGCGTTGACGCGAGCGCCCGATTGCGCTGAACCATCCGCCACACCTCCATATCCGTTTTGCGCGGCGACGCGCGCTTCGGCAGCTTGAACGTCGGCGGGATACTTCGAATCGCTGATGACGTTCGGGTTATAACCGGCCTTTTCCAATTGCACGATTTGCTCGCGGACTTCGGCGCGCGTCAAAGGCTGATTCGACTGCGCGAACGATGCGACCGGCGCGGCAAAAGCAAGAGCGACCGCTGCGATACCGATGAACTTGTTCATGATGCTTTCCTCCATCCATAAGTTTTGAGTTGCCGCTCACGCTGCCTTGTTTGCTTCGTGCGCGACCGTTGAACAGAGTTTAGGTATCGCACGCCCTAGGGTAAATACCTAAACGGCGAAATCACTTTTGGCGAAAACCCGACTAATACGGGCACGCGCGATGAGAACCAACGCCTTGCGAATCGCCTATAACCAAGAACGGAGCGCCGCTCTACGCGACGCATAGCACGAACGATCGTTTAATCAGGGGAATGGCCTTGAAACGAATCCTTGTGATTGGCGCGGGTTTCGCCGGTCTGTGGAGCGCGCTGTCGGCGGCGCGCAAGCTGGACGAACTCGGGCACGCCGACGAAGCGGAAGTCGCCATCGTCAATCCGGTGCCTTTTCATAGCGTGCGGGTGCGCAACTACGAACAGCCGCTCGACCCGACGCTCGTGCAACTCGATACCGTGCTCGGGCCCGCGGGCGTGCACCTGATTCAGGCGAAGGCGACGAGCCTCGACAGCGCGAATCGCCGTGTGACGATCGAACGCGACGGAGCATCGGAGACGCTCGACTACGACCGGATGATCCTCGCGGCAGGCAGCGTGCTCGTGCGTCCGCCGATTCCGGGCCTCGATCGCTATTCATTCGATGTCGACACCTACGCGGGCGCGTGCAAGCTGCAGGCGCATCTGCTGACCTTGCCCGCGCTGCCCGACACGCCCGGCCGCTATACGGCGGTCGTGGTCGGCGCGGGACTGACGGGCATCGAGTTGGCGGCGGAATTGCCCGCGCGCCTGCGCGAGATCGTCGCGGAAAAGGATCGCGGCAAGGTGCGCGTCGTGCTCGCGGATCGTTCGGCGCGGATCGCGCAATCGATGGGCGGCGCGCAGCATGTCATCGAAGGCGCGTTGCAGACGCTCGAAGTCGAGATGCGGCCAGGCGTGACGCTCGAATCGGTCGATGGCCAAGGTCTCACGCTCCACGATGGCGCGGCGAGCGAGCGCATCGAAGCGGCGACGGTCGTCTGGTGCGGCGGCATGCACGCGAACGCGCTCGCGGCGCAATTGCCGGTCACGCTGGACCCGCTCGGACGCGTGCCCGTCGATACGTTTCTGCGCGCGGAAGGCGTGCCGGGCGTGTTCGCGGCGGGCGATTGCGCGCGCATATTGATCGACGGCACGCGGCCATCGGTGATGTCGTGCCAGCATGGCCGGCCGATGGGACGTTACGCGGGCAACAACGCCGTCTGCGATCTATTCGGGCTGGAGATGCTGCCGCTGTCGATCGACTGGTACACGACCATCTGCGATCTCGGGCCGTGGGGCGCGGTGTATACGGAAGGATGGGACAGAAAGCTCGTCTCGGAAGGAGAGACGGCGAAGGCGACGAAGCGCACGATCAACGGCGAGCGCATCTATCCGCCGAAAAGCGGCACGCGCGAGGACATTTTTCGGGCGGCGGCGCCCGTCCTGCAAACGCCGCCGCCTACCGAACGCGCCAACAAGTAACGAAGCGTCAGACCTTCTTCACGGACGCTTCGTAGATCTCGTCGATCGACTGCTCGAGCGTCTTGTCGAACTCGCTGTCGCTCATGTCCTTCTTCAGCTCGTTGATGAGCGCGCGCGAGAAGCTCGCGATCATGCCGTGGTTCTGCGCGAGCTTCTTGCACGCGTCGCTGCGCGTATAGCCGCCCGACAGCGCGACGACACGCACGACACGCGGATGCTCGATCAGCGGACGATAGAAATCCGCCTCGTCGGGGATGGTCAGCTTGATCATCACGTTGCTCGATTCCGGCAGCGCGTCGAGGCCCTTCAGCAATTCGTCGCGCAGAATCTTTTCCGCGCCTTTCTTGTCCGGGCTCTTGATCGAGACTTCGGGTTCGAGAATCGGCACGAGACCGTGCTTGATGATCTGCGCGCCCACTTCGAACTGCTGCTTCGCCACGGCGGCGATGCCCTTTTCGTCGGCTTGATGGATCACCGAGCGCATCTTCGTGCCGAAGATGCCGAGCTTCACGGCGCGCGCCAGAAGATCGTCGAGACCGGGGATCGGCTTCATGATCTGCACGCCGTCGGCTTCGGCTTCGAGACCCTTGTCGACCTTCAGGAACGGCACGACGCCGCGGTCTTCCCACAGGAACGTGGGAACGGGCTTGCCTTCCGCTTCGCCGTCCATCGTGCGCTCGAACAGAATCGCGCCGATCACCTTCTTGCCCGTGAACGAAGGCGCCGTGATGATACGCACGCGCATTTCATGCATCAGCTTGAACATTTCGGCGTCGCCGTTGTAGGCGTCGTCCGGAATTCCGTATTGCCGCAGCGCGCCGGGCGTCGATCCGCCGCTCTGATCCAGAGCAGCGATGAAACCATCCTTCTCAGCCATTTGCGCGAGCATCTTTTCGTTAGCCACGAACATTTCCTCCTCGAAGTTCAAACACCGGACTTGTGCGCGCACAGTCCGGGCTTATGGTTCAGCTTCTGCAAGTGTAAAGGTTTTGACGGGCGCTCAAGTCGTGCAAATCCGCCATTTGCGCGCAAATGGGGTGATGTCGTGCGCTGGCGCACGGCCCGCGACAAGAAAACTTCAGGAAGGAGCGGAATTGAGGCCGCCCGCGTTGCCGGATCGCCAGACGATGCCGAGGGCGCGCTTGAAGAGCGATGGCGCGCGCGTGAAGTCGCCGGCTTGCGGCAGTTGCGCATGATCGTTCGATGCTTCCGATGCAGCTTCGATCGCCTCCGGTTCGGGAACGGGCTCCGGAACCGGCGCGAGCTTTTCGCGCGCGTCGCCGCAACGCTGGTTCAGCACGCGGCGCATGTCGGGGTCGTCGATCAGCGCTTGCGCGGTCGCCATGCCGCGCTCGAATTGCAGCGCATAGGCGATATCGGTGAAATCTTCGTAGCGGCCGCTATCGGCCAGCTCGTACGCCAGTTCGAGCGTGCGCCGGCGTTTCCATGCATCGAGATCGTCGTGGGCCGTGCTCAAGGTGTCCTCTTCTTCGCGATGAGGTGCCGAAGATGTTAGCCCGCGCCAAACTTTTTTCCGTTGTCGCGTCACAACAAGCAGACGAAAAGCATTCACGATTTCAAACAAAAAGCGCTTGCCTGAAGCACTGGATTCGCGATAGTCCTCGCTTGACAAGGCTCGTGTAAGGTATTTAATTCACTCACCCGCCTCGCTGCGAAATGATGGGCGGCCGCCGACATGTCCTGTCTGCGCTGTGAAGCAGTCCCGACGTATGGATGTTCGCTCCGGTGCGGAGCGCGATGTGCCTTTATCGGAGCCGCGTCATGAACCCGCTTTCAGGAAGTCCGGCACGCGTGGCCGCTCTCGCTCTCGGCTGCGCGCTCGTCACGTCCGTAACCGGTTGCGGCGGCTCCGATTCCACCGATACGTCCGTCCCCGACGCCATCACGCAGATCATGAAAAAGCCCATGTATCAGGGCGCGACGTGGGCATTGCGCGTCGTCGATCTGAACTCGGGCGATCTCGTCTACGACATGAATTCGAACGCGCAGGTGTATGTGGCGTCGGTGCGCAAGGTGTTTTCGCTCGGCGCGGCGCTCGATCAATACGGCGCGCAGCATCAGTTTCAGACGCCGGTGTATCGCACGGGAACCGTCGATGCGGCCGGCACGCTCAACGGCAATCTCGTGCTCGTCGCGAGCGGCGATCTCTCGATGGGCGGCCGCACGAACGCCGACGGCACGCTCGCCTGGACCAACTTCGACCACAACGAAGCGAACAATCTCGGCAACGCGCAGATCACCGCGCCCGATCCGCTCGCGGGCTACGACGCGCTCGCGGCGCAGGTGGCGGCAGCGGGCATCAAGCAGGTCAACGGCGAAGTCGTCATCGACGATCGGCTTTTCGAACCCTTCGACTTTCGCGGCGAATTTCAATTGCGGTCGATCTTCGTGAATGACGATGTCGTCGATACGATCATCTCGCAGGGCAGCGCCGGCTCGGCGACGCCGGTGGACTATCGGCCGAAATCATCGGCGTTCACGGTGCAATCCACGTTGATGACAGCGGCGGCGGGCACCGAGGCGAAAATCACCGTCACGCCGACGGACCCGACCTGCTTCGGCTCGCTTGCCTGCACCGGCACGATCGGCGGTTCGATTCCGGCGAATTACGTGCCGCCGATCGTGCCGAATTTCCCGGTCATCCGCACGTTCCGCATCACCGCGCCGCAGAACTATGCGCGCACGGTGCTCATCGAGGCGCTCGCGCGCGCCGGCGTGAGGGTCACGGCGCCGGCTGTCGAAAACAACCCGACGCAACTTCTGCCCGCGAAGAATTCATATTCCGCCGATACGCGCGTCGCGCAGCTCACATCGCAGCCGTACAGCGAATATTCGAAGTGGATTCTGAAGGTCAGCTACAACATCGGCGCGGACACGAGCCTCATGCTCTTCGGCGTCGCGAACAACGGTTCGACCACGCTTCAGTCGGCGCTCGCGGCGGAGAACGCGAAGCTATCCGCCGCGCCGTTCAACGTGCCGATGAGCCAGACGCATTTCATCGACGGCAGCGGTGGCGGCGAAACGACGGCGACGCCGGTCGCGGTCATCGCGATGTTGCGCGCGATGAACGGCCGTCCGGCGTTCCCGGCGTATCTGGATTCGATGCCTTTTCTCGGCGTCGACGGCTCGCTCGCGAGCACGACCGACTTCGAAGCCGATCCGACGCTCGCGGGCGCGAAAGGCAAGGTCTACGCGAAGACGGGAACGTACGTGACCGGCACCGAAAACCCCGACGGCACCGCGACGACCACGCTCAAAGGTCAGGCGCTCGCGGGTTATATCGACGCGAAAAGCGGACGAAGGCTCGCGTTCGCGCTGATCGTGAACAACGTGCCGATCAGCGACGTGCCCGACATCATCAACGTGTTCAACGACGAAGGCACGATCGCAGCGAACATCTGGAAGCTGCAGTGAGCCGCTTTCGGCTCACCATGCGCCGGCGAACGCCAGCACCGCGCGATTGAACGCGCCGGGACTCGCGACGTTCATGCCGTGCGATGCGCGCGCGATCGTCTGACGCTCCGCGAACTCGATCCACTCTTCGAGCTTCTCGACGTTGTTGCGGAACATGCGCGGGCTTTTCTCGCCGTCGATCAGCAGCGTGCGGCACTTGATGTCGCGCGCCGCTTCGCGCGTGTATGCGGGCAGCGGATCGCGGAATTGCTTCGGCAGCGTGAGCGCGTTATCCAGCGCCATGCGACGGAAGCTCTCCGTGCTCTTCTTCCAAAAGCCCGGCATGCTGACCGAATCCACGAACATTTCGAGGCCGCGGTCGAATTCGCCCTGTTCGATCAGCTCGGCCACGCGCGTGCGCAGCGCGTTGGTCGCGGGCGGCAGCGTGGCGGGCGTGGCCTGCGGCGAGGTTTGCAGCGGACCGCCCGGATCGGCGAGCGTGAGCGTCTTCACGAGCCGTGGATACTCGCGCGCCAGATGAAACGCGACGCAGCCGCCGCGCGAATGCCCGACGAGATGCACAGGCGCGAGATCGAGCGCCTCGATGAACTCCGCCATTTCCGCGACATGCGCTTCCCAGCCGAATTCGCCTTGCACGAAAGCATCGACGGCGGGCCAGTAATGCGACAGGCTCGGCGCGATCACGCGGAAATGCTTCGCGAGCGACAGAATCTGCGCGTCCCAGTAGCGGTAATCGCACAGCGAGCCATGCACGAGAACGAGCGGCTCCCCCTCGCCGCACTCGATATACGGCACGGAAATGCCCGATTTCGTCGTGGCAAACGACGGTTCAGGCAGACCTTGCACGGCAGTGAGGACGGAGAGATCGGTTCGCGCGTTCATGAGTTAGCTCCTTGGATGCGACTATGCGCCGCGGCGAAGCAAAAGAAAAACGCATAATTTTGATAGAATCGTTCAGAATTTCTGATAGCAACCGGTCGCTCACCATGAAAGCGCTCGATCTGGACGTCCTTTCGATGATCATCGCGGTCGCGGATACCGGCAACATCAGCCGCGCGGCGGAGCTCGTGCATCGCTCGCAGTCGGCGGTCAGCATGCAGATCAAGACGCTGGAAACCGCGCTGGGCAAGGCGCTGTTCGTGCGCAAGCCGCGCAGCGTGGTGCCGACGCAGGACGGCGAAGTGCTCCTCACCTACGCGCGGCGCATGATCGCGCTGCGCGACGAGGCATGGGCGGCGGTCGTGCGGCCGGACGTGACGGGACGCGTGGTGATCGGCGTGCCGGACGATTACGCGTCGTCGCTTTTTCCGCCGATCCTCAAGAAATTCTCGGCGACGTATCCGAAAGTCGAGATTCAGGTGGTCGGCCTGCCGAGCGTCGCGCTCGCGCCGATGGTGAAAGACGGCTCGGTCGATCTTGTCTGCGCGACGCGCGTGAAGGGTTTGTCGGGCGAATTTCTCCGCCACGAGCCGATGGTCTGGGCCGCCGCGCCCGGCACCGAGATCTGGAAGGAGCGGCCCTTGCCCATCGCCGTGTTTTTGCCGGGCAGCGTCGCGCGCGAAAACGCGATCCGCAGCCTGGAGCGCGCGCGCATCGGCTATCGGACGTCGTATGAAAGTCCAAGCCTGCTCGGTCTGCTGACGATGGCCGAAGCCGGTCTCGCCGTGACACCGCTCGCGAAATGCGCGGTGCCGGCGCATTTCACGCTGCTCGGGCCGGCGCAAGGCCTGCCCGATATTGGCACGCTCGAAGTGGTTCTGGCGCGCAGCGCGGCGTCGAAACGGCCGCCGTGCGACTTTCTCGCCGAACGCATCATGGCCGAGTTGCGGCGCTGATTTCGGCTTCTATCGCCTGAACGCGGCGCGCGGTCCACGCGCGCAACATGCCGTTCGATACGACCATCGGCAACGACGCCGCCATGATCCGGTACACGTCGTTGCGGCGCACCTTCGAGACCTTCCGCGGATCGAGCCACGCTTCGTTGCGCGCGAGCAGGACGAGCGTATCGAGGCCGATCATGATCGGCCAGAGACACGCGAGACGCAGACGGATCGCGCTCGCCGGAATCGCGAGCGTGTAATCGACGGCGTCTTCAAACAGCGCGAGCGACGTGCGCAGCAATTCGAAAAGCACGGGCCGCGCGCGCGCCGACGTTTCGGGCCGCAACACATTTTGCGGCGTGAGGCCATGCCGCGCGAGCATCGATTCGGGCAGATAGCATCGGCCGATGCGCAAATCCTTCGCGCAGTCGCGCAGCACGTTGGTCATCTGCAGCGCCTTGCCGAAGCGCACGCCGAGCGCGAGCATCGTGTCGGGCGCGGCTTTCAGCGTGCCGGGCATATGCGCGTACGTCATCTTCGTCCAGAATTCGCCGACGCAACCCGCGACGAGATACGTATAGCGATCCAGTTCGCCGAATTCCCGCAACGCGACGATCTCGCCCGATGTTTCGTCGGGAAACGTGCGCAGATCGAACTCCATGCCGGTGGAAAGCGTCGTGACGATGTCGCGCACGGCGGCCCGGTCGTCGGCGTTCAATTGCGGCAGGATCGCGAGCGCCGCATCGAGCGATTCGAGCAGCGCGCGTTCGTCCGGCTGCGCCTGCTGCCCCGCGACCTCACCCGCGATGCGCGCGAGCGCGCCGTCGTCGGGCGCACCGTTGATTTGCGCGCGCAGCGAGAGCAGCAATTCCAGCCGACGCTGCGGCGAAATCAGCGATGTATCCGCGATCGTATCGGCGGCGCGCGCAAGCAGATACGCGAGCCCGATGGGGTCGCGCATGCCCGCCGGCAAAATGCGCAGCGTGAGATAAAACGACCGCGACACGCTCTTGAGAAGCGGGCCCAGCAGGAAGGCCCGGGGCGAATTGTTCATGACTTGGATCGGATGACTCGGCCGGAAGCGCGTTGGAAAGCGCGCCGCGGCATTGTATCCGTCCTCGTCGATTTCCTCCGGCAGCGACCGGCTCAGTCACGCGGCCCGTAATCCAGCTTCGGATACCAGTTCGTCCCGCGTCCCTCGGGCGTCATGTCGAGCACGGTCCAGAGCGGCATCAGATCGGGCGCGCCGCGCGGATCCTCGTTCGGATCGGCGGTCGAAAAATCCATCTCGCCGCTCCAGAAATGACGGATCACGCCGTCACGCCGCGTGAAGACGTTGAGCGCGGGATCGTCGCCGCCTTCCTTCGATATCGCGTGATAGTCGCGGCTGAAATTGCCGTTCGTATCGGAGAAAAGCCGCAGGTCGCGCCAGCCGCGCTCCTTCTTGAACGCGACGAGTTTCGCGAGCGGCGAACGCGCGATCACCGCGAGCGCCACGCGCTGCTCGATATCGCGCGCCTCGCCGTCCCACGCCGACAAGAGCGACGTGCACATCGGACACGGCCGCTCGCGCTGCGGCCCGAACATGTAGCTATACGTGACGAGCGTGTCCTTGTCGCCGAAGAGCCCGGCGAAATCAACCGCGCCACGCTCGCCGTCGAATCGATAATCGCCCGTCACTTCGCCGCCGGGCGGCAACGCGCGACGCATCTGCGCGACGCGCTCGATATGCCGGCGCAAGTCGATTTCCTCGGCCAGCAACGCGGTGCGCGCCCGGCGATATTCGGCGCTTTCGTTGGGAAATCTCATCGTCGCGCGCTGCGCGAGTTCATCGGCGGGAATGTAGTTCGTGGTCGTGCTCATATCCGATCTCCTTTCAGAATGGGCGATTCAGTCGCGGTCCGGCGCGCCGAGCGGAAACAGCGACCGGTAAGGCCGCGCTTCGTCGACGGCGCGCGCGAACGACGGCCGCGCGAGCAGCCGCTTGCGATACGCGATCACGTTCGAATACCGCTCCGCGATGCGATGACACCAGTCCGCATAGAACAGGAACGGCGCGGCGCCGCAATCCGCGAGGCTGAACGCGTCGCCCGCCGCCCATTCGCGCGCGGACATCTTGCGATCGAGAAACGCGTACGACGTGTCGAGCATCGCGCGGGCATCGGCGACGCCGCGCGCGTCGCGCTCGTGCGGATCGCGCATCGCGTCGAAAACGATCTTCTGCTGCGGCGTGGACACGTAGTTGTCGAAGAAACGATCCATCCAGCGCGTTTCGAGCGCGGCGCGCGGATCGTCGGGAACGAGGCGCACCGGGCCGGCGTGATACAGCCCGAGATATTCGATGATGACCGTCGATTCGATCACCGGGCTGCCGTCGTCGACGAGCACAGGAAAGCGCTTCATCGGCCAGATTTCGGCGAGTTCGGCCATCGAATGCGGCGTTTCGGGTGTCAGCGCGCGCCATTCGAACGGCGTCCCGTTCTCATACAGTGCCACCAGAACTTTCTGACAGTAAGACGAAAACGGATGTGCATAGAGTTGCAGGCTCATCGGGCTGTCTCCAGATAGTCGAGCGGATTGCGGACGCGGCGCAGCGATCGCGACATTTGCAGCGCCGGCTACTTCCACGACGAACGGCAGCGCTACGGATCGACCATGAATCGAGAAATTTTGTTGTGCGTCGCAGCGTGAACGCTGCCGATTTGCTAACGTGCGCGCTCGAAGAAATTCCAACGGACATCGTGTGCATTGTCCGTCGAGGCCGGTCTAAAAGAATGAAGCGCAAAAGCAAAATCGAGATCGTCTTTGCCGACGATCGCCCCGTCGTTTTATATGGGCTGCAAAGCTGGTTCGAGTCGAGTGACCGGTTTCGGGTGTCGGCGTGCGTCAGGAACGCCGATAAATTGCTCGCGAGGCTGAAGACGACGAGCTACGACGTAATCGTGCTGAGTTGCGGCATGGAAGGCTCGCCGGCTGACGACTTCGCGTTTTTACGGGAGATGCGCGCGGCGTGTCCGGATACGCCGGTCGTCGTTTTCACCGACGGAACCAACGCCCACGCGCTCGCCGAGACGCAGCGCGCAGGCGCGGCGGGCCTCGTGAGCATGCGCGAGGGCGCGGGCGAGTTCGAACGCGTATGCGAGCGCGTGCTTTCCGGCGCGACAGGGATCGTCTCGGCGCGCATCGCCGCTTATCGCGACGCCGCCGTTTCTTCCGATGCCGCGCCCGACTATTGCGGCGAAAGCATGAGCGTCACGCAGTTGACCGTGCGGGTCTGACTGCGGCGACGTTATCCGCCGGTACTTTGGCGATTTCGAGCGGATTCTTGCTCTTCGGGAATCCGACGTCTCGCCCGTCTTCGAATCCCTTTTCGTATGCGCGCTGATCGAGCGACTTGAATAGCGGCTCGATTTCGTCGACGTGCATGCGGATCAGTTCCATGAGCGGCTTGACGAGCGCGGCGCTGTCCTCGGTTTCTTTTGCATGGCTGACGACTTGCGCCATTGCGCGCAGCGTTCTTGCTCGTTGAGCGCAGTGAAAGCCACACTTTAGACGCGTCCGCCCGATGCGGACACTAGAGAATTCGGATTCGTGCGGGAGCGCCGCTCTTTCTTATCGACCGGGTCTTTGATGGATCGGCTTATGCGCGTAGTGGCTTATGGTGAGACAGCAAAGCGGAAAAGAGCGCGAGCCGCATCAGCGGCGATCCAAACGGCGCACTGACTTTCACCAACTTGGACTAGGAGTTGAACATGGCTGATAGTCTTAACGCATGCCGATACGGCACGAAAGGATTCGTGACCCATTCAGCAGACCCAGCGCTTCCAGAGAACTGGACCACGCCCTCACATCTGCGTACCGAGCCGCCCCTTTATCGGTGGCGCAAGCTCGCCGGGAGATGGATTGAACATGCCGGATTTCAGGCGGGACAGCGGGTGCGGACCAACGTTGTGCATGGGCGGCTGACGACCACCGCAGAATAAGCGAAGGGCCGCGTCAGCGGCCGATCGTTCCTATAACGGCTCGATCGGCGTGCTCAGTTTCATGTCCTTTTTGAAACCTATCAAATATCTTTCCAAACCCAAGCTCTTGATTTCTTCCAAGGTCGCCGGTCGCCATTCCCATTCGTCATTCCAGCCAAACCATTTTGCATGACTGGCATTTTCGATGGAGCATGCATCAGCTATATTAGTGGTGCAGCTATCAAATTCCGCCGAGTACCCAATAATGCGGCCATCGTTTAATCTAATAAGGTGCAATTCATCACCATGGCCGAATCCGAGGCGCTGGCGTACCTGGAGAAGCGCGGGATTGCGGGCGCGGTGGAGCACTTCAAGCTGGGCTTTGCGAATCGCACGCTGGGGCTTCGGTTGCCGGAGAAGAACCGCGAGGCAGGCGAAGCGATCCGGTCGCGCTTGCAGTCGGTGGGCGTGATCCGTGAGAGCGGACATGAGTCAGGACAGCGCGTGAGAATCAACGTTGAGCACGGGCGGCTGACCATTACTGCCGAATAAACCAAGGGCCGCTTAATTCGCGGCCCTTGGCTCTATAAATTAGAGAACTTCCCACTCTACGCAGTTCGGCCGAACCCGCGTTTTAAAAAACGCCCTTGACGCTGCCGCCAACATCTCGTCATTCACAACACAATTCCCCGATAACGGAACTTCTTCGCCCAACTTATTATCGTAGAATTTCTCCACGCCTTCTCCCATTCCTTTAGATACGTAATTTCCATCTACTGCCATATAATAAATCACACAACGCTCATCCCTAACAAAAATATTTAATTGCGGAAACCCTTCTTCCGCAAAGGTAAATGAAAAACTATTCGCATTGAATGCCGGCCTTTTTGCAATAAATTTATCTAGCGCTTCTTCATCACTAATTAAAACCTCACCATCAAAGTCAGTAGCATACATTTAACAAGCTCCTCCGCTGGATGGTGATTTTGGAGAATTCTTATTTCCCGTAAAAACTCTCACGTCTCCTGTGGCACCGCGCTTCACTGGCACAGCACCCTCGGGTGGCACAACAGTTAATTTTGCATTTTCAGGCAACAAAGTCTCGGTCATGCTGACACAAAATCCACAAGTTCCTTCCGGATTATTATGGAAAACCACCCCTTCGCCCACTCCATTTGATCTCATAAACAAAGCAGATTGCCCTTCAACATGACCCGCATTAGCGTAGTTGGGAAACTCAGTTACACCGCCTGACGTGAAGACCTTAGACTGCATACCGCCATCTCCATCTAGGTAATAAAATACGCCGCTTGTTTTTCCATCATAAGCTGGCAAACCAGGTCGTGGAATTTGATTGCTGCCAAGCGGGAAAGTCTCAGTCAACCCCAGCGGATCAATCCAGCTAACCGGGTTAGGCGCATATTGATAAACTTTTTACCCTGACATGCGCTCCTCCCGCGCGGGCCGCTCTCCCTTAGCCTGCAAGGCTTTCAGCCATTCAATCCCGCTGATCAGGGGAATTTTTCCCAGACGCGAGTTTAGCTGCCCATCAACCAGACGATCCACACGATTCATCCGATTCCTGTGCCTCATCAAGCCGCCGTGGCTGACGGCGGCCGCAGGCCGACGACCGAAGGAAGACGGCAGACGCGGCGGAACCCCGAGCACATGCAGTCCAGCCACGCCAAACCCGTCAAGGCCGCGCAGCGCCCGCCAGGGCTTGGCCTTGACGGCCAGCGGTTCTCCACGCTCGGACATGCGGTGCAAGACGGGTTTTCGGCTTGCACCGCATGCCAAACCGCGCCTTTTCGTTGCTGTTGATTTCGCCGCGCAGCGGCGCACATTGGGGAGCCCCTTGGGGGCGGACGGGAGGCGCGGCTGCGAGCACGGCGCGTAAGCCCGCAGGGCTGAAGCCCGAGCGCAGCAGACGCACCGGGCGGGCGGGGCCGTTCACTCTTTTGCGCGCAGCGCAACTGGCCATGTCTTTCTCGTTCTTCTCATTCATGGCCGCGGCGCGGCCACTGGACTCACCTTGCGAAGCACACCCTTGGGCCGGGGGCGCAAGACATAGCGCTTATTATCGAATTCCGGCGCGCGGACCCGTGGCGAGCCGTTCCTCGCCGCGCTGGGCCGCGCGCCGGAATTCGATAATATGCCGTTGCGTTATGTTAAATGCGCGCAACGCATTTACCCCCGGCCCTTCGTGCGCTACCGGCCCGCAAGGGCCGCACTTCCTTACTACACATCACACACGATGACGCGAGCCGCAACACCCGGTTCTTCGTTCCTCTGGACTGCTCTGCTTTTAGCGTTCTTCTGGATTTTGTCGCGCATCGTTCATCACAGCCGCGTCGACGACGCTTGTTCTTCGTCATTCACTTTCTGGCTGCCCGTCCTCATCCGCTTCCGCCTCGATGGCAGCTAACAGAGAAGCAACTGCGCCCGTTTGCTCATCCTCGTCGTATTCCGGCTCACGCATCACGCCATCGGCGCGCGCCGGATGCGTCACCGCATGAATGTGCTTGAGCTTCTCCACCGACACCATCGTGTAAATCTGCGTCGTCGCCAATGACGCGTGCCCGAGCATCGCCTGGATGAAGCGCGTATCGGTGTATGACTTTCCTGTCTGGATCAGCTTCACGCTGTTGGGCGTCGTTCTGCTCGGGCTCTTCGGCTGGTTCAAATATCAATTGCTCTCCGATGGCGCGTCGGTCGAAAAGCTGATCGTCGATATCGGGAAGATGACGCCGCCGCCCGCGCCACGTCTGCCTCGTCTGCGCGAACTGCTGAAAGAAGAAATTACCGCGGGCACGGTCAGCGTAGATGAAGACGCGAGTCACAGCGGCGTGACGTTCCGCGGCGACGCGATGTTCGCTCCGGGCGGCATCACGGTGCATAGCTCGATGGCCCCGTTGATCGCGAAGATCGCACGCGAAGTGGTCAAGGTGCCGGGCAAGGTCACCGTAACGGGCTATACCGATAGCGTGCCGGTAACGAGCCGCCAGTTTACTTCCAACGATGCGCTCTCGCTCGAGCGCGCCACGCAGGTCATGCAGATGTTGCAGGCATCGGGCATACCGGCGAACCGTCTGGAGGCCGTCGGCCGAGGCGCCGCCGATCCTGTCGGCGACAACGCCACCGCTCAAGGCCGAGCGCTGAACCGGCGCGTCTCCATCAACGTGACGCCATAGCGCGCCCTCGCCGCATCACAACGGATACTGAAAGATGAAGAAGTTGCTATCGTTTCTGAGTTCGCGCGGGTTCCTGGCATCGCTTGTACTGGTATTGCTCGCGCTCGGCGTCTGGTTTCTTGGACCGTACATCGCATTCGGCGGATTGAAGCCGCTCGAAAGCATCGCACTGCGCGTCCTGATCGTTGCGTTGCTGTTTTGCGCCGTCGTGCTCTGGATCAAACGCTGGTCGATGGGCGCCGTCTTCGTTGCGCTGCTTTGCCTGCTCATCTGGTATGCCGCACCGCTCTTGAGCTTCGGCGAGACGACACCGTTCGCGCCGATCGAAGCGCGCGTAATCGCGATTGCAGTCGTGATCGCGCTTTTCGTGATGTCGGTCCTCTATCGGCTCTGGCAACGGATGCGCCGCGACCCGGACTTCTTGCGCATGACGCTTGCGGTCGATCGCGACAAAGGCCCGTCAGCGGCCAGCCCACGACTGCGGGAAATCGAGGCCCGCATGAATGTCGCGCTCGATCGGCTCAAGACGATGCATACAGGCGCACGAGGCGTCGCGCGGCTCTTCCAGGGAACACGCCATCTCTATCAGTTGCCTTGGTTCATCGCACTGGGTTCGGCCGAATCAGGCAAAACACGCGTGGTTTGCAACTCGGGGCTTGCGGTGCTCACAGGAAATGCACGGTTGCCCGCAAGTTTGAAGCGTTCGTCGTCGGACGCATTGGTGGACTGGTGGCTGACCAACGATGCAGTCTTCATCGATACTGCCGGGCACTTCGTGCATCCGGGCAGCTCCGGGTATTCGCTGCCACCCCCCACAGCGCCGACGCATGACTTCGACGACACTTTCAGCCAAAGACTGTCTGGCGTGCAACCATCGTCAGAGAAGCGCTCGGCCGAATTCGACCAGACCGGTTATCGCCGTCAGGCCGACACCGACGAATGGTTTGGCTTCTTGCGCTTGCTGCGCCGTTGCCGTCCGCGCACGCCGATCAATGGCGCATTGCTGACCGTCAAGCTCGATCTGATCACCCATCCTGATGCATCCCTGCGCGAAGTCGAAGCCCAGGCATTGCGCGCACGTCTCACGGATCTGCGCGCAACGCTCGGTATTCGCTTTCCCGTGTATTTCATCGTCACGCAAATGGATCGATTGCCGGGTTTCGGCGAATATTTCTCCTCGCTAACCGAGGAAACCCGCGCCCAAATCTGGGGCTTCACTCTGCCGTTCGAAGATGCGTCGTTCGAAATGCGCTATGCGGATGAACTCACGGCATTGGCGGGGCGCCTGACCGCAGGTGTCAACACGCGCCTCGAAGACGAGTACGACATGAAGTGCCGCCGTCAGTTGGCCGCTTTGCCCGAAGCGTTTTCTGCGCTCATTGCGCCGCTCTCGGGCCTGCTCGCGCAAACGTTCCTCGACTCTCGCTACGACAACACTCAGCATCACACGATGTTGCGCGGCGTGTACTTCACAAGTGCGGCTCAGGGCGGAGTTCCTGCGGAGCCCGAGCGGTTGACCATCATGCAGCGTCTCGCCGCCGGATTCGATTTGCCGCCGCCAATCCGCAGCGCCACGTCAACGAGCACTCACAGCCACTTCTTGCGCGATGTCTTTTCGAAGGTGATTCTCCCCGAATCGCATCTGGTGCGGCCGAATCTGCGCTGGGAATATCGCTCACGGGCGCTGCGTTTGCTGGGGCACGCCGTTGTAGTGTCGCTCTTCGTGTGGCTGGCCCTTGCACTGCGGGTGAGTTTCGGCAACAACGGTGATTATCTGCAAGTCATCGCGCGAAAAGCGCAGGCGCTCACGGCCAAGGTCACGCAACTTTATCGCGAGCCCAAACCAGCGCTCATTCCCGACACGCTGACCGAAGCTCGCTATCTGCCCGCCTGGACCGGCCTCGATCTGGGCGATCCGGACACCGGATTCCGCTATGGTCTTTATGCCGCGCCCAGTGTCGTCAACGCGAGCGAGCAAACCTACCGCGCACTTCAGGACAATCTCCTGCTCCCCCAGATCGTGCGTCGTATGGAGGCGGTCATCACCGAGGCCATCGACGGCAAGGATGCACACACGACGTATGCGGCGCTACGCGTCTACCTGATGCTGCACGATCGCTCGAAATACAACGCTGAGGAGATCAAGACCTGGGTGTTCGACGACTGGTCGCGCACCGATAGCGCATCGATTTTCGGCGGACGTGCGTCGATGCTTGGCCATGTGGAGCAACTCTTCTCGGGCGAGCGCATCGTTCAGTCGCCGCTCATTCGCAACGATGCGCTTATCGAGCGCGCGCGCGCGTTTCTCGATACGAGCAACGGCACCCAGCGGCTTTACGAGCGCGCGAAAGCCGCGATGCGGCAGGACGCGCCCGACGATTTCACGCTCTTGCGCGCGGTCGGCCCGCAAGCCGGAACAGTGTTCACCCGCGCAAGCGGTGATCCGCTCTCGCGCGGCGTGCCCGGGCTTTTTACCTTCGACGGTTATCGCAACGTGTTCGATAAGCGTCTGACGGAATTCGTACGCGCAGCGCGCGATGACGACGCATGGGTCATGGGCCGCGCCTATCTTTCGAGCTGGCCGGATGGCGGACTCGAAACAGCTCAAAAAAAAACGCTTGAGATCGCGCGTGCCGCCGCAGACGTGGACGACGCTTTGACCGACGCCATCCGGCGGCTATATCTGACCGAGTACGCGCTGCAGTGGGACGCCTTCCTTGCCGATATCCGGCCGATCACGGGGTCGACCCTTGCGTTCAATCTGCAGGTCCTGCGCGCGTTCGCGGCTCCCGATTCGCCGCTGGCGCGTCTCGCCCGCGCAGCGGCACGCGAAACCACGCTGACACAAAAGATCACTGGCACCAGCGGTACGCTCATCGACAAGGCGGCGAGCAAGCTCGACGAGAAAGCAAAGTTGCTCGGTATTCGCGCGCAAGAACGCGTCGAACGCGAACTGGTCGATAACCGCTTTTCTCCGCTGCGTGAAATCGTCACGGGCAACACGCAAGCGGCGCAGGAAGGACAAACGGCCGCTGCATCCGCCGGCAAGGTCGGCCTCGATAACGTGGCGACCCTGCTCAGCGAGACTTATACGGCGCTCACGATCGCCGACAATGCGCTAGTCAATAACGGCCTTCCGCCGCCGAGCGATGCCTCGGCCAAGCTGAAGATGGCCGCGGCGACGATGCCCGCGCCGTTTCGCGAGGTCTTGTTGAAGCTTGCTGCCCAAGGCTCGCGCGACGTGAATGGCGGTGTCGGTCAATTGCTGTCGCGTCAGACGCAAGCGGTGGTCGGCGATGCATGCCGCCTCGCTGTGGAAGGCAACTATCCATTTGCGCCCGATAGCAAACGCGACATCAGCATCGAGGATTTCACGCGCGTATTTGCGCAAGGCGGCCTGATCGACGATTTCTTCACGAAGAACCTCGCTCCCTTCGTCGACACATCTTCCCAGCCATGGCGCTACAGAACCTTGCCGGGTTCAACCGAGCCGGTGCAGGGACCGAGCCTTGAACCGTTCCAGCAGGCACAGGCCATCCGTCAGGTCTTTTTCGGCGATCAGGGCAAGCAGCTTGCGTGGAAGGCCGAATTGCGCGTCCCGGAACTGGATCCGACGATATTGGGCCTGCTCATCGACATCGACGGGCAAAGCACACAATATCAACACGGTCCGGTGACGCCGCTGAAGTTCTCCTGGCCGGGGCCGCGCGGCGGCGTGCATGTAGAACTGACGGCAAACCCGCGGGTCGGCGCGGACACATCGACGATTGCCGCAGACGGCCCTTGGGCCCTTATGCGTCTGATGCGCCGCGGGCAGATCGTGCAGACCGCCACGCTCGGCCGCACGCGCGCGGTGATCGACTTCGACGGCCGTAAGGCCGCGCTCGATATCTCCAGCGCGGGGAGCGTCGCAAATCCGCTCACGAGCGACGTGCTCACCGGATTTCACTGCCCGAGCGCTCTGCCAACGTTCAACCTTGCAGATAGCGGGCCACCGCCGGGGCTGCCATCCGCGTTGACAGCTCCGGCAAATGCAACGCAAACAGGTCAAGCACGTCGAGAGGAGAACGCCACCAAAACTTTCTGACAGTAAGAGTAAAACGGATGTGCGTAGAGTTACAGGCTCATCGGGCTGTCTCCAGATAGTCGAGCGGATTGTGGACGCGGCGCAGCGAGCGCGACGCTTGCGGCGCCGGTTACTTGCACGACGAAGGGCAACGCCACAGATCGACCTTTGCCGACGATCGCGGTCGTTTTACATAGGCTGCAAAGCTGGTTCGAGTCGAGTGACCGGTTTCGGGTGTCGGCGTGCGTCAGGAACGTCGATAGATTGCTCGCGAGGCTGAAGACGACGAGCTATGACGTAATCGTGCTGAGCTGCGGCATGGAAGGCTCACCCGCCGACGACTTCGCGTTTTTGCGGGAGATGCGCCTGGCGTGTCCGGATACGCCGGTCGTCGTTTTCACCGACGCAACCCACGCTCACACGCTTGCCGAGACGCAGCGCGCGGGCGCGGCGGGCCTCGTGAGCATGCACGAGGGCGCGGGCGAGTTCGAACGCGTATGCAAGCGCGTGCTTTCCGGCGCGAGAGGGATCGTCTGGGCGCGCATCGCCGCTTAGACGCCTCCCCCTGCCACGGACCACTAGACAATTCCGATCATGCGCGCAGATACGTGGCTACCACCGCGCTCGTGAGCCGATCGAGTGCTTGCTGCCGCCGTTTCAATACCAGAAGAGATTCGACCATCATCAGATCGTGTTTCAGGCGATCGTCCATTATCGAGGCGGCTTCGATCTGTTTAATCAGCGTGTAAATCCGAACCGCGCACTGTTTGTCGCTCAAAAAAGCGACGTGTCGAGCTCTTGTTGCAGACATTGAATGGCGCTGACGAGGTCATATTGATTCATGCGGCGGGCATAAGCGAAAGAGGTTTGCAAGCGCGTCTCTCGTAGTAAGCAATGCGTATGCCCTAACGCGGTGAAGCGTGAAAAGCAAAGCACAATAAAACGTTTGTTGCGTGCATTCCGAAGCTTTCTAATTACAGGCTCGAATTCACGACGAGCCGACAAGATGGCTGACCTGACATCCACGCGCGACACCTATCGCTCGGGACACGCGTCTCGCGCGCTGATTTCCAAAGACGTGCTCTACCGATGGCTCTCCTGGACCATCCCCGCAATCGTGGTGCTGCTATGGGAAATCGCGGCGCGCCTCGGACTGATCGCGCCGCAGGTCCTCCCGGCACCGAGCAGCGTCTTCGAAACGGCCGTCCACATGGCGCAAAACGGCGAACTCTTCGTGCACCTGGGCGTGTCGCTGCTGCGCGCCGCGGGAGGCTTCGTCATCGGCGGAACGATCGGGCTCGCGCTCGGCATCGCCGTCGGATTCTCGCCGCTCGCGCAAGCGCTCCTCGACCGCTCGATCCAGATGGTGCGCGCCATTCCTTTCCTGGCGATGCTGCCGCTCGTCATCGTCTGGTTCGGCGTCGGCGAAGTCGCCAAGATCTTTCTGGTCGCGCTCGCGGTGCTCTTCCCGATCTACATCAACACGATGCTCGGCATTCGCCAGATCGATTCGAAACTGATGGAACTCGCCCGCGTGATCGGCCTGAACCGAACGGCGATCGTGCGACGAATCATCCTTCCCGGCGCGATGCCGTCGATCCTCACCGGCGTGCGTTACGCGCTCGCCCACGCGTGGCTCGCGCTCGTCATCGCCGAGACGCTGGCCACGACGAAAGGCATCGGGTTCCTCGCGATGGACGCCCGCGAATTCCTGAACACCAACGTCATTCTGCTCACCATCATCATCTACGCGATCATCGGCGTCGTCGCGGATGCGCTCGTGCGCCTGCTCGAAGCCCGCTATCTCTCGTGGCACGCGAACTACGCGAAAGGGGCGCGCACATGACGGCCATCGTTACGCGCCGCGACGCGCGCGTCGGTTCGCCGGCGCTGGCGGTGTCCGTGCGCGGACTGCAAAGACGCTATGGCAGCCGCGTCGTCATCGATGCACTGGACCTCGATATTCGCAAAGGCGAATTCGTCGCGCTGCTCGGCGAAAGCGGATGCGGCAAGACAACGCTGCTACGCGCGCTCGCGGGGCTCGATTCCCCCGACGCCGGGTCGATCCGCGCGCCGGAACGTCCGTCCGTCGTGTTTCAGGAGCATCGCCTGCTGCCCTGGTCGACGTTATGGCAGAACGTCGCGCTCGGCTACGAGAATACGATCGGCCGGACGGGCGCGGCGCGCGCGCTGGCCGAAGTCGGACTCGCCGGCCGCGAGGACGACTGGCCGCGCAATCTGTCTGGCGGTCAGGCGCAGCGCGTGGCGCTGGCGCGGGCGCTCATCCACGATCCCGCGCTGCTGCTGCTCGACGAGCCGTTCGCCGCGCTCGATGCGCTCACGCGCATCCGCATGCACGGTCTCGTCAAGGAACTCGTCGCGCTGCATCGGCCAGGCGTGCTGATCGTCACGCATGACGTCGACGAAGCGCTCACGCTCGCCGACAGGATTCTCGTCATGCGCGCCGGACGCATCGCGGCGTCATTCGAACCCGGCGAACACGCGCCGCAGGCACTGCGCCCCGCCCTGCTCGCGGAACTCGGCGTCCGGTCTCACTGATCACTTTTCCATAAGACAAGAAGGACGAGCATGAACGACTCATCGCTGAGCCGCCGCCGGTTGCTGCGCGCGGCGGGAGGCCTCCTGGCCGGCGCCGCGACCGGCGGATTGTTCCCGGCACGCGCGGCCGAGCCGCGCAAGCTGACGCGCAACACCGATACGGTCCGCATCGGCTGGGGTTACGGCAGCCTGCCCGACATCGCGAAACAGCGCGGCGTGTTCGAGAAGACGCTCGCCGCGAAAGGCATCAAGGTCGAATGGGTCGGCCCTTTCCCGAACCATGCGCCTTCGATACAGGCCGTGGTCGGCGGCAGCGCCGACTTCGGATTCTGGGGATCGACGACTCCCGCACTCGCCGCGATGCTCGCCGGCTCGCCGATCGTCTTCACCGCGTTCGACATCTATTCGCCGCGCTCGACGGCCATCATCGCGAAGAAGTCGAGCGGCATCGAATCCGTCGCCGATCTCGCGGGCCGCAAGGTCGCCGTCAACCGGTCGGGGCTTGGCGAATTCCTGTTGATCGCCGCGCTGGAGAAGCATCGCGTCGATCGCGACAAGGTCCAGTTCGTCTATCTGAATCCGCCCGACGCGGCGCCCGCCTTCGCGCAAGGCAAAGTCGACGCTTGGTCGATGTGGTCGCCCGGCGTCGACATCTCGCGCTTCTCGAACGACGCGAAAGACATCTTCAACGAAGGCCGCGATCTGGATTTTCTGATCGATTACAGCTCGCTCGTCACGCGCCGCAAGTTCACCGAGGAGAATTCCGAACTGATCCGCGCGGTGATCGATGCGTATTACGTGGAAGGCGCGTGGCAGTCGGCGCATTCCGCCGAAGCCGAATTGCTCGTGCAGCGCGAGGGCAAATATCCGGATCAGGTGCGCGACTATCTCGCAAGCCTCAAGCGCGTCAATCAGTTTCACGAGCCCGACGATGCCGCTTTCATCGCGCAATTTCAGCGCGCCGCCGACTGGCTGGCCGAGCGCAAGATCATCAACTCGCGCATCAAGGTCGCGGATTACAGCATCAAGGTGTGAATCGAGGAGCGCACGAATGTCTGACGTCAACTATCCGACGAGCGCCGGACCGACGCTCGTCTCCCCGCTGTCCGCCGCGCTCGGCTTTTCGGAGATCATCGGTGACATCGCCGCGACTGCCGCCGAGCGCGAACGCGGGCACCGGCTGCCGCACGAAGAGATTGCAAAGCTCAAGGCGCTCGGCTTCGGCGCGCTGCGTCTTCCCGTCGATGCAGGCGGAAGCGGCGTTTCGCTGAACGGGCTTTTCATCGTCGCACGCGATCTCGCCGCGGCGGATTCGAACATCGCCCACGCGTTTCGCAATCATCTGTGGCAAGTGGAAGCCGCGCTCCGGAGACGCGAGCAACCGTTCCATACGCGCGTGCTGGAGCTGACCGCGCAGAAGAAGACCATCGGCCTGAGCTTCGTCGACAGCGACGTGGTCGCCGCCGGCGCGCGCCCGACCAAAGTCCTCAGTCGGCTCGAATGGGATGCGTCGCGCGACGTGTACGTCGGCTCCGGCGACAAGATCTACGCGACGGGTAATCTGTATAACGACGCGTTCACCGGCCTCGCCGTGGAAAGCCGCGCGGGCCGCACCGTGCAGTACGTGCTGGAACGCGGCGCGGGCGTCGACGACGACGATGACTGGCAAGGCTTCGGCCAGCGCCTCACAGGTTCGGGAACGGCGCGGTTTCGCGATGTGACGGTTCCAGCCGCGCAGCTTTATCCGCCCGATCCGCCGAAGTCCGATGAAGCCGCGCCATGGGGCTTCACGTTTCATCAGGTTTATCTCACCAACTGCATCGCGGGCATCGTGCGGCGCGTGGCGCTGGACGCCGTCGACGTGCTGCGCACGCGCGGACGCAACTTCTATCACGGTGAAGCCGCGCATCCCGTCGATGAACCCGTGCTGCAATCGCTGCTCGGCCGTATCCGCGCGTATGCGGCGAGCGTCGAAGCGATCGCGGATCGCGCGGCCGGCGCATTGCAGCGCGCATGGGATCGACACGGCACACGCGACGAATACGAGGCGACGCTCGCGGCCACGCTCGCGGCATCGGAAGCCAAGGTCGTGATCGACGATCTCGCCCCGCAGATCGCAAGTTGGCTGATCGATCTCGGCTCGGGCTCCGTGGTGTCGCGCGTCGGCGCGCTGGACCGGCACTGGCGCAACATCAAGGTGATCGCGTCGCACAATCCGCGCGTCTACAAGGAACGCTTTCTCGGACAGAACCTGCTGACCGGGCAATTGCCGCCCACGGGCGCGTTCTTCTGATCGCGCGCGCCGTCCCTTGTCGAAAGCGGACGGGACGGCGCGCTTTCTTAGTCGAGCAGACGTCGCACGCGCGGCACGACTTCGTGCGCGAAGCGGGCCATGTCGGCCTCGAAGGGCTGGAATTGCAGCATGAAGAGTTCGATGCCCGCGCGATGAAAGTCGACGATGCGCCGCGCGACCGTGTCGTAATCGCCGACGAGGTCCGCGGCCGTGCCGCCGTTCGACCCGACGCGCGCCGATCGCGCGAAGGTCTGGTGCATCACCGCGTTCGGATCGGTATTGGCCTTTTGCCGTTCGCGCAGCGGCTTGTCGAGTTCCGCCAGCGCGAACAGATGTTCGAGATGAGCCTGCGCTTCGTCCTGCGTCTCGCGCGCGATCACGAACGCCGACAGGCCGAAGCGCAAAGGCTCGTGCCCCGCCGGGCGCGCGCGGGCGGAGACATCGGCGATCAGGGCCGCAACGTCGTCGTGCGGCTGGCCGTTGATGAACCACACATCGCCATGCGCCGCGACGAGCGAGCGCGCCGGCTCCGACTCGCCGCCGACATAGATGCGCGGACGCGCGCGAAACGGATCGGCGGGCCGTAACTGATAGTCGTCGATCCGGAAGTTGTCGCCGCGATGCTTCACGGCTTCTCCGCGCAGCAACGCATCGACGACCGAGATCCACTCGCGTCCGTACGCATAGCGCTCGTCATGCTCCGCGAAGCCGATGCCCGCGCGCTCCAGTTCCGGACGATTCCACGCATTGACGAGGTTGATCGCGAAGCGTCCGCCGCTGATGTGCTCGATCTGCTGCGCCATCTTCGCGAGCACGACCGGATGATAGAGATAAGGCTTGATAGCCGCGATGATCTCGATGCGCGACGTAAGGGCAGCCAATGCCGCCGATGCCGTCCACGCTTCGAGCTGATCGAGCGAAGGATCGTGCGGATTGATCGTGTGCTGGGCGACGAGCACGGAGTCGTAACCGAGGCGCTCGGCCTCTAGCACGAGCGCCTTGTTGCGCGCCCACGAGGCATCGTAGGGCTCGGCGGGATCCTGCAACGCCGCGCGACTGCCATGCACGAGCGCCCAGACGCCGAAGCGGGGAAGATTGGACATCGCTTGAATGAACCGAAGGACAGGTTGGAGAGGATGCTCATGCTAACGCCGGGCCCGCCCGCGGCGATCCAATTTCTATCGATAAGGAATTATCCATTTGGCATTTGAAGACTCGGGAAACTGTCTTCCTGAGCGCAGTTCTTCCGATAACCCTATGACGGCGCATGGCGAATATGCGAAGCACGCGCCGCGTCATTTACTACGCACGATTGCTTCGTAGCCGCGGCACGCAAAGTGCCTATAGTCGAAGGCTTCACCACATCATTTCGTCCGTTCCATGAAACCTTCGATCCATCGCCGCGCGCTGATCGCCGGCATCGCATCCATCGTTCTCGCTGCTATGGCGCCCGTTCACGCAAACGCCGAAACGCGCGAAGTGGTCATCGGCTATCAGGACATGGTCGTGCCCTGGCGTTATGCGCAGGCGAGCGGCGCCGTCGAGAAAGCCACCGGATACAAGGTCACGTATCGCAAGCTCGGCAGCGGCGCGGATGTCATTCGCGCGCTCGCATCGGGCTCCATTCAGTTGGGCGAAGCCGGCTCCAGCCCGATCGCGGCGGGCTTGTCGCAAGGCGTCGACCTTTCGCTGTTCTGGATTCTCGACAACATCAACGACGCCGAGGCGCTCGTCGCGCGCAACGGCTCGGGCGTAAGCAAGCTCGCGGATCTGAAAGGCAAGACGCTCGGCGTGCCGTATGTGTCGACGTCGCATTTTCATGCGCTCGTCGCCTTGCAACAGGCAGGCGTCGATCCGTCGACGGTGAAGATCGTCAATCTGCGTCCGCCGGAGGTCGCGGCGGCGTGGGAACGCGGCAATATCGACGCGACGTATATCTGGGACCCGGTGCTCGCCAAAGCCAAGCAGAACGGCAAAGTGCTGATCACGTCGGGCGAAGTGGCGAAGGAATCGGGCAAGGCGACCTTCGACGGCTTCGTCGCGTCGCGCAAGTTCGCGCAGGACAATTCGGCGTTCCTGAACGGTTTCGTCAAAGTGCTCGCCGATACCGACGCGCAATACCGCGATCACAAAGCCGACTGGACCGCCGCGTCGAAACAGGTGCAGGCCGTCGCGCAGGAATCCGGCGCGAATCCCGCCGACGTGCCCGCGAGTCTCGCGCTCTACGCCTTCCCGAGCGCGGGCGAGCAGGCGTCGCCGACCTGGCTCGGCGGCGGAGCGCAATCCGGGGCGGCAAAGTCGCTCGCGGCAACCGCTCAGTTCCTCAAACAGCAGGGCACGATTCAGAACGTGCTCGCGGATTACTCCACGGGCGTCGATCCGCGCTTCGTGCAGCAGGCCGCGAAATGACATCGCTTTCCATCCGCAACCTCGGCGTCACGTATGAAGGCGCGAGCACGCCCGCGTTGCAAGGCGTCGACTTGCAGATCGGCAGCGGCGAGTTCGTCGTGGCGCTGGGTGCATCGGGATGCGGCAAGACCACGCTGCTGAATTGTCTCGCGGGTTTCCTGGAGCCGACCGAAGGCGAAGCGTCATTGAATGGCGAACCGATCGACGGGCCCGGCGCCGAGCGTGGCGTCGTGTTCCAGAAGCATGCGCTGATGCCGTGGCTGAACGTCATCGACAACGTCGCGCTTGGCTTGCGTTTTCGCGGCGTGAAGCGCGACGAGCGCCGCGAGATCGCGCGTCGCACGCTCGCGCTCGTCGGCCTCGCGCAACATGAACACGCGAAGGTCTACGCGCTGTCGGGCGGGATGCAGCAGCGCGTCGGAATTGCGCGCGCGCTCGCGAGCGATCCCGAAGTATTGCTGATGGACGAACCGATGGGCGCGCTCGACGCCCTCACGCGCGAAACCGTGCAGGAACTCGTGCTCGACGTTTGGGCGCGCACCGGAAAGACGGTGTTCTTCATCACGCACAGCGTGGAAGAGGCACTCTTTCTGGCGACGCGCCTCGTGCTGATGACGCCAGGTCCGGGCCGCATCGAAGAGGTGCACGAACTGCCCTTCTCGCGGGACTACGTTCGCAGCCGCGATGCGCGCGCCGTCAAATCGTCGCCCGCGTTCATCGAATGGCGGGAGCGGCTGACGCGCCGCCTGCATCGCACCGAGACGGAGGCGGCGTGAACCGGCCCGCTCGCGATGTCCCGCTGCCGAACGCCCCAAGCGCATCGCCAGCCACGCGACGCGTCACCCGCACGAAGCATCGCGCGCGCTATCGCGGGATGCCGGGCGCGGGGCCGACCGCGCTGCCCAGCGCGCTGTGCGTCGCGACGCTCGCGGCATTGTGGTGGGCGGCCACGCATTTCCACTGGCTGCCGCCGCTCTTTCTGCCTTCGCCCGAGGCGGTCTGGCAGGCGTTCATCGACGCGTTGCACGGACGGCTTCAGGGCGGATTGCCGCTCTCGGAGCATCTCTTGTGGAGCGTGATCCGCGTGTTCGGCGCGTTCGCGCTCGCGGTTGTCACGGCGGTGCCGGTCGGAATTCTGATGGGCGTGAGCCGCATCGCGCGCGGCGTGCTCGATCCGCCGCTCGAGTTCTATCGGCCGCTGCCGCCGCTCGCGTATCTACCGCTCGTCGTCATCTACTTTGGTATCGATGAAACCGCGAAGATCGTCGTCATCTGGCTCGCCTGCTTCGCGCCGATCGCGATGGCCGCGCGCGCCGGCGTCAGGAGCGCGACTGCCGAGCAGGTGAACGCCGCGTGGTCGCTCGGCGCGAACTTCGGGCAAGTCGTGCGGTTCGTCGTGCTGCCCGCCGCGCTGCCCGAAATACTGACGGGCCTGCGCATCGCCGTGGGCTTCGGCTGGACCACGCTCGTCGCCGCCGAAATGGTCGCCGCGACCGCCGGCCTGGGCCAGATGGTGCTCAACGCGTCGAGCTTTCTGCGCACCGACGTGGTGGTGATGGGCATCGTGCTGATCGGCGCGATCGCGTGGATTTTCGACTTCGGCATGCGCGCGCTGGAGCAGCGGCTCGTGCCGTGGAAAGGACGCTGAGCCGCACGGGCCTGGCGTCGCGGCGAACTTGGAATCGGCTGGACTCCTGATCCAGTAAGGGTTCCCTATCCGGCAATAAGGAAAATTAATTATTGACGTACTGCTGCTGAAAGGCAGAATCTCTCGGAAACAATCCTAATAAGTATTTCAGCGGCGCGACACGCTGAGAACAGATTTCCTTCCGCCATGCGTTGACGTGGTCTCTATACATGGAGAACAAAATGAGAAGGATACGAGGGATGGTCCTGGCTATTTCATCAGGAGTATTGATCAGTGCATGCGGCGGCGACGCCGGCTCCGATGTCTCAGGCCAGAGCACGAAAAGCATCGCAGGACAGCCGGCTTCACAGACCGAATCGACGACCAAGGGCTACGCGTTGTCGACCGTCATCTGGAGCCGCGTTCCCATCGGCGTGTGCTGGGACATGAACAACGCGGATTTCGCGCGCTTCGCGTCGGCACGAAACTGGAGCCGCCTCGCAGTTCAGGAGACCTGGGAACAGCATTCGGGCGTGCGTTTCACAGGCTGGCAGCAATGCACGAATGACCCCAATTACTTCGGGATCCGAATCAGCGTCGATGACAGCGCGCAGAGCGGGCCGCATACTTTCGGCCTCGGCGCGATGCTGAACAACGCGGTCGGCGGAATGGCGCTCAACTTCACGTTCAGGAACTGGAGTCAAAGTTGCCAGGGACGCGAAGAATACTGCATACGCCGCATCGCCGCGCACGAATTCGGTCACGCGCTGGGCTTCGCGCACGAGCAGAACCGGCCCGACACGCCTTCGACCTGCAACGAGCCCGCGCAGGGCACGAACGGCGACACGACGATCGGCGCGTGGGATGTCGCTTCGATCATGAATTACTGCAAGCCCGAATGGAACGGTGACGGCAAGCTGAGCGCCACCGACATCGACATGGTGCAGAAATACTATGGGCCGCCGCCTTCCACTCAGACGGTGTACACGCTGACGCGTGCGCAGGCGCCGGCGCGGATTACCGCCTACGAGTTTCCTTCGCGCGCTGTGAAGGCGTCGATCGATCTTTCGCTGGGCGGCGACTATCAGCGCGTCGATCAGATGTTCGCAAGCGCCGACGGCAAGCGGCTGCACGTGCTGATGGAGCGAAATTCGACGTCCGTCGATCTCGCCACCATCGACACCGCGAGCAACAAGGTCGTGCGCGTCACGCCCATCGGTCCGATGTTGACGACGTTCACCGGCTATGGTTTTCAGCCCGCGTTGACCGGAAATCAGGTCTATCTGTGGAACAAAAATATCATCCACGTCGTCGATACGGATTCGGGAACGCTCGTCAGAATGCTCGTGCTGCCGAAAGAATTCAGCGTCATCAAGATCGCGACGGCCGCCAATGACAGCGAGCACATCTTCGCGCTCGCGAACGAGCGGGGAACGAGGCTGGAGGTGCTGCGCATCGAATCGGCGAGCGGCTTCATCAGGGGCGGCTATCCGGCCGGTTCGGCGCCGGCGGCGCCGCGCGATGAGTTCACCGTCACGCCGGATGCGAAGAAAGCGTATTTCGTCGGATTCGCGTCGCCGAACGCACAGGGCAATCTCACGGAGATGGACCTGGAGAGCGGCTTCACGCGCGTGCTGACCGATCTGCCGGAGAAGAATCCGAAGTTCATCGCGGCGATCAACAATCAGCAAATTCTCTTCGCCGATGACAATGCCAACAGCCCGAGCTCGGTCATCCTCTACGACGTGACGAGCAGAAGCAAGACGACCGCGCTGAGTTCGTCGAAGTCGATGGCGTATCTCCAATACGAACCGAAAACGAAATCCATTCTTCTGGAGCAAGACGGCGTCTGGTCCGTCAATCAGTTGAGGCAGCGCGCGGACGGAAAATACAGAGACGTCGATCTCGGCCTGCGATCGTTCAGCAGCGGTTCGGCGTATGGCGGCGTCGCTCCGTTCGTGCTCGTGACGCGTTGATGTTCAAGGCGGCGCGCCAGTGGCATGATTGTCGGGTCGACCCGATCGTGCAGCGCTGGCCCGGAGGTGGCACATGTCCGTCTTTCTCGAAGTCGAGCACGTCACGACCTATCGCTACAACACGCCGGTGGAATTCTCGCCGCATCGCGTGATGTTCCGGCCGCGCGCCGCGCACGATATCCGCGTGCTGTCGGCGACGCTCGCGGCCGCTCCGCACAGCACGCAGTACTGGATGCACGACGTGTTTTCCAATTCGGTCGCGGTCGTCGAGCCGCGCGTGCCCGCCGACACGCTCGAACTGCGCGCGCGTTTCGTCATCGAGCATTTCGGCATCAGGAATCTGGAGTTGCCGGTCGCGCCCGAAGCCGAGAATTATCCGTTTCAGTACGCCGACGAGGACCGGCTCGATCTGGCGTCTTTCCTGCCGCCGCAGTATCCCGACGATCAGCCGATGCTGCGCGACTGGGTCGCGCAGTTTCTGCCCCGGCGCGGCGTCACGCACACGCGCGACATTCTGGGGAACATCAACGCCGCCATTCGCAGCGACTTTCAGTATCAGTCGCGCGACGCGATGGGCACGCAGCGTCCGTCGGAGACACTGAATCGGCGCAGCGGCACCTGTCGCGATTTCGCGCTGCTGATGATGGAAGTCGTGCGCGGACTCGGACTGGCCGCGCGCTTCGTGTCCGGGTATTTGTACGATCAGGCGCTCGACACGCCCGCTGCGCCGGCCGTCCGCAACACGGGGCTGCAGCAGGGCGCGCGACAGATCGAGAGCCGCGACGAGCCGCTCGTCGTCGGCGCGGGCGCGACGCACGCGTGGCTGCACGTCTTTTTGCCGGGCGCGGGCTGGGTGCCCTACGATCCGACGAACTCGCTCGTCGGCGGCACCGATCTGATCCGCGTCGCGTACACGCGCAAGCCCGAACAGGCGGCGCCGGTGTCTGGATCGTGGTTCGGCGCCGCCGAGGACTTCGCCGGGATGGACGTCAGCGTCAGCGTGCGGCGCATCGAGCCGCCGAGCGAGCCGTTGGCGTCGGCGGCGATCAAAACGGACTGATCCCCGACATGCCGCCATCGACGGCAAGATCGGCGCCGGTCATGTATTGCGATGCATCCGTCGCAAGGAAAAGGATCGCCGATGCGATCTCGGCGGGGTCGGCCGGGCGCTTCATCGGGATGACTTTCGCCCACTCCAGCAATTGCGTCTCCGACATGCCCAAGCTGTCGAAGATCGGCGTGTTCGCGACGCCCGGCGAAATACTGTTGACGCGTATGCCGAGCTCGACGAATTCGGCGGCGAAGCTTTTGGCCAGAGAAACGACAGCCGCCTTCGACGCGCAATATGCGGAGAAATTTTTCGTGCCCTGATTGGCCGCGAGCGATGCCACGAGAACGATCGATGCCGGCCGCGCGAGCGAAGGCAGCGCTTCGCGCACCGTCGCATACACGCCGCCGACGTTGATGTTCAAGACATCGGTGAATTGTTCCAGCGAGGTTTCGCGCACGGGCGTCTGCCGGGAAATGCCGGCGTTGGCGACCAGAACGTCGATCTCGCGCTGAAAATGCTCGACTGCGGCTTTATAGAGACGCTGCATGTCGGCCGGACTGGCGGCGTCGGCCACGACGCACAGCGCATTCTCGCCGAGCGTTTGCGCGGCCTGACGCAGCTTCTCTTGGTTGCGTCCGCTGATCACGACGCGGGCGCCCTCCGACACGAACCGTTGCGCGGTGGCGAACCCGATGCCCGAGCTTGCGCCGGTCACGACCGCCAGTTTTTTATCGAGCAGCATCGTTTCATCCTTGCAGGTTGATGACGAGGGCGCGACCCGAGCGAACCGCGCGCGTCGAATGCCCCGAGCCTTTCAGATCGCCTGCGACGAACACCGAGCCTTCCGCGAAGCGCCGCGCGATGTCCCCGTCCTGCACCGCGATTTCAAGCTCGCCTTCGAGGACGACGACATACTGGCGCGACGGCGGATTATGACGATCGAGAAAATAGCCTTCGTCGAACTCATGCACCAGCACGCTCTCGCACGGCTGCGGCGGCGATAGCGTCACCGAAATGCCGTTGAACGGCACGGCGACGGTTTCGAACACGCGAATGGTCCTGAATGCCGAGTGCCCGTCGGCGTCGGTGTAGATCTCAGCGCAGTCCATGACGTCTCCTTGTCGACGATCCGCTTCGTAAATGTCACGCCACCGCTCCCTGGCCCATGCGTTCGCGCACCGCGCCGCAATGTTCGACGAGCTTGCCGCGCGTGGCGACGAATCGTTTGAGCGGCGTATCGATGTCGTAGAACCAGATGTTCGCGACGAACCCGTACAGCGCGGCATCGATGCTCGCGGGCGCGTCGCCGAACATGAACGGACCGTCGCCGAGCAGATTCGCTATTGCCTGGAGACTCGCGATGCCGCGCGCATACACGGCGTCCGGCTCGTATCTGCCGATGCCCTGATATCGATAGCGTTCGAAGTTGTATTTGCGCGCGCCTTCGAGCGCGTCGGCGCCGATGTCCGGATGCTGCGTCAGGAGCGCATCGCGAAACTGCGGCCAGTAGCGGTCGTCGCGCCAGCGCGAGTACGACATCACCCAGTAAAGATCGTCGAGCGTGCGGCGGACCAGCAGATCGAGATCGCGCTGCGCGGCGCCCAGCGCGTCGTCCAGTTCGATCGCGTGCTTGCTCTTCAGATGCGCGATGATCGCATCGCTGTCGCCGATGGTTTCATCGCCGTCGACGAGATACGGCAACTGCCCGCGCGGCGCGGCGCTCGTGTCCAGCACGTGACGATGCTCGAATGGCAGGGCCGCGAGCTTCAGGAACGCGAACACCTTCAATCCGAACGGATTGTTGTCTTCGAGGCCGAACAACTGAGGATACGAATAGAGCGTGATCATCGACGTCTCCGTGCGTCCTCCAGCAAGGACGCGCCAAGTTCGTTACGATTCCCGGTTGGCCTTGCATCTTCCCGTCACGCGTCGCGCCGCTTCCGCGCGCCGCCACACACGAAAAATACTATGCCCACGCCGCCTCATGCCATCGGTTTTACACTCGATCCGCTCGATCGCGTATCGGAGAAGCGCGACGATGAAACCTACGTCGCCGGCCTGCGCGACGATCCCGCCACGCGCTTTCTGCTGTTCGTGAACAACGTGCCGCTGTTCAAGCGCGCGGACGGTCACGATCCCCTTTTCGTCGCGCAGGAAATCGCGGCGCTCGGCGCGCCCGCGCAGACGGTTCTTCTCGGCCGCGACGCCGACCGCCGCGCGCTGTTCGCCCATTCCTTCGATGCAGAAACGCCGAGCCTCGCCGATGTCGAAGCGGTCGAACTGCGCCCCATCGCGATGCAGGGTCTCGTGTCGCCGCCGCTCGTCAGCGCGCTCGGCGAAGCGCGATCGATGCTCGACTGGCATCGCCGGCATCGCTTCTGCGCGAACTGCGGCCATCCGACCGATTCGGCGGGCGCGGGCTGGCGGCGCATCTGTCCGAACTGCAAGGCGCAGCATTTTCCGCGTGTCGACCCCGTGGTCATCATGCTCGTCACGGATGGCGAACGCTGCCTGCTCGGCCGTCAGCCGCAATTTCTGCCGGGGATGTATTCGTCGCTTGCGGGCTTCGTCGAGCCGGGCGAGACTTTCGAGCACGCGGTGTATCGCGAAGTGCTGGAGGAAGCGGGCATCCGCTGCACGGACGTGCGCTATTTCGCGTCGCAGCCGTGGCCGTTTCCTTCATCGTTGATGATCGGATGCTTCGCGCGCGCCGTCACGACCGATATCACCATCGACAGGAACGAGCTCGAAGATGCGCGCTGGTTCACGCGCGAGGAGATCCGCGCGATGCTCGACGGCACGCACGAACAGGGACTTTCCGCGCCGAAGCCCTTCGCGATCGCGCATCATCTGCTGAAGGCGTTCGCGACGCGCGAGGTGGACTGAGTGGGCAGCTTCGCGGCGCGGCTTCGGCGATCGGTGCAGAATCCGAACCTGTGTTGCGCGGGGCGCGGCGAGAGCATTCATCAGACATCGGGTGAACGACATGAACATGAAAGGCGGCATGCATATTTGGCTGATCCGGCATGGTGAGACCGAGTGGAGCAAGTCGGGCCAGCACACCGGCACGACCGACATTCCGCTCACCGACGAAGGACGCAGACAGGCGCGGGCGCTCGCGCCGGTGCTCGCGTCGCAGTCTTTCGACTTAGTTTTGACGAGCCCGATGGGCCGCGCGATCGAAACCTGCCGGCTCGCGGGTCTGGGCGATCGCGCGACGGTGGAGTCCGAGCTTCACGAGTGGAATTACGGCATCTACGAAGGCCGCACCACGCCGGAAATCCGTGAAGAGGCGCCGGACTGGTCGGTATGGTCATCGCCGATTCCGGAGGGCGAAAATCTCGCGGATGTCGGCACGCGCGCGCAGGCGCTGATCGACAAGCTGCTCGCGACGAATGCGATGAACATCGCACTTTTTTCGCACGCGCATTTTTCGCGCGTGTTCGGGGCGCAGTGGGCGACGGGATCGCCGGCTCTTGGGGCGCATCTCGCGATGGATACCGCCGCGATGAGTGTGCTCGGGTTTGAGCGCGACGTCCGCGCCATTGTTAAGTGGAATCTCTTGCCTTTTTGATGTTTTTTGCGATAGGTCCCGTGATCGTGTCGGCCTTTTCTTTCGCCGGATCCCGTTTTCGTGTCGGTGCATTAGGACAGGGGCAACGCCAATAGACCGACACCAACACGGGATCCGGCGAAGAACCATAAAAACCATCATCAGCAAAAAGCCCATACCAACGGTGCCTGCGAAGTTCCTGCGATCCGCCATCAAAACCCCGTCTCCCGCTCTACTTGACGTTGAGCTGAACCGATGCGATCAGTTCCGACAAACCGAGCCAGAGAATCTGCACGCCGATACAAAAGATGATGAACGCGAAAAGGCGCATGGCAATCTGCGTTCCGACGGCGCCAAGCAGGCGCTCCAAATGCCCCGCGAATCGCACGCACACATAGATGCTCGCGCACAGAACGACAAGCCCGACGCCCACGCCGGCGAGATGCACCGGCTGCAGCCCATGACGCGGCGAGCCCGTGCCGAGCGCGATGGCGACCGCGATCGCACCCGGCCCGACGGTGATCGGCAGCGTCAGCGGATAGAACGCCTTCGCACGCAGCGACGCGCCGCCGCGCGGCGTGGGCGCGGGTTCGGCGCCGTCGTCGTCATCGGGCGTCTGAAGCAGGCTCCAGCCCGCCATCGCGACGACGAAACCGCCCGCCACGCGCAACACCGGAATCGAGATCCCGAAAAACGTCAGCACATAAGCGCCGATCAAAAGCGACGCCAGCAAGATCACGAAACTGTTGATGCAGATGCGCCGCGCGAGCTCGGCGCGATCGGCGTCGCCGATATGCGGCAGCATGCTCAGCACGACGAGCGCCGTCGCGGGAGGATTGATGATCGGGAACAATCCGGCGACGATCACAAGGACCGTCTTGGCGAATTCGTTGAGCATGCGCGTCGTTGTCCGTCGTTCGTTGGCGTGCTGCAAGCCCGGACATTGTGCACGCTAAGCCGGCGCGCGTGCGCGCAATGACGGTCCGATCAGACGAACGGTGCGGTGAGAATCAGCGTGCATTCGGTGAGAAACGAGCCGATCCCGACGCCGATCAGCACGCGCGCGACGATCGTCCATACGCGCCGATCGACATTGCCCGCGCAGCGCCACGCGAGCGTGCACCACAGCAGATACAGCGCCGAGCACACGGCGAATACGCCGAGCATGCCGGGCCAGAACCAGACGGTGATCAGCAGAAATGTTTCGGGAGTGACGCCGCTCGTCCAGAGGTCGAGATAGACGAACCACCACGCGAGGTGGATCGGCACGCCCAACAGCCACCAGACTTTCCAGAAGCGTTCTTCTCCGCGCCAGGCCTTGCGCAACATGCGTCGTCGTGAGTGGAAAGAGGCACGCATTTTACTCCACGCGTTGCGCGCCCTTTCCGCGCCTTCAGGCCGACAGGCTGCGCCGTTTCGCTTCCATGCGCGTGATGAGCCGCTGCAGCACGTTCTCCGCGGCGGCCGAAAGCCGCACGAAGCGAAAGCCGACGACGTAACGCACATCGCCGCGCGGCGTCGTCACGGAGCGCGGCGACACGAGTTCGAGATCGACGGGCAAGGCCGCGCCCGGACCGAGATGAAGCACGACATCGCGGAACACGGTGCCGCGCTCCGTTTCCGCGAGACGCGGCGTGTCCATGCGCAGCGCGATGCCACCGAGCGACAGGTCGTGCACTTCGTGGCGGAACGCTTCGCCGTCGGCGAATGCACCTTTCGCGTAGAAGGGTTCGAGAACCGGCGTCGGCACGCGGAAGTATTCGCGACGCTGGAACTGATAGAGCTTCTCGGGGAACGGCACTTCGAACGCCTGACGTCCTTCGTGGGTCACGGCGCGCGCGGCGAGCGTCGTGAATTCGACGCGCACGCCGTCCGGCGCACCCTTGAAATACAACTGCCGCGCTTCGAGCAGCACACGATTGTCCGCCTCGACGCCGCCCCAGTCGAACACGATGCACGCTTCGCGCGCGTCGGTTTTCAGCAGTTGCGTAACGATCTGTCCGCGCCCGCTCGTCACGGTGAGCATGTCGCCCCGCTGCACGAGCGTTCGCAGAACGATCGATATTTCGGATGGCGTGTGTCGCGCGAAGCGCTCATGATCTTCCGCGAATTTTTCGATGTCTGTCGTTTGCGGCAACGGTTCGGCGAGCATGATGGTCCAATCTAGTTATCAGTTTGGGACAGCGAGCGACGACTACCTGCTTTGCCTTATGTTGCCCGAAAAAAAACGGCTTCAGTACATCGGTAACGACTAGATTTTCACGGCAATTCAGCGTTTTGCAGAGCAGCAAACCATTTGTCTTACGGATAACGTTCTAAAAATGAGAAGGCCGGGCGCGAACACCCGGCCTTCTCGCGCTTCATGCGACACGCGTCACGCGAGCGTATCGAGTTCGCTTGCGAGCGCGCGGCGTCGGATAGGCGCGAGCGCAGCGCCCATGCGTTCGCCCTGCGCCTCGCTGATGAGGCTCATCAGGATTTCGCCGAAGCGCGGTTCGTCCACGCCCGAGATGATGTACTGCCACCGATACGCATCGACCAGTCCCGCATGCACGCGCGCCTCTTCGTCGGCGGAAAGCGCGCGGTCGAGTTGCGATACGAAGTAATGCGCGTCGGCGGCGGCTTGCGCCTGCATCATCCCGTCGATGGCCGCGACTAGCTCGATCAGATCGCCGATCGCGGCATCGCGCGCGTCGTCGTCGAGCCGCGCGTCTTCGCGCATCCACTCGAGTTCGTCGATGATCGCGTGCTGCGACTCCTCCTTCCAGTGGAACAGGAAGATGTCCTTGAATAGCGGCGACAAGCTCGCGTCGCTTTCCATGCTCTGCCGGTAATGCACCTGCGTGACGATTTCGACGCAACACGTCAGCGCGAGAATCGACCACGTCGATTTGCCGAGCACGAACGCGGCAACCTCGTCGGCCTGCGCGATGAAGCGATAGCCCGGCGGCAGCGTTTGCGCGGCGAGCGCTTCCACGCGGCGAAACAATTCCTGATGCTTCAGCTCTTCGTCGGTGAACCGCACGATCGCTTCGAGCGCGGTCTGATCGCCGAGCGCATGATCGCGGCCGACCTCCAGCATCTTCGCGCCGACGAAACGCTCGATCATGCCGAACATGTTGGCGTACGTGCGGCCCTGAACCTGCGACATCAGACGGCGTTCGCGCGCGTCGAGGAACGGCAGACGATGCACTTCGGATAGTCCGTCGGGCATGAACTTGTGCGCGGGATCGAAATGACGGCCGCGCAATACGTCGCGATCGATGTCCCAGCGGATGCGGCGGGACACTTCGATGCACTTCGCATAACGTTGCTGCGGGGTGATTTTCCTGGATTGAGACTCGTGCTGAACGGCTTCCATGTGCGAACTCCGGAACGACTCTGCGTCGATGACTCTGATGAATGCGCGCCCTGCAATCCGCGCGCTGCGTCGAACAGGTCTGCGTAGGGTTGTGCGCCGCGTCACCGTTCTGCGAATCATTCTCTGCAACGGCCCGCTCTCGCACATGAGGCGCATGTCCCGGCTGCGCACCGGGACACGGCATTTGGCGGCAATGAAGGGGGACGCAGGTCCCGAAGCGCTCAGGCGGCGGGCGCGTCGAAGCCCGCGCGGCGCGCGAGCACGATGGCCTGCGCGCGGTTTTCGACTTCGAGCTTCGCGAAAATGCTGGTGATGTGATTGCGCACGGTCTTCTCGCTCAACGCGAGTCGCGCGGCGATCTGCGCGTTGTCGCGCCCGCCCGCGAGCAATTCGACGATATCGCGCTCACGCGGCGTCAGCGCGGAGAACGCCGGATCGCTCACGTTCGATGACGGCAGAAACCCCCGCACTTCCTCGCGCCAGCGTTGCCACGCAGGCTCGGATTCGAGCGTGATGTGATTTTCGCTATCGAGCGGCACGAAGCGCGCGCCGGCAATCTGCCCGGCGAGCAGGCGGCTTTCGTCGAACGGCACGCGCGCATCGCCGCTCGCGTGCAGCACGAGCGTCGGACATTGCACGCGCGGCAGCAGCGCCACCACGTCGATCTCGTTGAACACGCGCATGATGCGCGCGGCGTTGCGCGGCGTGGTCGTCAGACGTTCGAGTTCGTTGAACCAGTGATGCTGCTCCGGCGTGCCGCCGGGAATGAACTGCGTCGTGAAGAACTGGCGAAACGCCGGATTCTGCTTGCCCCAACCGAGTTCGGCGAGCTTCACGAGCATTTCGGCTTCCTCGTGCAACGCCGGATCGCACGAGCGTTTCAAACGGCCGCGCGCGTACCCGCCATGCAGCACGAGATGCGTGACCCGCTCCGGATGCGCGACCGCATACGCGATGGCAATCGACGCGCCCTGCGAAATTCCCAGCAGCGGAAAGCGTTCGAGGCCGCTCGCATCGGCGACGGTTTCGAGATCGCGCAGCCAGGCGTCGAAGGAAATTTCGCCGACGTCGCGATCGGAGAGACCGCAGCCGCGCTGATCGTAGCGAATCAGCGTGTGACGGCCGCACAGTTCGAGCATCAGATGGTTCCAGACCGGGCTCGTGAAATCGAGCTCCAGATGACTGAGCCAGTTCGCCGCCTTGATGAGCGGCGGGCCAGAGCCGCACGTCGCGTACGCGATGCGCACGCCGTCGCTCGCCGTGCAAAGGCGGATATGCTGCCGAGGCGTGGACGGGCGCGGCATCATCGGAACGATGTGTAAGTAGGGACTACCTAAAAAATCGATGCACGCGCGGCGGCTCGCGCGATCGCTCATGCTTGCGCGTAAAGCTTTGGAAAGTCAAGGAATAGACAGTCAGGGACGGCGCGCGCCGCGCATCTGGCTCGTCAGGTCGCCGTGATGCATGATGAGCGCGCGCAGCGACGGCCACATATGCATGTAATGCACCATGAAGCTGTCGCGCGACTGAAGCTGATACGGCGTGTTGATGGTCGCGCAATCGAGCAGATGGCGCGAGTCGGCAAGGCCATGCCGTGCGAGCACCTTGATGAACACGTCCTGGTCGCCGCCGCTTGCATAGGTCGACGATTTATCCGCGATCGCGCCGATGCTCTGCTCGATTTCCGTCAGCACGTCGAGATTTTGCGGCGTGTTGCGAAAACCCATGATGCCCGAGTTGAACTGCCAGCTTACGTCCGTCGCGAGCACGCGATCCCGCTTCTCGCATAGCGGTTCGAGCCGCCGGCTCTGATCGGCGACGAGCACGTCGGCATCGATCCAGAAGACCCATTCGTGTTCCGGCAAATGGCGCAGCAACACCCAGGGCTTGATCCAGTTGCCGCTCGCGCCCGCGCCCGCTTCGGCCGGCACGTCGCGATAGAGATGCAGCGCGTAGCCGTGACGCTCGCAATAGCGGCGCACGTTGCGCTCGGCGATCGCGCCGTATTCGCGGATATTCGGCGTATGAAGCATCGCGAGCGCGATGGACGCGCTTCGGTTCGACGCTTCGTAGCGTGTTTCATCGGCTTCCGGCTGCGGCAAGGCGAGATACGGCAGGCCGCGCGCCTGACACTCGTTGATGTGCTCCGCGAACAGATCGCGCAAGTCGGCGAAGACCGGCTGATTCTTCGGCGCATCGGGCATATCGGCGAGCGCAAGAGAGAACGCGGGCCATTCCGCCCATATCGGCGACACGTTCAGCGCCGCGAGCACAACGGGATGATGGCCTTCGATCGCCTCAGTGAACGGCCGAGGTCCTAGCGCACTCAGCAACTGCGCTTCGCTCGCGAGCGCCCTGCCGAACCTGGCACCCTCGCAGATGCGTTGAACCTGCTCGCGCGCGGCCGCCGTGTTGCGCCAAAGCTGAAACGCCGCCATGACGTCGCCGGGGTCCTCGTCACGATACGAGACGATCCAATCGCGGTTTTCCCCGCGCATGAGCGTCTCGCACGGAATGTCGCGTAACAGCAGGCAATCCTGCGTGATCAGCAACACGAGATCGCCCTCGGCACACGCGCGCAGCTTGCGCAACAACACTTGATACTTCAACAGCATTCGCAGATGTGCCCAGCCGATCGCGGCCGTATCGACATACTCGTGCGGATAAGCAAGACGCGCGCAATAGCGGCGATGATTTTCGAACGACGCGCGCGCGGTGTCGTCGGCAAAAAAACTGATGACGTGAGTCGTCATGGCGATGCTCCAAAATGCCGGGTGTCGGGGATTTTGGTCCCGTCATCGGCGCGCGGGCAAGCGCAAGGACACTTTGTTTCGTCGTCGATTGTGACGGCTGCGAACGTTTCGCTCAGCGCTTCGCGCGCAGCGGCAGCGTCGCGATGAACTGATCGACCGCCGCGAAAAGCGCCGCACGCCGCACGCCGTCCTGCGCCTGAATCGACAGACCCGCGAACAATGTCATGCACAGCGCGGCGAGCGCCTGAACATCGGTGCGAGCGTCGAGCTCGCCATTTTCGACGCCCTGCGCGAGCCGCGCCGCGACGATCGACGCGACCTTGCGCCGGCGCTTCTGCATCTCGGCGCGCAATTGCGCGTGCTCGCCGCCGACGGACATCGCGCCCAGAAAGATCATGCAGCCACGCGGAGTCTTCCTGCCGGTGAACAATTCGACGCTCGCGCGGAACATCGCGCGCAGGCCGTCGCGCACGGATTCGTGCGCCTGCAACTGCCTGAGCGCCGCGCCGCCTTCGGCTTCCGTGTACAGCTCGACCGCCTCCCGATACAGATCTTCCTTGCTGCCGAACGCGGCATAAAGGCTCGGCGAATTGATGCCCATTGCTTCGACGAGATCGGCCATCGAACAGGTGTCGTAGCCTTTCGCCCAGAACAGTTCCATCGCGTTTCGCAACGCCGCTTCGCGGTCGAATGCGCGCGGCCGGCCGCGCGCCCTGTGCTGCGTCTCGTGCATTTCCGACGACATGTCTCGCTCCTTTTCGATGCCGGCGATTAGTGCGTCCATCGAAATTCTGAATTATGTGTCGATCGTAACAAAATAACTGGACGCTGTCGCGCGCCGATGCTTAAATATCTGTATCGATCGTCACATAAACATCGGAACCATCTCAGGAGTGTCGCCATGAAATCGACTTTGTCCGCGCTCGCAGCCGCTTTGCTGCTGGCAAGCCCGCTGGTGTCGTTTGCGCAAGCCACGGAAACGGCTGCATCGCCTGCGCCGTATTCGGTGTTCGTCGATCAACCCACCGGCTTCACGTTCGTGAAAATGCCGTCGGGCTGGAAGTTCGTCGGCGCGGTCTCGCAGGAAGAGGCGCAGCATGTGCCGGCGAACGTGTTGACGTCGGTGTTGCCCGCGGATTCCGCGCGCAAGATCGACACGGTATCGGTCAGATAGGCGTTGGGCTGGAAACCGCATCGATTTCGATATCGAGCAAAGCCGAGCTCATCGACTTGCCGTGCGCGTCGAGCGCGAGCGAACGCGTGACGCCGCCGCCGAGCGCATCGCGCAAAACGAAATTGAACGCGTGCAAGAGCGGCAGTTCGTAACGCACGACATCGCCCTTCACGACATCGGCGAGATGCGCTTTCACGCGCTCGGGCGTCAGTTGCGCGCGCAGATGCGCGTAGTGCTTCGCGTCGAAGCAGATCACCGACACGTTCAACGTGTTGCCTTTGTCGCCGGTGCGGCCGTGCGCGAGTTCACGCAGTTTCATCGCTTGCCTCCACGAATTCGAAAACGGGCTTCACGTGTTCGCGCGCGAGCAGCACGGACTGCACCGCGATGACTTCCCGCGTCGCCTTCGTCACGCCGCCGCCGCCCGCCGGGCCGTTGGTATAGAGCGTTTCGATCTCGTTGCCGATGCGCGCCGCCTCCTTCGCGCTCGACGTGCGTCCCGCGACGCGCACGCGCACTTCATACGGCTCTTCGGCGTTCGCTGCAAGCGCGTCGCCGTAAAGCGAATTGACGCCGATGAGGTCGAAGCGCAGTTCGCTCGTATCGATGCACATGATCGACAGCCGTTCGCGCGCGATATCGAGCGCGAGCCGCGCGCGTGCGACCGCGCCCGGACCGCCGTAGGAAATCTGACCTTCGCCGATATAGCCATCGACATAAGCGACCGATGTCTTCAGCGTATCCGTGCGCGCGTGGCCGCGTCCGCCGGTCACGCGCACGCGGTCGCGCGCTTCCTGCGCGACGCGAACTTGCGTGAAATCCGCGACGACGTCCGGCTGAAAATAACGCGCCGGATCGTGAATCTCATAGAGCAGTTGTTCCTTGCACGTCGCTTCGGTCACGCAGCCGCCTGCGTGCGGCACCTTCGTCACGATGACAGAACCATCCGCGCTCACTTCGCCGATCGGGAAGCCGAGACGCGCGAGATCGTTCACGTCCTTGTAACCGGGATCGGCGAAATAGCCGCCCGTCACCTGACCCGCGCATTCGAGCAAATGGCCGACGACGGTCGCCTGTCCGAGCGTCGTCCAGTCGTCCATCTTCCAGCCGAATTCGTGGATGAGCGGCGCGGTGAATAGCGACGGATCCGCAACGCGGCCGGTCAGCACGATGTCCGCGCCGGCCGCGAGCGCAGCGACGATCGGCGCCGCGCCGAGATACGCATTCGCCGACACGATGCGGTCCGCGTACGCGCTCACATCGTCGCCGGATTCCTCGAAGCGCAGGCGCGAACGCAAAACGACATCGAGCACGTCGTCGCCGGTGACGGCTGCGATTTTCAATCCGTCAAGGCCGAGCTCGCGCGCGATCCTCGCGGTCTTCTTCGCCGCCGCACGCGGATTCGCCGCGCCCATGTTCGAGATGATCCGCACGCCATTTTTCGCCGCGACGGGCAGCACGGCGCGCATGCGCGTTTCGAGCAACGGGTCGTAACCGAGTTCGGGATCGTTGCGGCGCGACTGCTGCGCGATCGCGATCGTGCGTTCGGCAAGGCATTCGAACACGAGATAGTCGAGCGCGCCGTGCTCCGCGAGTTCGACGGCAGGTTCGATGCGATCGCCCGAATAACCCGCGCCCGCGCCGATTCTGATGATGTCTTTCATGGTGCTTTTCCTTTACAGCGGGAACACGCCCAGCACGACGCACGCGATCGTCATGACGACCGACGCGCCGAACAGCAGCGGGAACGTGAACTTCTGATGATCCGCGAGATCGATGCCGCACAAGCCGACGACGAGAAACGTCGCGGGCGTGAGCGGGCTCACGGGAAAGCCGGTCGTCATCTGACCGAGGAGCGCCGCCTGGCCGACATGCACCGCCGGCACGCCGAGTTGCGACGCCACTTCGGCGATCACCGGCAACACGCCGAAATAGAACGAATCGGGATCGAAGAGCATCGAGAGCGGCATCGACAGCAGGCCGAGCACGACCGGAATGTGGCCGGCAAAAGCGGGCGGCACGAAACCGACCGCCGCCTGCGCCATCGCCTTCAACATGCCGCTGCCCTGCATGATGCCGGTGAACACGCCGGCCGCGAGCAGAATGCCGGCCATCATCAACGCGGCGCGAGCGTGCGCGTCGATGCGCTTTCGCTGCATGTCGACGTTCGGATAATTCACCATCAGCGCAATGCACAGCCCGACCATGAACATGATGGCGGGCGGAATCTTTTCGCCCATCGCGACCATCGTGCCGAGCACGACGACCGTCAGCACGATGTTGAACCAGAAATTCTTCGGGCGGCGCAGCGACTGTTCTTCGGGCGTCAGTTCGCGCTTCGGAAGCGGAATCGCGCCGTTCGCGCTCGAATAGCCGAGACGCTTTTCCTCGCGGCGGCCGAGCCACCACGCCATGCCGAACACGAACACGAGCCCGACGGCCTGCACCGGAATCAGCGGATTGAACAGCGATGAAATCGGCAGATGCAGCGACGCCGATGCGCGGATCATCGGCCCGGTCCACGGCAGAAAGTTGATGCCCGCCGCCATCGAAACGGCCGCGGCGAGCACGCGCTTGTCCATGTTCAGGCGATCGTAGAGCGGCAGCATCGCGGGAATCGTGACGAGAAAGCAGACGGCGCCCGAGCCGTCCAGATGAATCAGCAGCGCGAGCAGCGTCGTGCCCATCACGATGCGCGTCGGTTTCGTGCCGACCGCGCGCAGGATGCGATCGATGATCGGATCGAGCGTGCCCGCGTCCGTGATCGTGCCGAAGTAAAGGATCGCGAACACGAACATGCCGACGACCGGCGCGAGGCTCTTCAATCCGTCGATGACGAACCTGCTCGTCGAAAGCCCGAAGCCGCCGATCAGCGACGCCACGATCGGCACGATGATGAGCGCGACGAGCGGCGACATCCGTTTGGAAAGGATCGCCCCGAGCAGGACGACGATGGTGGCGAGGCCGAGCATCGGCAGCATGAACGTGTCTCCGAATATTGTCTTTTGATGCGGTCCAGAGTAAGTTCGGAGCGGCAATTACACAATTGAAATGATTTGATCGCAGCTATCACGGACCATAATGGATCTGAATCTTCGCGATATCCGCGCGCTCGTCGCCGTGGCCGAGGCGGGCAGTTTCACGCGCGCCGCCGAACGCCTGCATTTGTCGCAACCCGCGCTGACCGTGCAGATACGCCGCTTGGAGGAAGCCGTCGGCGCGCGGCTTTTCGACCGCAACAGCCGCAACGTCGCGCTGACGCCGACCGGACGGGAACTGCTGCCGCTCCTGCGCAAGTCGTTGCGCGACATGGAGAACGTGCTGCGCGATGCCCGCGCGATGGGCATCGGCGAAAGCGGCACGATCCGCATCGCGTGCCTGCCGACGTTCGCGGCGAGCGTGTTGCCTGAGTTGATCATCGGCATGAAGCGCGAGGTGCCGCGCGTCGCATTTCAGATTCGCGACGTCGTGGCGAGCACCGTGAATGCGCTCGTGCGCAGCGAGGAAGCCGATATCGGGCTGACCGGCGGCGATGTGGCCGATCCGTTGCTTGAAGTGCTGCATGCGGGCGTGGACCGGCTCGTCGCGGTGTGTCCGAAGGCGCATGCGCTCGCGAAGAAACGCCGCATCGCGCTCGACGAGCTCGCGCGTTCGCCGCTCGTGCTCACCGCGCCAGGCACGAGCGTGCGCGCGGTCGTCGACGCCGCGCTCAGCGAGACGCGCGAAACGCTCGAGATAGCGTGCGAGCCGACTTACATGATGACCGCCGTCGCGATGGTGCGCGGCGGCCTCGGCGTGACGATTTTGCCGGAAACCGCGCGCGAGGTGCGCGCGGAACCGGGGCTCGTCGCGAAACCGATCGACCATCCGGCGTTCGTGCGGCCGATCGCCATCGTGAAGAAGCGCGGCAGGACGCTGCCGGCAGTGACGGAACGCTTCGTCGAAAGCATGCGCGAGGCGATGACATCGCCCCGCTGATACACAGGCTTACTTTTCCATCGTCGCCATGTCGATCACGAAGCGATACTTCACGTCGCTCTTCAACATGCGCTCGTAAGCCTTGTTGACTTCGTCCATGCGAATCATCTCGATGTCGGACGTGATGCCGTGCTTGCCGCAGAAATCGAGCATTTCCTGCGTTTCCGCGATGCCGCCGATCAGCGAGCCCGCGAGCGAGCGGCGCTTGAAGATCATGTTCATCACCGAAGGCGACGGATGCGGATGCTCCGGCGCGCCGACGAGCGTCATGGTGCCGTCACGCTTGAGCAGCGACATGAACTGATCGAGATCGTGCGACGCGGCGACCGTGTTCAAGATGAAATCGAAGCTGTTCGCGTGCGCGGCCATCTGATCCGGATCTTTCGACACGACGACTTCATGCGCGCCCAGACGCTTCGCATCCTCGATCTTGCCCGGCGACGTGGTGAAGAGCACGACATGCGCGCCCATTGCGGCGGCGATCTTCACGCCCATGTGACCGAGACCGCCGAGACCGACGATGCCCACCTTGTGCCCCTTCTGCACGTTCCAGTGGCGCAGCGGCGAGTACGTGGTGATGCCCGCGCACAGCAACGGTGCAACGGCCGCGAGTTCGAGGTTCTCGGGGATGCTCAGCACGAACGCCTCGTCGACGACGATGTTCGTCGAATAGCCGCCGAAGGTCACGCCGCCCGACTTCTTATCCGGCGAGTTGTAGGTTTGCGTAAAGCTTTCCGGGCTCTCGCAATATTGTTCGAGTCCTTCCTTGCACGCATTGCAGACGCGGCATGAATCGACCATGCAGCCGACGCCCGCCAGTTGCCCGACCTTGAACTTCGACACGTCGGAACCGACTGCCGCGACGCGACCGACGATCTCATGGCCCGGCACGACCGGATAGTTCGTGCCGCCCCATTCGTTGCGCGCCATATGCAGGTCGGAATGACAGACGCCGCAGAACAGAATGTCGATGCGGACATCGTTCGGACCGACATCGCGGCGTTGAATTTCGAGCGGACCGAGCGGCTTGTCGGCTGCGGATGCTGCATAGGAATACGCTTTCAGCATGGTTTGCTTCCCTCTTTGATTTGCATCTGTGAACAGGACCGGCGCTTGCTCCTGCCGGAGAAGCGCGGCTATTGAATCAGACGTGCTGGATGGTCTTTGTGTGCGGCAGCGAACGTTCGCCATCATGCTCCGCCACGCGTTGCGAGCGACTTGCCGATCGCGCCGGTAGTTAGGCGGAGACGCGCAACGTCAGTACTGTATGCCTATCGGGGATTATCTGCCGAAACGACCGCGCGCCAGGCGCGTCGCCGGAGAATTTGACAATCGGCGCCGTGAGGATCGACCTCGCGGCGGAAGCATTTCGAGAGACCAGAACGATGAAAGCGAAAGCCATTACGGCCAGCATCGGCATGCCGGGCGGCGCGGTCAGCGCCGAGTTTCATATCGATACGGGGCGGCTCAGGATCTTCGAGCGCGGCATGCTGCGCGTCGAATTGTTTCCGCCGCAATCGTGGTTCACGGTGGCGTCGGTGGCGGGAAACAGCCGCTGGGGCACGCGGCCGCTGGAAGCGGATATGCGTCTCGTCGTCGAGAGCTTTATCCTGCAGCGCTTCGGCATGAAGGCGTATCGGGGCGAGACTTCCAGCGCGCAACGCGTATTCGATTCGCGATCCGAATCTTTAGCGGATCATCTCTGACTGCGCGCGGGCGGCTGATAGCCCGGAACCTGATGCAGCGCGCAATCGCACGCTGCGGAGAGCGCCGCCAGCCGCTCGATGTTCTCGCGCAAGTCGGCCTGCGTGCGCGCAATCGTTTCACGCAGCGCTTCGACCCGCGGCATGATCTGTTCCGCGATCACGCTGCTTTCTTCTTTCTTCCCGAGCCACGCTTCGGCGTCTTCGCGCGCTTCGCGCAGTTCCATCACCGAGACTTCGGTCTGTGCCTGAAGACGCGCATAGGTTTGCGCGAGTTCGCCGAGCCCCATCGATTCCATGCGTTCGACGAAATCGCGCGTCGAATGCATTGCGAGTTCACCGGCGTCGTAAGCCATGAACTGGGCATCGTCGATTGAAAGCGAGATGCGGCCTTCGGGCGTGGCGAATTCGAGCTTGATCGGCATGATGCGTGGATGTCCGTAATCGAAGAAGTGACCGGATTCTAGAAAGCCGCGCATAAAGCGACATTCAGAACAAGATGAAAGCCATATCGCGCGCGTGAAAAGGAGCATTAACGTCATTGCGATTCGTTCGAGCGCGCGAAACGATGCACGGCGATTAATTCGAATTGCGCCACATTTGGCGCGATGGAAATTTATCGACAGTTGCAAAACCCGCCCTCGACGCCGTGCGATTTTCAACTTGAAAAGATGCATTTCTTAAACCAACAATGGATCCATCTTTCGCGCTGGCCACCCCACTTCGCCAACCGAGATCTGACGCGCCCCATGGATGAGAAAGACGAAATACGCAAATCCGAAGAGTTGCGCAGCTTTCTGTTTCTGACCGTCGTCATGGTTCCCGTGCTCACGGTCATGATCATCGCCACTTACGGATTCGCGGTCTGGTTCTATCAGATGCTGATCGGCGGACCGCCACATCATTAACGAGCGTCGCGACTATTTGAATTAAATGGAGCTCAAACTCGTCGATATCAACGATCGTTACGCCGACAAGACCGACGAGTCTTGCGAGTTTCACATAGCCGGCGTCGTTGTATTCGGCCGTATAGAAGCGCTGCAACGAATTACGCGCGCGCTCGCGGCTTTGCCTGGCGCGCAAGTTCACGGATCGAGCGCCGACGGCAAGATCGTTCTCACGCTCGAAAGCGATCGCTCCGCTTGCGTCGCCGAACAATTGCAGGCGGTGCAATCCATTCCCGATGTCATCAGCACCGCGCTCGTCTATCAGCATCACGAAGCCGCCGATCCGCTCACCGAGGACATCGACGATGAAACTGACTCGTCGCGCGTTCATTAAGCAGACGGCCGCCACCACGGCGGCCGCATCCGCGGGCATCACGCTGCCCGACATGCACGCCGTCGCGCAGAGCGACGACATCGCCTGGTCGAAAGCGCCCTGCCGCTTCTGCGGAACGGGATGCGGCGTGCTCGTCGGCGTGAAGGCCAATCAGGTCGTCGCGACACAGGCCGACCCGCAGGCGGAAGTCAACCGCGGACTCAACTGCGTGAAGGGCTACTTCCTCTCGAAGATCATGTACGGCCAGGACCGTCTGACGACGCCGCTCATGCGGATGAAAGACGGCAAATACGACAAGAACGGCGAATTCCTGCCCGTGTCGTGGGATGTCGCGTTCAACGTGATGGCCGAGCAGTTCAAGCGCGTGCTGAAGGAGAAAGGGCCGACGGCCGTCGGCATGTTCGGTTCGGGGCAATGGACCGTCTGGGAAGGCTACGCAGGCGTCAAGCTGATGAAGGCGGGATTTCGCAGCAACAATATCGATCCGAACGCGCGGCATTGCATGGCATCGGCCGTGACGGGCTTCATGCGGACCTTCGGCATGGACGAGCCGATGGGCTGCTACGACGACATCGAAGCCACCGACGCCTTCGTGCTGTGGGGCTCCAATATGGCCGAGATGCATCCGGTGCTGTGGTCGCGCGTGACGGCGCGGCGGCTTTCGAATCAGGACGTGCGCGTCGTCACGCTGTCGACGTTCGAGCATCGTTCGTTCGATCTCGCCGATCAAACCATCGTCTTCACGCCGCAATCCGATCTCGCGATCATGAATTACATCGCGAACTACATCATCAAGAACGGCAAGGTGAACCGCGATTTCGTCGACAAGCACACGAACTTCAAGAAGGGCAACGCGGACATCGGTTACGGGCTGCGGCCCGACCATCCGCTGCAAAAGGCGGCGAAGAACGCGGGCGATCCGAACGGCTCGCAGCCGATCACCTTCGACGAATTCGCGCAGTTCGTCTCGCGCTACGACGCTGCCTACGTGACGAAAATTTCCGGCGTGCCGAAGAACAAGCTCGACCAGCTCGCGCAGTTGTACGCGGACCCGAAGACGAAAGTCGTGTCCTTCTGGACGATGGGCTTCAATCAGCACACGCGCGGAACCTGGGCCAACAACATGGTCTACAACCTGCATCTGCTGACGGGAAAAATATCGACGCCGGGCAACAGCCCGTTCTCGCTGACGGGCCAGCCGTCCGCGTGCGGCACGGCGCGCGAAGTCGGCACGTTCTCGCATCGGCTGCCCGCCGATATGGTCGTGACCAACCCGAAGCATCGCGAGGAAGCGGAGCATATCTGGAAGCTGCCCGCGGGCACCATCCCCGACAAGCCGGGCTTTCATGCCGTGCTGCAAAACCGCATGCTCAAGGACGGCAAGATCAACGCTTATTGGGTGATGGTCAACAACAACATGCAGGCTGCCGCGAATATCAACAACGAAGCGCTGCCGGGGTATCGCAAGGATTCGAATTTCGTCGTCGTGTCGGATGTGTATCCGACGGTCACGGCCGTCGCCGCCGATCTGATCCTGCCATCCGCGATGTGGGTCGAGAAGGAAGGCGCCTACGGCAACGCGGAACGGCGCACGCAGTTCTGGCATCAGCTCGTACAGGCGCCAGGCGGCGCGCATTCGGATCTCTGGCAGATCGTGGAATTCTCCAAGCGCTTCAAGGTCGAGGAAGTCTGGCCCGCCGAACTGCTCGCGAAAAAGCCCGAATACAAGGGCAAGACGCTCTACGACATCCTGTATCGCAACGGCCAGGTCGACAAGTTTCCCGCTTCGCAAGTCGATCCGAAATATCGCAACAACGAGGCTGCGGCGTTCGGCTTCTATATCCAGAAAGGATTGTTCGAGGAATACGCGAGCTTCGGACGCGGCCACGGCCACGATCTCGCGCCGTTCGACATGTATCACCAGGCGCGCGGCATCCGCTGGCCGGTCGTCGATGCCAAGGAAACGCGCTGGCGTTACAAGGAGGGTTCCGATCCGTATGTGAAGGCCGGCGCCGACTGGCAGTTCTACGGCAATCCGGACGGCCGCGCGGTGATCTACGCGCTGCCTTACGAGCCGCCCGCCGAATCGCCGGACAAGGACTATCCGTTCTGGCTCGCGACGGGCCGCGTGCTGGAGCACTGGCATTCGGGATCGATGACGCGCCGCGTGCCCGAGCTGTATCGCGCGTTTCCGAACGCGGTGTGCTTCATGCATCCCGACGACGCCAAAGCGCTTGGCCTGCGACGCGGCGTCGAGGTGCGCGTGATATCGCGGCGCGGCGAGATGCGTACGCGCGTCGAGACGCGCGGCCGCGACAAGCCGCCGCGCGGGCTCGTCTTCGTGCCGTGGTTCGATTCAAGCCAGCTCATCAACAAGGTGACGCTCGACGCCACCGATCCGATCTCGTTTCAGACCGACTACAAGAAGTGCGCGGTCAAGATCGTGCGGGTCTAGGGTCCGGGAGCCGACGCCATGCGTACGTTGACAGCCATCGGCATTGCATCGCTTCTTGCGCTGGCCGTGCTCGCGATCGCGCAGCCCACGGTGCCCAGTCTGCCGTTCCACGATTCGCTGCGCGGCACGGCGCCGCTCGATGAGGAACCGAAAGCCCCGCTCATCGCGCCGACCGAAAACAAGGGCGTGATACGCGGACTCAACTACGCACAGCAGCCGCCGACGATCCCGCACAAGATCGACAACTATCAGCTCGACAAGAACGCCAACCGCTGTCTCGGGTGTCACGCGCGCAGCCGCGCCGAGGAAAGCGGCGCGGTGCCGGTGGCGGTGTCGCATTACATGGATCGCGAGGGCGGCGTGTCCGGGCATCTGTCGCCGCGACGCTACTTCTGCACGCAATGCCACGTCCCGCAGGCCGATACGAAACCGCTCGTCGGCAATACGTTCGTCGCCGTCGAAGACGTCAGGCAGCAGCCGGACAAAACCAAGAAGCGATAGACGATAAACAAGCGACCATCATGTGGGCACTGATCAAGCGCTACTGGATCACCATTCGCCGGCCGAGCCTCTATTACAGCCTCGGCTTTCTGACGCTGGGCGGCTTCGTCGCCGGCGTGGTGTTCTGGGGCGCCTTCAACACGGCGATGGAGCTGACCAACACCGAAGTCTTCTGCACCGGCTGTCACGAGATGCGCGACAACACCTACGCCGAACTGAAGAACACGATCCACTTCAGCAACCGCACGGGCGTGCACGCGAAGTGCTCGGACTGCCATGTTCCCCACAACTGGACCGACAAGATCGCCCGAAAGATGCAGGCGTCGAAGGAAGTGTGGGCGAAGATTTTCGGCGCGGTGAACACGCGCGAAAAGTTCCTCGACAAGCGGCTCGAACTGGCCGAGCACGAATGGGCGCGCTTCAAGGCGAACGACTCGCTCGAATGCCGCAATTGCCACTCATTCCAGTACATGGACTTCACGCGGCAAAGCCCGCGCGCGCAGCAGGCGCATCAGCGCTTTCTGGAGACTGGCGAGAAGACGTGCATCGATTGCCACAAGGGCATCGCGCATGAACTGCCGAACATGGCGAAGGCGCAGGAAATCGACGACAGAAAGAAGCAGTAAACAACGCCAAGAGAGGAAACATTCATGCTCAGCGCCCGGCAACTCGACGTGATGCGCGGCAGCCGCACGATCGTCGCCGGCGTGAATCTGTGCGTCGATGGCGGCGCGGCGTTGCTCATCCACGGCGCGAACGGCAGCGGCAAGAGCTCGCTGATCGCCGCGCTCGCGGGTCTGTTGCCGCCCGCCGCGGGGAAGGTGTCGTGGCGCGGCGTGAACGTGCGCGACGATCCGGCGCGCTTCAGACGCGACCTCGCGTATCTCGGCCACGCCGACGGCTTCAACGGCGAACTGACGGTCGCGGAAAACCTGCGCTTCGCGGCGTTGCTCGGCGCGAACGCCTTGCGCGCGAACGAGCGCGACGTGCTCGAGCGCGCCGGTTTGCAGCCGCTGATGCACGCGCGCCTGAACCGGCTGTCGGAAGGTCAGCGGCGGCGCGTGGCGCTCGCGCGGCTCATGCTCGCGGCCAAGCCGCTGTGGCTGCTCGACGAACCCACCGAAGCCGTCGATGACGCGGGCGCGCTCTGGTTCGCCGCATGCATCGACGATCATCTGCGCGAAGGCGGCGCGCTCGTCGCGACGACGCATCGCCCGCTTGCCGTCGATGCCGCGCGCGCACGTCATCTGCATCTCGAACGGAGCGCGGCATGATCGCGCTGACGCTTCGGGTGATCCGGCGCGAGCTGCTCTTGAACTGGCGCTCGCGCACCGTGACGCTTTCCGTGCTGCTGTTCTTCGTGCTGGCGTCGAGTCTGTTTCCGCTCGGCGTCGGTCCCGATCCGAAGCTGCTGCACGCAATCGCGCCGGGCGTGCTGTGGGTCACGGCGCTGTTCGCGGCGCTGCTTTCGGCTGGCCAGCTCTTCAGCAACGATTTCGCGAGTGGCGCGCTCGAACAGATGCTGCTTTCGCCGCAGCCGCTCGCGGGCATCGTGCTCGGCAAGATCGCCGCGCACTGGATCACGACCGGTCTCGCGCTCGTCGTGCTCGCGCCCGTCGTCGCGCTCGAATACGGGCTCGATGCGCGCACGATCCTCATGCTGATGGCGTCGCTCCTGATCGGCACGCCGCTGCTTTCGCTGATCGGTTCGATGGGCGCGGCGCTCACGCTCGGCGTGCGCGGCGGCAGCGTCGTGCTCGCATTGCTGATTCTTCCGCTCTACGTGCCGGTGCTCGTATTCGGCGTCGGCGCGGCCGATCCCGCCGCGAGCGCCGCATGGGCGAACGCGAATTTCTCGCTGCTCGCGGCGGCGTTGTGCATCGCGCTATGGCTGTGTCCGTTCGCGAGCGCGGCGGCCCTGCGCATATCGATGGAATAGCGCCTATGAACTGGTTCCGCTACGCGTCCGCCCGCAACTTCGAACGCTTCGCCGCGCGCGCGACGCCGTGGTTCGCGTTCGCGTCGGTCGTGTTCATCGCGATGGGACTCGTGATCGGCCTCGGCGTCGCGCCCGCCGATGCGCTGCAACGCGACATCTACCGCATCATGTTCGTGCATGTGCCCGCCGCGTGGATGTCGATGCTCATCTACCTCGTGATGGCCGCGTACAGCGCGCTGCATCTCGCGATGAACGCGCGCCTTTGCGCGATGATGGCCCGCGCGCTCGCCCCGACCGGCGCGTCGTTCACGGCGATCGCGCTGATTTCGGGCGCGTTGTGGGGCAAGCCGACGTGGGGCACATGGTGGGTCTGGGACGCGCGGCTCACGTCGGAGTTGATCCTGTTCTTCCTGTACGTCGGCTATCTCGCGCTGCACGCGGCCATCGACGGCACCCGCCGCGCCGATCGCGCGTGCTCGGTGCTCGCGCTGATCGGCGTCGTGAATGTCCCGATCATCTATTTTTCCGTGCAATGGTGGTACACGCTGCATCAAGGACCGTCGCTCGGATTCGGCAGCGGCGTCGCGATGGAAACGTCGATGGCTTGGGGCATCGTCCTGATGACGGCGGGATTCTGGTCGTATGCGATCGCCGTGGCGTTGGCGCGCGCGCGCGTCATCCTGCGCGCGGCCGAACGCGTGCGCGCGAGCGACGAGCGTCCTTCGCGAATCGAGGAGCGTGCCGCATGAACACGCTCGCATCCGTCCCGACGATGCTCGCCGCAAATCCGCTGCTTTGCGCCGCGTTCGCGATCACTTTTCTGCTGATGGGCGCGGAAGCGTGGCTCGTCCACCGCGCGCTGCGCCGATGAAAGCGCGCCATCGCCGCTTCGCGTTCATCGCGCTCGGCCTCGCGAGCGCCGCGCTCGCGTGCGCGTTCGTGCTCAACGCGTTCCGCGCCAACGTGATGTTCTTCGTCAGCCCGAGCGAGATCGCGTCGCACGAGGAAACGCGCACGCAGCGCTTCCGGCTCGGCGGACTCGTCGAACGCGGATCGCTCTTGAAGCACGCCGACAGCCGCACGGTGAGCTTCGTCGTCACGGACGGGCGCGCGTCGATTCCTGTCGTCTACACGGGCGCGCTGCCCGATCTCTTTCGCGAAGGCAGCGGCGTCGTCGCGCAAGGCACGCTCGGCGCCGACGGACGTTTTCACGCCGACGAAGTCCTGGCCAAGCACGACGAAAAGTACACGCCGCCGCCACTCGAACGCGCGCTGCGTGAAGCGCGCGCATCGGCGGACGGGAACGCGGGAGCGCGCCGATGATCCCCGAGATCGGCCATTTCGCGCTCATCCTCGCGATGCTGCTCGCGCTCGTCGCGGGCATCGTGCCGATGCTCGGCGCGCGACTTGCCATCGAAGGATGGATGCGCGTCGCCGCGCCCGCCGCGTGCGGGCAATTCGGCTTCGTCGCGATCGCGTTCGGCTGTCTCGCGGCGTCGTTTCTCGACGACGATTTTTCCGTGATCTACGTCGTCGGCAATTCGAACTCGGCGCTGCCGGCCATTTATCGGTTCACCGCGGTCTGGGGCGGTCACGAAGGCTCGCTGCTGCTGTGGGCGCTGCTGCTCACACTCTGGATGAGCGCGGTCGTGTGCTTCGGCAAGCGCCTGCCGTTGCCGTTCGCGGCGCGCGTGCTCGGCGTGATGAGCTGGATCGACGCGGGCTTTCTGCTTTTCATGCTGCTGACGTCGAATCCGTTCACGCGCATCATGCCGCCCGCGATGAACGGCCGCGATCTCAATCCGCTGTTGCAGGATCCCGGCATGGTGATTCATCCGCCGCTGCTGTACATGGGCTACGTCGGCTTTTCGGTGGCGTTCGCGTTCGCCATCGCCGCGCTGCTCGATGGCAAGCTCGACTCCGCCTGGGCGCGCGCCTCGCGCGCGTGGACGCTCGCCTCATGGACGTTCCTGACGCTCGGCATCATGCTCGGCAGCGCGTGGGCATACTACGAACTCGGCTGGGGCGGATGGTGGTTCTGGGATCCGGTCGAAAACGCGTCGTTCATGCCGTGGCTCGTCGGCACCGCGCTGATCCATTCGCTCGCCGCGACCGCCAAGCGCGGCGCGTTTCGCGCGTGGAGCGCGCTGCTCGCGATCTGCGCGTTCTCGCTCTCGTTGCTCGGCACGTTTCTCGTGCGCTCGGGCGTCGTGACATCGGTGCACGGCTTCGCGTCCGATCCGGCGCGCGGCGTGTTCATCCTCGCGTTGCTCGCGCTGTTTTCGGGCGGCGGTCTCGCGCTGTTCGCGTGGCGCGCGCCGCGAGCCGTGTCGGCGGTCGGTTTCGAGCCCGTATCTCGCGAGGCGTTGCTGCTGTCGAACAATCTGCTGATGCTCGTCGCCGCTGCATCGGTGATGCTCGGCACGCTCTATCCGATGGTCCTCGACGCGCTCGATCTCGACAAGATTTCCGTCGGCGCGCCGTACTTCGACAGCGTGTTCGTCCCGCTGATGACACCCGCGATCTTTCTGATGGGCGTCGGGCCGCTCGCGCGCTGGAAGGCCGCGCGTCTGCCGCAGCTTGCCGTGCGGCTGCGCTGGGCCGCGCTCGTGAGCGTGGCGAGCGCGTTCGTGCCCGGCGTGTCGCGTCCGTTCGTGAGCCTCGGCTTGCTGCTCGCCGCGTGGACGTTCGCGACGATCGCGACGAGCGTGATCGAGCGCATCATCAAGGGACGGCAGCGCGTGCGGCTCGCGACCGTCGGCATGTGGCTCGCACACGCGGGCGTCGGCGTGTTCGTCGTCGGCGTGACGATGGTGAAGGGCTTTCCCGTCGAACGCGACGCGCGGCTCGCGCCCGGCGAGAGCGTCGATGCGGGCGGATATCGCTTCCGGCTCGACGACGTGCGCGCGATCGACGGACCGAACTATCGCGCGACGCGTGCGACGATCGCGGTGACGCGCGACGGCAAAGCTATCGCGACACTGCATCCGGAGAAACGCGAATTCCTCGTCTCCAACACGCCGACGACCGAAGCCGCCATCGATCGCGGCGTGCTGCGCGATCTGTACGTCGCGCTCGATCAGCCGGCGGGCGGCGGCGCGTGGACCGTGCGCATCCAGATCAAGCCGTTCGTGCGCTGGATCTGGGGCGGCTGCGTGTTGATGGCGCTCGGCGGCCTGCTCGCGGCGGCGGATCGGCGTTACGCAAAGCTGCGCGCGCCGCAGCGAGCCGCCGCCGTTGCGATTGCCGTGGAACCGCCGCGAAGCATCGGCGAGACAGGACGATGAAGCGCTTTCTGATTCCGCTCGCCGTGTTCGGTCTGCTCGTCGCGGTGCTCGCGGCCGGTTTGCGCCACGATCCGCGTCGCCTGCCTTCCGCGCTCATCGGCAAACCCGCGCCGGAGTTCGATCTGCCGCGTCTCGATGCCGCGAACCGGACGATGTCGTCGCACGCGCTGCGCGGACAGGTGTGGATTCTGAACGTGTGGGCGTCGTGGTGCGAAGCGTGCCGCGATGAGCATGCTGTCCTGATGGATTTCGCGGCGAGCGGCGCGGCGCCGGTGTACGGCCTGAACTACCGCGACGAACGTGCGCCCGCGCTGCAATGGCTGAAGGCGGCGGGCAATCCGTACGTGACGTCGTTCGTCGATCGCGACGGGCGCACCGGCATCGACTATGGCGTGTACGGCGTGCCGGAGACGTTCGTGATCGATCGCGCGGGCGTCGTGCGCTATCGGCAGGCGGGACCGCTCACGCGCGCGTCGATCGATGGCGTGATTGGTCCGCTCGTCGGCAAGCTGCAAAAGGAGAACGCGCGTGATTAGGCGGCTTGCGTGGATGATCGCTGCGTGCATCGGGTGCGCTCAGGCGCAGCAATCGCCCGATGACGAACGCGCGCGCCATCTCGCGGAGCATTTCCGCTGCGTGGTGTGCCAGAACCAGAGCCTCGCCGATTCGACCGCCGATCTCGCCGCCGATCTGCGCGCGCGCATTCGCGAGCAAGTCGGGCAAGGCGCGAGCGACGAGCAGATTCAGGCGTACATGGTGCGCCGATACGGCGACTTCGTGCTGTATCGGCCGCCCGTGAAGCCCGTCACGTGGGCGCTGTGGTTCGGGCCGTTCGCCGTGCTCGCGGCGGGCGCGGTTGCGATGGCGCTGCATATCCGGCGCGCGCATCAGACCCGAAGAAAAAGGAGCATGAGCCGATGATCCCGTTCTGGCTGATCGTTGCCGCGATGCTCTTCGCCGCGCTCGCATGCGTCGTGCCGCCGCTGTTGCGCGCGCGCGTCGCGAATCAGCGAACGACGCAAGCCGCGCTCGCCGGCTTGCTGATCGCGCTCGTGCCGGCGTCCGCGCTGACGCTTTACATGCGTGTCGGCGATCCGGCGGCGCTCGCGATTCAAGCGGCGGCGGGTTCATCGGTGAGCGAACACGCGGACACGCCCCGGTCGATGGAAGCGGCCGTCAGTCTTCTGGCCGCGCGGTTGCGGCGCAATCCCGACGACGCCCAAGGCTGGACGATGCTCGCGCGTTCGTACATGGTGCTGACGCGCGCCGACGATGCCGCGCAGGCGTATCGGCGGGCGGTTGCGCTGAATCCGCGCGATGCCGAATTGCTTGCCGATTACGCCGATGCCATCGCGAGCGCGAACGGCGGCGATCTCAACGACGCGGCGCTGAAGGTCATCCACTCGGCGCTCGCGCTCGACGCGACGCAGCCGAAGGCGCTGGCGCTGGCTGCATCAGCGGCATTCGACCGGCGCGAATACACGCAAGCCATCGGATACTGGGAGCGTTTGAGGCAGGTGCCGGATCTCGCGCCGCAGGTCGCGCAGCAGGCGCAGAAGAATATCGACGAAGTGCGGGCGATCGCGGACGGCACCGGTTCGGCGTCGATCGAAGTCCGCGTGCAGTTGAGCCCTGAGTTCGCGTCGCGCGTCCGTCCAACGGATACGGTCTTCGTCTACGCGCTCGCCGACGATGGCTCACGCATGCCGATCGCGGTCCAGCGCCTGAGCGCGAACCAGCTTCCTGCGACGGTTTATCTCAACGATTCAATGTCGATGACGCCGAACCGCCGCCTCTCGGATTTCGAGCGCATCGACATCGCTGCGCGCGTGTCGGCGTCCGGGAAAGCGCGGCCATCGCCCGGCGATCTGAGCGGATCGAGCGGACGGGTATCGACGAAAGATGCGGGCGTGATTGAACTGACGATCGGCGAAATCGTGCGCTGAAGTCGCGATTCAGCGCGCTTTGGCGACGGACGGTTGAATCGACTTGGCGTTGTCGGCGATTTCGAGGCCCCAATCGCCTTGCTCGTACCAGTCTTCGCCAAGCAACTCGGCCGGATGCTGCGTCCGGCTCGAACCGTTTCCGCAACGCATGGCGTCCGTCGCGCAATAGTGATCGCAGCCCCAGCAATTGCGCTCGGGATGCTTTGGGTTCAGGGGAAAGCGCTTCGACATCGTGCGGTACTCCGTGGATTGCGGCGTGCGAGCCAATCGGCATCAAGCCTAAGATCGGCCCCGTTCCGAGCCAATAGGAACGGGACGATCGGTCACGGCTCGCAGCGAAACACGATGTTTCCGCTTCTCAGCACGCCGCCGGGGACGATTTTGTCGCGCCCGTCAACAGGAGTTCGATCAGATCGCGCACGTTGCGGATCGCTGCGCCGAACGGCAGTTTTTCGCGCCCGCGGAAGAACAGTCCATTGCCGACGTCGCCCCGCAATGCCGCGGCAAGCCGCGTATCGATGCAGAAATGCCCGAATTTCTCGATGCCATCGCGCAAGCCGCACGCGCTCAGGCATTCGAGCGCCGACGGACACGTCTGTTTGCGCGCGCCGATTTTCGTTCGAATGCGTTCTTCGTTGCGCAGATAGCGCATGAGCCACGGCGTCTTGACGGCGCGCGCGGGCAGGCCGGTCACGCTGATGAACTCGACGATATCTTCGGGCTCCGCCTCGACCAGCACGCGCTTGAACTCCGGATGCGCGTCGCCTTCCTCGGTGACGGCGAACGGCGTGCCGACCTGCACGCCGTTGGCGCCGGCCGTGAGCCACTTGCGCACGGCTTCATGGCTGTTGATGCCGCCCGCGACGATCACCGGCACATCTTCGCGCTTGAGTCCGAGCGCCGCAAACGATGCATCGAGTTCCTTCAGAACGCGCTCGAAGCCGAAGCGCTCGTCGTTCATATCGGCGACGTCCGCGACGCCGAGATGGCCACCCGCGTGTCCGGGATGCTCGATCACGATGGCGTCGGGCAAGCGGCCTTTCTTCATCCATTTCTTGAGGACGAGCGTGACGCCGCGGCTATCGGAGAGAATCGGAATGAGCGCGATATCGCAACCTTGCGTGAGATCGGGCAAGTCGAGCGGCAGGCCCGCGCCCATCACGATGGCATCGGCGCCCTCTTCGCACGCCACGCGCACGTAATCGGCGTGCGCGCTCACGGCTTTCATCACGTTCACGGCGATCATGCCGCGTCCTTGCGACAACTCGCGCGCCGACTTGATCTCGCGCGCGAGCGCGATGAGGTTGGCGCGCTCGAGCGTCGGCCGCGAGTGGTCTTCGCGGCACATGGCGAGCAAGTCTTCGTGATGATGACGCAAGTCGATGCTCGCGATGGTGCCGACCGCGCCTTCTCGCGCGACGCTGCCCGCGAGCCGATGCGCGGAAATGCCGACGCCCATGCCGCCCTGCACGATCGGCAGCACATTGCGGCCGCGAATCGTGAGCGGCGCGAAAGAATGATCGTGAGAGGTCATGGGCAAATCAGTTTGATGTGAATTCATGGTGTACAGCTTGATGTGATCCGAGCTTCGATGCAGCGCGACGACCGTTCAAACGGCTTCCGTTGCCTGCACCGCATCGTGCCCGACCGCGTAGATCGCGACCTGCACGCGGCTCGTGAGATTGAGCTTGCGCAAAATGTTGCGCACGTGGATCTTCACCGTGCTTTCCGCGAGCATCAGCGAGCGCGCGATTTCCTTGTTGCTTGCACCGTGCGACAGTTCGCGCATGATGTCGCGCTCGCGCGTAGTGAGTGGATCGGCGGCGACCGCTGGAGCGGGAACCGGCGCTGCCTTCGGTGCACGCATGCTTGCGATGAGCTTCGCCGTCATGTCGTCCGCGATGACGGGCTGGCCCCCCGCCGCCTTGCGGATCGCGCTTGCGAGCGTCTCCGTTTCGATGCTCTTGAGCAGATAGCCGCACGCGCCATCGCGCAATGCCAATGAAAGTTCGTCGAGATCTTCGGATACGGTCAGCATGACGACCGCCGTTTCCGGTACGTCCTGCACGAGCAACTTGAGCGTTTCGAGGCCGGATAGTCCGGGCATGTTGAGATCGAGCAAAATCACGTCCGGGCGAAATTGCTTGGCGCGCTTGAGACCTTCGAGCCCGTCGGACGCTTCGCCGACGACTTCGAAGTCTGACTGCCGTTGCAGGAGCGCGTGAACGCCTGAGCGAAATAACGCGTGGTCGTCGATCAACAGAATGCGGATGGTCATGACACAACTCGAAGCAGCTCTCGAAGCGAGCGCGCGTGACCATATTCAGACAGCCTGACGCGCCGGGGCGGGCAAGACGAGTTCGACGCGCGCCCCGCATGCTGGCGCTCCGGTCAGCCGCAGAATTGCGCCGAGCCTTTGCGCGCGCTCGCGCATGATATGAAAGCCGACATGCGTCTCGCCAAGGACGGCCATCTCCTTTGGATCGTAGCCCTGACCATCATCTTCGACAAGGAGGCTAAAGTCACGACCATTGACGATCGTCACGAAAACGCGCTGAGCTTCCGCGTGTTTGCGAATGTTCGACAGCGCCTCCTGCAAAATGAAAAGCACTTGCAACTGCTGATCCGGCGGCAAAGGCAAGCCGCCTTCCTCCCGATAATCGAGCGATGGCGCAATGCCCGTTTGCATGCCAAAGCGTTCGACGGATTCGTTTACCGCCCGCCTCAGATCGCCGGTGCCGAGCCTAGTGCGGAAATTCATCAGGAGTTCCCGAACGTCGTCGTAGCTTTCCGCCAATCCGCCCGTAAGCATAGGCACGATTTCGCGGATTTCGTCCATGCGTTCTTCGCGCGTGGCCGCATCCAGAAGATGTACCTGCATCTTCATGAAGTTCAGGCTTTGCGCGATGCTGTCATGCAAGCCCTGCGCAACGAGATTTCGCTCCTCCGACACCGCAAGCTGCCGCGCCAATGCCGCAAGCCGTCGGTTCTTGAGCGCTGTGCCGAAGTGCGTGCCGAGTGTTTCGAGCAAGTGCGCTTCGGTTGCGGGAATAGTCCGCTCGCCGCCGAAGTGCAGCGAGAACGCGCCGAGCTTCTCGCCTTGCGAAACGATGCTGAACGCCGCGACGCTCGCGAAACCCGCGCGTTGGCATGAACGCTGCGCGCATGCGCAGGCGTCTGCGGCGAAGCAACTTTCGTCCTGAAGCAGCGCGGCCGGCAATCCTTCCGAGCCGATCAGACGCACTTGACCATCTTCGGTGAAGAGACGAACCGCCGCGCCGTCCGCGTCGAATTGACGCATGAGGCGTGCAAGAAAGCCTCGGCACAGCGCATCGACGTCATTCGGCTGATTCACGAACGCCGCCATTTCATAAAGGGCCGTCAGTTCGCGGTTCTGCGCGGCCAGCTCGGCGGTCTTCGCTTCGACCCGGCCCGCAAGGGCGCGATAGAGCGTCTGCAATTCCGCGGCCATGCGATTGAAGCCCGCGGCAAGATGTCCGAACTCGTCCTGCGTTTCGACGGGCAGACGCGCATCGAACTCGCGTGCCTCGATGCGCGCAAGCCCGTCCTGCAAGCGCTGAACGGGCACGACGATCCACAAGAAGAGCAAATAGACGATCGCCGCGGTGCCGATACACGCCATCGCCGCAAGCGCCATCTGCGACGTGCGCAGCCACGCGGTCTTGCGTGCGTTCTCCCGCTCGATCAAGCCGACGAGGTCGTCGGCGCCAGTGACGAAAGTGCGCAATTGCAGCAGATAGCGCGCCACCGCCTGTGGGTCTGCGCTCGCCATGCCCTCGCGAACATCGGGTTCGAGTCGCGAATGCCACGCGTTCGCGACGTGATCGAACTGTCGGCGCACATCGACATCGTCTGGAAGGAAGAGCGGGCGCGCTGGATCGCCTTTACGCAGGCGGTCGAGCGTTGCGTTCATCTGCTCGATCTGCAGTTGCAGCAACGGCGATGGCGCCTTTTCACCCTTCAATAGCGCAATTGCGACTGCGTTCGCGCGCATGCGCAGGCTGCCTGCGTCGTTGATCGCGGCGCCTGCACCCTGCAGTTGCCATGAGAGCCAGAGTGTCCCGCCGATCATCGCGAGCACGAGAACCAGCGACACCATCGACAGCGTGACGATGCGTGTGGTCAGACGTTCGCGAAACGACGACAGGAACATGCTTCTCGATCAAGGGAATCAGCGGCTGCGGACCAATTGCCAGGCCCGCCCAAGATAGCCGAGCGAAGCGAAGCCGCTCCACACATGCACGAGACGCGTGAACGGGAATATCACGAAGAGACTCATGCCCATGAACAAATGTATACGGAAGAGCAGCGGCGCATCTGCGACATAGTGCGCGGCATCGGCTCTGAACGTGAAGATGTGCTGGGCCCAGGTCATGAGCCGCACCATCATCGAGCCGTCCATGTGACCGGCCGATACGCCAATCGTCGATAGACCCAGGAGCAGCGTGATCAAGATCCACAGCAACAACACGCGGTCGCCGACTTTCGTCACGGCGGACAGGCGCGCGCTAGTCAAGCGTCGATGCAGCAAGATCAGCAATCCTGCGAGGCATAACGTGCCCATTACACCCCCAGCGATCATTGCGAATACCTGCTTGACGCTATGCTCGACGCCGAGCGCGTCCCATACGGCGACCGGCGTGAGCAGGCCGACGAGATGCCCGAAGAACAGCCCGAGAATCCCGACGTGAAACAAGATGTTGCCAAGTCTGAGATTGCCGCGATCGACGAGTTGGGTGCTATCCGCCTTCCACGAATATTGCTCGCGTTCGAAACGCACGAAGCTGCCGAAGAGAAAGATGCTGGCGGCGATATACGGATAGATACCGAAAAAGAAGGAGTTGAGCATGTTCATCGTGCGTCCTTTGCGGCAAGAGCGGCCGCGCCGGCAGTCATTGCGCCGCGCGGATGAAAGCGAATGGTCTGCGTATCCTGGCGCATGTGCGGTGCGAGCAGCGGCTCGACGCCGTCCGCGCCCGGACCGAAGGTTTCGAGCATTTCGTCCATGTCGCGCACGGGCGGCTGCGCGAGCGGACGCGGGTCGACCGTCGCGAGCTCGCGCAACACCGCGAAAACCGTGGCATACGGGCTCTCGTTGCGCGCGAGACGTTCACCGATGGCATCGAGCACATGAATGGCGTCATTGAGCAGCGACTGCGCGCGGGCCGGCTCGATCGCGCCCAGCGCTTCGAGAAAAAGCGGCACATAGTCGGGCAATTCGTTCGATTCGATATCGAGGCCGAGACCGCGATACTCGTCGAGCAGATCGACCATCGCCTGACCGCGATCGCGGCTTTCGCCATGAACGTGTTCGAACAGATGCAGCGAATGCGACGGATTGCGGTCGAACGTGGCCACGTATGTAAGTTGCACTTCGATCAGCGGACGCTTCAGCGACGCGATGAGCGGTGCAAGGCGCGTTTGGGCCTGCGGCCAGTCGTGCAACGCGGCTTCGATTTCTGGCAGCGCGTCAAGAAGCGCGGGCTCGGGATAATCGAGCAGCGCGGAAAGTATGGAATAGAGCGACATGTGTGATCCTCGGTCAGCCTTCCTGCAGTGCCTTCTTGCGCGACTTCGGCAACGCCGCGTAACTTACTTCGCCGTGCGTTCGCGATCCGAAAAGCGATCCGTCCGATACCCCCGATGATCCGCAATTGCCGAACGAGAAACCGCAACTGCCCTTTTCGTCAAAGCTGTCCTGCGCCATTTCCTTGTGCGACGACGGCACGACGAAACGGTCTTCGTAGTTGGCGATCGCCATCAATTGATACATCTCTTCCACTTGCGACGCGGTGAGGCCGACATCGTTCAGCACGGCGTCATCGTTCACGTTGTTCACGTTCTGCGCACGCTTGAACGCGCGCATCGCGAGCATGCGGTTCAGCGCGGAGACGATCGGCGCCTCATCGCCGGCGGTGAGCAGGTTCGCGAGATAGCGCATGGGAATGCGCAAGCTCTTCACGTCCGGGATCACGCCGTTCATGCCCATGTGACCGGCATCCGCGGCCGACTGGATCGGCGAGAGCGGCGGCACGTACCAGACCATAGGCAGCGTGCGGTATTCCGGATGCAACGGGAACGCGACCTTCCACTCGCACGCCATGCGATACACCGGCGAGCGCTTCGCCGCGTCGAGCCAGCTTTGCGCGATGCCCTGACGGAGCGCTTCCGCCTGAACTTGCGGGTCGTGCGGATCGAGGAACAGATCGAGTTGCGACTGATAGAGATCCGTCGTCGCTTCGACCGACGCAGCCTCGGCAATGCGGTCCGCGTCGTACAGCATCACGCCGAGATAGCGGATACGGCCTACGCAGGTTTCCGAGCACACCGTCGGCTCACCCGCTTCGATACGCGGATAACAGAACACGCACTTCTCGGCCTTGCCCGACTTCCAGTTGAAATACATCTTCTTGTACGGGCAACCGGACACGCACATGCGCCATCCGCGGCACTTGTCCTGATCGACGAGCACGATGCCATCGTCTTCGCGCTTGTACACCGAGCCCGACGGGCACGACGCCACGCATGCCGGATTCAGGCAGTGCTCGCACAGTCGCGGCAGATACATCATGAAGGTGTTCTCGAATGTCGAGTACATCTCCTTCTGCACGTTTTCGAAGAGCGCGTCGCGTCCGCGCGAATCGAATTCGCCACCGAGATCGTCTTCCCAGTTCGGACCCCAATGGATCTTGTCCATCTTCCTGCCCGTGATCGCGGACACCGGGCGCGCCGTGGGCGGCGTTTCCGAAAGCGGCGCGTTCTGCAGGCGCTCGTAGTCGTATGTGAACGGCTCGTAGTAGTCGTCGATGGCAGGCAGATTCGGATTCGCGAAAAGATTCGCGAGCACTTTCAGCTTGGGCCCTTGGCGCGGCTCGATGCGTCCGTCGCTTTTGCGAATCCAGCCGCCGTTCCACTTCTCCTGGTTCTCCCACTGCTTCGGATAGCCGATGCCCGGCTTCGTCTCGACGTTGTTGAACGACGCGTACTCGACGCCATCGCGCGATGTCCACACGTTCTTGCACGTCACCGAACACGTATGGCAGCCGATGCACTTGTCCAGATTCAGGACCATCGCCACCTGGGCGCGGATCTTCATGATGCTGCTCCTTCCTTCAGCGGGCCTTCGAGCCAGTCGACTTTCTTCATCTTGCGCACGATCACGTATTCGTCGCGGTTGCTGCCCACGGTGCCGTAATAGTTGAAACCGTAAGCCTGTTGCGCATATCCGCCGATCATGTGCGTCGGCTTGAGCACTGTGCGCGTGACCGAGTTATGGATACCGCCGCGCATGCCGCTCGTCTCCGCGCCCGGCACATTGATGATCTTTTCCTGCGCGTGATACATGAGGCACATTCCGCGCGGCACCCGCTGACTGACGACGACGCGCGCCGTCAGCGTGCCGTTCACGTTGAACACTTCGACCCAGTCGTTGTCCCTGAGACCGGCTTCCTTTGCTTCCGCTTCCGAGACCCACACATGCGGGCCACCGCGCGACAGCGTGAGCATGCGCAGGTTGTCCGTGTACGTCGAGTGAATGCCCCATTTCTGGTGCGGCGTGATCCAGTTCAGCACCAGTTCGTGCTCGCCGTTAGGCTTTGCACCGAGCATCGGCGCAATGGTTTTCGTGTCGATCGCGGGCTTGTAGACGCACGAGCCCTCGCCGAAATCGAGCATCCAGCGGTGATCCTGATAGAACTGCTGACGCCCCGTGAGCGTGCGCCATGGAATCAGTTCGTGAACGTTCGTGTAGCCCGCGTTGTAGCTGACTTCTTCCGACTCGAGCCCGGACCATGTGGGCGCGGAAATGATCTTGCGCGGTTGCGCCTGAACGTCGCGGAAACGGATCTTGTCGTGCTCGCGACCGAGCGCGAGGTGCGAATGATCGCGTCCCGTGATCTTCGAGAGCGCTTCCCACGCCTTCACCGCGACGTGGCCGTTCGTTTCAGGCGCAAACGTGAGAATCATCTCGGCGGCGTCGATGGCCGTCTCAAGACGCGGACGTCCCTTGCTCTGACCGGATAGATTCCCGAGCTCTTCGACTTCGTACGCCGTATTCCAGTTGATGCCCTTGCCGCCGTTCCCTAGTTTCTCCAGCAGCGGACCGACCGACGTGAACTTCTCGTAGATCGCGGTGTAGTCGCGCTCGACGACCGTCATCGAGGGCGCGGTCTTGCCCGGGATCAGGTCACATTCGCCGCGACGCCAGTCCTTCGGCTCGAACGCCTGGCCAAGTTCGCCCGGCGTGTCGTGCATGAGCGGCGTGCAGACGAGGTCCGTGCGCGTGCCGAGATGCTTTCCGCCGATTTCCGCAAACTTCTTCGCGATGGTCTTATAAATTTCCCAGTCGCTCTTGCTTTCCCATAACGGTTGCACCGCTTCTGACAACGGATGGATGAACGGATGCATGTCCGACGTGTTGAGGTCGTTCTTCTCATAGAACGTCGCGCTCGGCAGCACGATGTCGCCATAGAGGCAAGTCGTGCTCATACGGAAATCGAGCACGGTCAGCAGATCGAGTTTGCCTTCCGCCGCGTCGCGCACGTTCACTTCGCCGGGTTTGATCGCGTCGGCCTCATCGCCGAAGAGCGCGTTCTGCGTGCCGAGAAGATACTTCAGGAAGTATTCGTGTCCCTTGCCGGAGCTGCCCAGAATATTCGAGCGCCACACGAACATGTTGCGCGGGAAGTTCGCCGGATTGTCGGGGTCGTCGCATGCGAAATCGAGCTTGCCCGACTTGAGTTGCTCCACCGTGTATTCAATCGGATCGCGACCCGCGCGCTTCGCGGCGTCGACGATATCGAGCGGATTCGCACCGAGTTGCGGCGCCGAGGGCAACCAGCCCATGCGCTCGGACTTCGCGTTCATGTCAAGCATCGAGAGATTCTCGTAACGCGACTTGTCGGCGGTCGGCCCGAGAATTTCGTCGACGGCGACTTTCTCGTGACGCCATTGGCTCGTATGGTTATAGAAGAACGACGTGCCGTTCATCTGGCGCGGCGGACGCGACCAGTCGAGTGCGAACGCGAGCGGCGCCCAGCCGAATTGCGGACGGAGCTTTTCCTGGCCGACGTAATGCGCCCAGCCGCCACCGCTCTTGCCGACACAGCCGCACATCATCAGAAGGTTGATGATGCCGCGATAAATCATGTCGTTGTGATACCAGTGATTCAGCGCTGCGCCGACGATCACCATGCTCTTGCCTTGCGTACGGTCCGCATTGTCGGCGAACTCACGCGCCACCTGGATCACGAGATGGCGTGGCACGGTCGTGTGCTTTTCCTGCCATGCGGGCGTGTACGGGGTGTCGTCGTCATAGGACGTCGCAACGTTCGCGCCACCGAGGCCCTGATCCACGCCGTAGTTCGCCATCTGCAAGTCGTACACGGTCGCAACGCGCGCGCCCGTGCCGTCTGCGAGCGTGATGCGCTTCACCGGCACGCGACGCGCGAGCAGTGCGTCATGCTCCGCGCCGAAGTATGGGAAGCTCACCTCTGCAATCTCGTCATGAGCGTCGATCAGCGACAGGCACGGATCGATGTCGCGACCCGAACCGCCGTCCTTCTGTTCGAGGTTCCAACGGCCGACTTTCGCGCCGTCGTTGTGATTCGCCTCGCCCCAGCGGAACCCGATCGTGCCGTTCGGCGCGACGATCTTGCCGCTCGTCTCGTCGATGACGAGCGTCTTCCATTGCGGATTGTTCGCTTCGTCGAGATCGTTCTGCAGTTGCGATGCGCGCAGGAAATGATCGGGCACGAGCGTGCCTTCGTGTTCGCGCAGCACGACGAGCATCGGCATGTCGGTATAGCGCTTCACGTAGTCACGGAAGTACGCTGACTTGCCGCTCGCGTGGAATTCCTTCAGCACGACGTGGCCCATCGCCATGGCGAGCGCGGCGTCCGTGCCCTGCTTCGGCGCGAGCCAGATGTCGCCGAACTTCACCATTTCGCCGTAATCCGACGACACCGCGACCGTCTTCGTGCCCTTGTAGCGCACTTCGGTGTAGAAGTGCGCGTCGGGCGTGCGCGTCTGCGGCACGTTCGAGCCCCAAACCATCAGGTACGTGGAGTTGTACCAGTCGGCGGATTCGGGCACGTCGGTCTGCTCGCCCCAGATTTGCGGCGATGCGGGCGGCAGATCACAGTACCAGTCGTAGAACGACAGGCATGCGCCGCCGATCAGGCTCAGATAGCGCGCGCCGGCCGCATAGGAAACCATCGACATCGCTGGAATCGGCGAGAAACCGATCACGCGGTCAGGCCCGTACTTGCCAATGGTGTACGCATTCGCCGCCGCGATGATCTCGCTCGCGGTGTCCCAGTCGGCGCGCACGAAACCGCCGAGGCCGCGCACGCTCTTGTAGCGCTTTGCCTTCACGGGGTCTTCGCAAATGGACGCCCACGCCGCGACCGGATCGAGCGTCTTGCGCGCTTCGCGCCACATTTCGATGAGACGGCCGCGAACCATCGGATGCTTCACGCGCTGCGCGGAATACACGTACCAGCTATACGACGCGCCGCGCGGACACCCGCGCGGTTCGTGATTCGGCAAATCGGGGCGCGTGCGCGGATAATCCGTCTGCTGCGTTTCCCACGTGATCAAGCCGTTCTTCACGTAGACCTTCCACGAGCACGAGCCCGTGCAGTTCACGCCATGCGTGGAGCGCACGATCTTGTCGTGCTGCCAGCGGCTGCGATAGCCGTTTTCCCATTTGCGGTCTTCGTTCACGACCGCGCCATGTCCATTCGAGAACGTGGACTTGATGCGCGACATGAACTTCAGCCGATCCAGAAAGTGACTCATCCGTTTCTCCGGGCGTGGCGGCCATGCGCCGCCATGAATACGTTGATTCGAGTGTAGGGACGCGATCGCCGCGCGCCCATTCCCCGAAAGGAGGCGTCGACGCGCATCAGACGGACTAGTGCGCGTACTCCTTTCGGACTAGGTCTATCTCCGCGCACGCGGACGAACTTGAGGCCCGACTACGCGCCCCGCGTGCCGGAGGGTTCAGCAAGGCATGTCCGCATTGCGGCGTGCGTAGCAGAACCACGTCACCGCCGCGCACAGCGCATAGAAGGCGATGAAGCACCAGAGCGCGGTGTCGGGCGAGCCGGTCATGCTCATCGACGTGCCAAAGCTGCGCGGAATGAAGAAGCCGCCGTACGCGCCGATTGCACCGGCAAAGCCGAGCACCGCCGCCGATTCCTTTCCCGCTTCGTGCAGCGCCTGCTTTTTCGCCGAGTCGGAGTCGCCTTCGGCTTCGCGCTGCTTCTGCGTCAGAAAGATCACGGGGATCATGCGGAAGGTCGAGCCGTTGCCGATGCCCGTCAGCGCGAACAGTGCGATGAACATCGCGAGGAAGCCGGCGAAGTTGCCGCTCGCGCCGTCGTGCGGCAGAAACGCCATCACGCCGAACACCGCCGCGATCATCGCGATGAAGGTCCACAGCGTCACGCGCGCGCCGCCGAGGCGATCCGAGATCCAGCCGCCGACCGGCCGCGTGAGCGCGCCAGCGAGCGGCCCGAGGAACGCGTAAGCAGTGGGATTGACCGATGGGAACTCAGCCTTCGTCAGCAACGCGAGGCCCGCCGAAAAGCCGATGAACGAACCGAACGTGCCGATGTACAACAGGCACATGAGCCAGTTGTGCTTGCGCCGGAATATGACGGCCTGTTCGGCGAACGAGGCTTTTGCATCGGCGATGTCGTTCATCCCGAACCAGGCCGCGAGCGCCGAGATGACGATGAACGGCACCCAGATGAAGCCCGCATTCTGCAGCCAGATGCTGTGCTCGACGCCGTTCACGTCGTAGGACTGGCCTGCGCCCGCGAATGCGCCGAACACGCTCGCCGAGATCACGAGCGGCGTCACGAACTGAACGATCGACACGCCCAGATTGCCGATGCCCGCGTTCATGCCCGTCGCGAAACCCTTCTTCGCCTTCGGGAAAAAGAAGCTGATGTTCGCCATCGACGAACTGAAATTCGCGCCGCCGAGGCCGCACAGCAACGCCAGAACGAGCAGCGTCGGATAGCCCGTCGACGGATCGCGCAGCGCCAAGCCCATGCCGAGCGCTGGAATCAGAAGACTCGCGGTGGAGAACGCTGTAAAGCGGCGTCCGCCGAATATCGGCACGAGAAACGAGTAGAAGATGCGCAGCGTCGCGCCAGAAAGCGGAGGCAACGCGGTGAGCCAGAACAACTGGTCCTTCGTGAAGTGAAAACCACCCTTATCGAGATTGACAACGACGACGCTCCATAGCGACCACACGGCGAACGCCAGCGCGAGCGCGGGAATCGAGATCCAGAGGTTGCGGCGGGCGACCGATTCGCCCGTTGCGCGCCAGAAGGCGGCGTTCTCGGGATCCCAGCGAGTGAGCAGATAGCGTGAAGACATGGTTAGTGCTTGGGTTGAAACGTGAAGTGCATGCAGATGAGACTGACCGCGGTCGCGCCGAACATCAGCATGAAACAGGTGGTACGCACGCCGGTGAGGTCGACGAGCAAACCAAAGAGAATCGGCAACAGGAAGCCGGCAAGTCCGCCCGCGAGGCCGACGATGCCCGACACGGCGCCGATGTTCGTCGAGAACTCGTCCGACACGAACTTGAACACCGACGCCTTGCCGACCGCCATCGCAACGCCGACGACAAACATGAGCACCGTATAGGCGACCGGTCCCATTTCGATGTGGAACGTGCGCGGGCCGTCTTTCGCGTGGACGACGAAATCCGTCACCGGATAGCTCAGCAGGAAGAAGCACGCGAGCGCGACCCACATGACGATCCAGGTCGTGCGATACGCGCCGAAGCGGTCCGACATCCAGCCGCCGAGCGCGCGCAGCACGCCGCCCGGCAACGAGAAGCAAGCGGCGAGAAACGCGGCCTGTTCGATGCCGAAGCCGTACTGATTCACGTAGTACTGCGGCATCCACAATGCGAGGCCGACGTAGCCGCCGAACACGACCGAGTAGTACTGCGCGTAACGGAGCACGCGCCGGTCTTTCAGCACGGTCATCTGCGCGGCGAAACTCTGCGTGCTGGCGCTGCGATGCGCGGGATTGGATGCCGACACGAACCAGAAGACGATCGCGGTGAAGAGCATCGCGACGGAATAGACCTTCGGCACGATCGTCCATGTGCCCGCCGCGAGAATCAGCACGGGCGCGACGAACTTGGTCAGCGCCGCACCCGAATTGCCCGCGCCGAAGATGCCCATCGCGAGGCCTTGACGCGACTTCGGGAACCAGCGCGCGACATACGGCGTGCCGACTGAAAACGACGCGCCCGCGACGCCGACGAACAAGCCGAGCACGAGGAATTGCCACAGTTCGGTGGCATAGCCGATCAGCCAGATCGGCACGATAGTGACCGCCATCGTGCAGAAAAAGACGATGCGGCCGCCGAAACGGTCGGTCCAGATGCCGAGCGGCACGCGCAGCAACGAACCCGTGAGCACCGGCGTCGCGGCGATGAGGCCGAACTCGGTATCGGTGAGATGAAGCTGCTTTTTGAGAGGGATGCCGAGAATGGCGAAGACCATCCAGATGGCGAAGCAGATCGTGAATGCGAAGGTGCTTGCGCCGAGCACGCGCCAGGCGCGCGTGTCGGTCGATGCTTTTGTAGCGAGGGTTGAGTCGACGACGCTCATCGTCCTTTCCTTGTCGTTGTAACTTTCCCGACAAGGGTAAGGAGCGTCGCGCGAGACGCCTATCCGCCGTGCGGATGCGGCGGCGCTGTGCCGCTAGCTCATGCGGCGTAGTCCGGACGGAGTAGTGCCTGTCGCGTCACGCGTTCTGCGATGCCAGCGCGATGCAACTCGCCGGATCGATCGAAAAATGGATGGTCTCCCGGACCGGCGTTTTGTGCGATGGATGCACACGCACGAGCACGATCTCTCCGCCGATCATGAAATCGGTCGTGCCGAAGCTCGAAACGCATCCTGTCGCGTAGCTTTGCGTCGAGGTTCGAGAGCGGTTCGAACACCATGCCGGACTTGCGGCGATTCGGCGGTACGAAGGTCTCGTCGCGCGCCGAGAAAACGGTCACGCCGTTCACCGAAATCGATCCGCCGACCGGACGTTCCAGCCCGGCAATGGAGCGCAGCGTCGTCTTGCCGCAACCGCTCGGGCCGAGCCGCGTGGAACGCGATATGGCTGCTTTCATCGCGTCGAATGTCAGTTCCAAGCGTGGCGCCCGGCGAGCGCGCCTTTTTTTAACCACCGCATCGTCAAAGAGTGTCAACCGACGGTGTAACGGTCAACGCCGGACGCAAAACACCGTTATCCGCAATGACGAATTGCCGCTTCGCCTCGTGCAATTTGAGATAGAGCGATGTTCAGCAGATTCGAACTCGCTGCTTCCGCCGCCGCTGGCTTTTGCCGGCGTCGCATCCGCCAAACACTCCGATCAACACCACCAGCGCGGCATGGCAAAAGTGCGCCACTTCGCCTTTTTGCCGGCACCGAAGCTCAAAGAAGTCCAAATGATTAGCTCTGTCCAATCGCGCCGCCTGTCGTGCGCAGCATGTCTTGCCGTCGTCTTCAGCTTCGTTCTTGGCGGATGCGCCAGTCGAACGCTCGAGCAGACCGCGACCAAGCCAGCTTCGCAAACCGACGCTGCCGCTGCCCCGGCGGCACCTGCCGGCTTCTACCGCGTCACAGGCGCGGACACCCTCGCTTCGATCGCAGCCGCCTACGGTCGCGACCCGAACGCGATTGCCGCCTGGAACGGGCTTTCCGCCAGCACTCCACTGACGAACGGCCAACTGCTGCGGGTCGGTCCGCCATCGGCATCGGTTGCCGGCTCGGACGATTCCACGCAGCGGAGTGTGAACGCAACACGCTGCCGATCCGATTCCTTGTCCTGGCCGATAAAGGGCCCAATCCTGAAGCGCTTCGGTGTGGACGGGGTCCGGGGCGTTGTCATCGGTGGCGCAGCGGGAGACACGATCCGTGCGGCGAAAGGAGGACGCGTGGTGTATGCGGGTAACGAGATCGCGGGCTACGGCAGCCTCGTAATACTGAAACATGACAGTCGCTACCTGACTGCCTATGGCCATATCCAAAACGTTCTGACCAAGGAAGGGGCCGACGTAACGAAGGGGCAAGCCATCGCGACGATGGGCGCTCAAACGAATGGTCAGCCATCGCTGCTTTTCGAGGTGAGACGGGATCGTCAGCCAGTCGATCCCCTGCCCTACCTTTCCGACTGCGCTTCGTGATCCGTCGAACGTCAGGTCAGGTTACTTGCTCTCGAACAAAGCGATATGCACCGAATGAACATGCTTCAGCCGCGCATCCTCAGCGCCTTCGCCTGCATCCTGTTGATCGCCGGATGTGCAGCCTCTCTGTCGGAGCAAGGCAATGAGGGCGCTTCGACAAACCAACCGGCGAGCGCATCGAGCCTTCCGGTTCAATCCGCAAACGACGATTGCGTTTCGACCGAAATCACTTCATCCGACCGGCCGGACGAGACACCGACCGCGCGCGCGTACCATCAAGCCGGGATTGCATCCTGGTACGGGCGAACGTTTCACGGTCGACGCACCGCCAGCGGCGAGCGCTTCGACATGTATGCCATGACAGCGGCACATCGCACGCTACCGCTCGGATCGTGGATCCGCGTCACGCTTCCGGGAGGGAGCCCGTCCGTCCTCGTCCGAATCAACGATCGCGGTCCGGTTTCACGCAACAGAATCATTGATCTGTCATACGGGGCAGCCGCTGCGCTGGGCATTGTCCGGCGTGGTTCGGCCCAAGTCGAATTATCGACCGATTCCGGTTTCCATACTCCGTCGTAGACTGCCGCTCCCATGTCTCGACTCTCACACAAGCGGGCAGCGTCCCCCCGCCTCCCGCTCACCAAGGCAATGCTCCTGCCATTGCCGCCTATGCACCGCAACTCATGACGCGCCGGTCTTGCATCTTCCTGTTCGTGCTGACCTACCTTCTGGGTTGCGTCCTGGCTGCGATGGACACCAAGGGGAGTCCGATCGACGTGATGCAGGCGACCATGTCCGCATGGAGCGCTTCGAACCGCGAAGCCGTTGCCGATGCGAACCAGCGACGGCGCGATGAAATCGAGCGATCGAATGCCATTCGGGAATCCCGGCCTCTCGCCGGGCTTTAGCGATAAGAACCGGAGAAGGCTCCTGAGCCGTGGCTTCACCTAGGCACGCGGCTCGGCTCCACCACGTGAGACGATCGAACCCGGCGAAGTTATCGCGGCGATCCATCGCGCGGCTCGAACACGCTTTGACGTCGCTTTATCACACTCGCAATTCCATCCCTTCGTTGTAGACTCGCCTGCTCCTTTCGGAGTAGGCAAAAAGTTCCGCCTTCGCGCGACACTCCGTCGCATCAACTTGATCTGAAACAAAATTTCAACCATTCGCGTCATCGCGAAAAATCGCGCGTGGCATGATCTTGACGCGGCGCAAAGCCGTGCAACGGCGTTCTTCCCGGGACGCTTCGATCATCGAAACCAGCGAATGCAATGAATGAAAATACCCAACGTTTAGCAGTGCCATTGTTATCGGGGTTGATAGCCAGTCTTTGTCTTTCGGGATGCAAGCTGGAGGTGTTGGACTCGAAAGGCGTGATTGGCGCAGCGGAATCGTCGCTGATCGCCACCGCGACTTACGCCATGCTTCTCGTCGTAGTCCCGGTGATCCTGCTCACCCTGTTCATCGCATGGCGCTATCGCGCGTCCAACACGAAGGCCACGTATGCGCCGAAATGGGCGCATTCCACGGCCATCGAAGTCGTGGTCTGGGCGATTCCCGCAGCCATCATCCTGTACCTCGGCATCCTCACGTGGAAAACCACGCACGAGCTCGATCCGTACAAGCCGCTGCAATCCGAAGTCAAGCCGATCAACGTCGAAGTCGTGGCGCTCGACTGGAAGTGGCTGTTCATCTATCCGGATCTTGGCGTCGCGTCGGTGAACCAGCTCGCGTTCCCGGTCGGCACGCCGGTGAACTTCCGCATCACGTCCGATTCGGTGATGAATTCGTTCTTCATCCCGCAACTCGGCAGCCAGATCTACGCGATGGCGGGCATGCAGACGAAGCTGCACCTGATGGCCGATCACGCAGGCGACTACGCAGGCATCTCGGCGAACTACAGCGGCAAGGGCTTCTCCGACATGAAGTTCCGTGCACTGGCCATGTCCAACGAAGACTTCGACGCGTGGCTGAAGCAGGTCAAGAACGCGCCCGAGAATCTGAGCATGGACGTCTACGCCGGCGTCGCGCGTCCGAGCGAAAAGGTCGCGGTGCGCTACTTCTCGACCGTCGATCCGAAGCTCTTCAACAACATCGTCGCGAAGTACAACTACGGCAACTCGGTCGTAGGCGCAAATTGTGTAACCAAGGGGTAAGCCATGTTCGGCAAACTAACGCTTGAGGCGATCCCGTACCACGAGCCAATCATCATGGGGGCGACCGTCTTCATGGCGGTCCTCGCGCTCGGTACGGTCGGCCTTATCACTAAACTCGGCAAATGGGGCTGGCTCTGGCGCGAGTATCTGACTTCGGTCGATCACAAGCGCATCGGCGTCATGTATCTGGTCGTCGCCGGGCTGATGCTCGTGCGCGGCTTCGCCGACGCCGTCATGATGCGCGTGCAACAGGCCATCGCGCTCGATGGGCCCGGCTATCTGCCGCCGCATCACTTCGACCAGATCTTCACGGCCCACGGCACGATCATGATCTTCTTCATGGCCATGGCGCTGCTGGTCGCGTTCTTCAACCTCGTCGTGCCCTTGCAGATCGGCGCGCGTGACGTGGCGTTCCCGTTCATCAACTCGCTGTCGTTCTGGATGACGGCCGTCGCCGCCATTCTGATCAACCTGTCGCTGTTCATCGGCGAGTTCTCGACGACGGGCTGGCTCGCGTATCCGCCGCTCTCCGAGACGCAGTTCAATCCGGGCGTCGGGGTCGACTACTACATCTGGGCGTTGCAGTTGTCCGGCGTCGGCACGCTGCTCACCGCGGTGAACTTCTTCGTGACGATCGTGAAGATGCGCGCGCCCGGCATGACGTGGATGAAGATGCCGGTCTTCACGTGGACGGCGTTCTGCTCGAACGTGCTGATCATGGCGACGTTCCCGATCCTGACCGTCGCGCTCGCGCTGCTTGCGCTGGACCGTTACCTCGGCATGCACTTCTTCACGAACGACGGCGGCGGCAACCCGATGGTCTACCTGAACCTGATCTGGGCCTGGGGTCATCCTGAGGTCTACATCCTGGTTCTGCCCGCCTTCGGCATTTACTCGGAAGTGGTCGCGACGTTCTCGAAAAAGCCGTTGTTCGGCTACAAGACGATGGTCTGGGCCACGTGCTGCATCATGGTGCTGTCGTTCCTCGTGTGGCTGCACCACTTCTTCACGATGGGCTCGGGCGCTAACGTCAATGCCTTCTTCGGCATTATGACGATGGTCATTTCCATCCCGACCGGCGTGAAGATCTTCAACTGGCTCTTCACGATGTACCGAGGCCGCGTGCAGATGACTTCGCAAATCCTCTGGACCATCGGCTTCGTCATCACCTTCACGCTGGGCGGCATGACGGGCGTGATGCTCGCGATTCCCGGCGCGGACTTCGTGCTTCACAACAGCCTGTTCCTGATCGCGCACTTCCATAACGCGATCATCGGCGGCGTGGTGTTCGGTTACTTCGCCGGCATTTCGTACTGGTGGCCGAAGGTGTTCGGCTTCAAGCTCGACGAAAAGCTCGGCAAGAGTGCGTTCGTGTGCTGGTTCGTGGGCTTCTTCGTCGCGTTCGTGCCGATCTACATCCTCGGCTTCATGGGTGCGACGCGCCGCCTGAATCACTACGACGACCCGTCGTGGCAGCCGTTCTTCATCGCCGCTGCCGTGGGCGTGGGCATCATCGCGCTGGGCGTCGTGTTCCAGGTCGCGCAGATCGTGGTCAGTATCATCCGCCGCAATCAGCCTGCGTATCGCGATGTCACCGGCGATCCGTGGGGTGCGCGCACGCTCGAGTGGTCCATCAGCTCGCCGCCGCCGGTCTATAACTTCGCGAATATTCCCGCTGTGCGCGAACTCGACGACTTCGCCGATGCCAAGGAACACGGCCGCATCGATACGCGTCCGTACCGCGACATCCACATGCCGTCGAATACGAGCGCGGGTCTGGTCATCGGCCTGTTCGCGCTGGCCTTCGGTTTCGCGGCTATCTGGCACATCTGGTGGCTCGCTGCTGCAAGCATGGTCGGCATCTTCGCGACGGCTATCGGTTACAGCTTCCGCGATAACGCCGGCTTCATCATCCCGGCCGCGACCGTGAAGTCGACCGAAGAGCGCAATCGTCCGCCGAAGACGCCTGCGAAGGCCGGCTCGGCTCGCGAACTCGAACTGGAGGCAATGTAATGTCGCAATCGACGCTATCCGCGCAACACGCGCATGGCCATGAGCACGAGCACCAGTCGCATTCGGTGTTCGGCTTCTGGGCCTATCTGATGACCGACTGCGTGCTGTTCGCGTCGCTCTTTGCAACCTTCGCGATGTTCGCGATGCAGACCGCAGGCGGCCCGACGCCCAAGGATCTCTTCAACCTGAAGGACGTCGCGTACGAAACGGGCCTGCTTCTCACGAGCAGCCTGACCTTCGGTCTCGCGATGATCTCGGCGACGCGCCGCAAGTCGGGCGCGGTGCTCGCGTGGCTGTTCGTCACGTTCCTGCTGGGTGCGGGCTTCCTCTTTCTGGAAATGCAGGAGTTCGCGCATCTGATCGCTGAAGGCGCGGGTCCGCAACGCAGCGCATTCTGGTCGGCGTTCTTCACGCTCGTCGGCACGCACGGTTTGCACGTGTCCATCGGCATGATCTGGCTGGTCGTGTTGGCCGTGCAGATCGCACGCAATCCGCAAATGAACGAACGCGAATTGCGCCGTCTCGCTTGCCTGAGCCTTTTCTGGCACTTCCTCGACATCGTCTGGATTTGCGTGTTTTCCTTCGTCTACCTTGGGAGCGTCGTCTGATGGCACATGCTCATACCGAAACAAGCGATTTCCCGCACGTCACCGTGCGCGGTTATCTCATCGGCTTCGTGCTGGCTGTCGTGCTAACTGTGGCGTCGTTCTGGGCCGCGACCTCGGGCGCGTTCAAGGGCGAAAGCGCGATCGTCGCGCTCGCCGTGCTGGCCGCGGTGCAGGTGATCGTGCATGTGGTGTTCTTCCTGCACGTCAATTCGTCGAAGGGACAGCGCTGGCATGCGATCTCGTTTGCCTACACCATTCTCATGTCGCTGATTCTTATCGTCGGCACGGTTTGGGTGATGCATAACGTGCACATGCTGATGATGGCGCGCTAATCGCTCGGCTTCATCGCGTGATCTAAGGCGGACCTGCCGGTCCGCCTTTTTTTTCGTCCGTCGAAAAGGCGGTATCTGCACGAATTCATCATCCGTTGAAGAATCTTGACAATTCGCGGAACGAGGAAGAATATCTGTCCATAATTTGATTCACGAATCCACAATATGGACAAGGAGACGCGATGACCGCGCCGAAACCCGCGGCGGATGCCATGACGCCGTATCAACTTCCCTTCCCTAAAGAAGCGCAAAAGGAAATCGTCGTGCCGAGCGCGATTCCCGCCGACGAGCGCGAATGGGTGCCGCAGGCCGAAAACGTCTGGTTCCGTCCGCTGTGTCTGAACGTGTCGACCGGCTACTGGATGAACCTCCTGCGCGTGCGCAAATCCGGCGTGCTGTCGCGTCATCGTCATCCGCAGGCGGTCCACGGCATGGTGCTCAAAGGCCGCTGGCGCTATCTCGAACATGACTGGGAAGCGACCGAAGGCAGCTATGTCTTCGAGCCGCCCGGCGAAACGCACACGCTCTATGTTCCCGAAGACGTCGAGGAAATGATCACGTACTTCCAGGTGAACGGCGTGATGTTCTATTGCGACCCGTACGGCAACTACACCGGCTACGAAGACGTCTTCACCAAAGTCGACATGTGCCGCAAGCATTACGAATCGGTCGGACTCGGTGCCGACTTCGTCGATCAATTCATTCGCTAGCATCCACCCAAACTCAACCCTCTAACAGACTCGACAGAGCATTCGGAGGAGACAACATGCTGGAAAAATCACCGCGCCTGAAGCGCATTCAGTGGGTCGCGCTCACTTTTCTGACGCTCGCGGGCATCGTGAATTATCTCGATCGCAGCACGCTCTCGATCGCGAATCACTCCGTCACGCAGGAGCTCGGCCTCTCCGCCTCGCAGATGGGCCTGCTGCTCTCCGCGTTCTCGTTCGCGTACGCGTTCTCGCAGTTGCCCATCGGCGTGATGCTCGACCGCTTTGGCGCGCGCATCATGCTCGGCCTCGGCATGTTCGTGTGGTCGGTCGCGCAGTTGTTCGGCGGGCTCGTCACGAATCTGCATCAGTTTCTCGCGGCGCGCATCGCGCTCGGCATCGGCGAGGCGCCGCAATTTCCGGCGGGCGCAAAGGTCGTGTCCGAATGGTTCGCGCAACGCGAACGCGGCAAGCCGACGGGCATCTTCGTCACGTCATCGACCATCGGACCCGCGCTCGCGCCGCCCATCCTCACCGTGCTCCTGCTGTCCTTCGGCTGGCGCAACATGTTCATCATCATGGGCGCGCTCGGGATTGCGGTGTCGATCGGCTGGTACATCGTCTATCGCAACCGGAAGGACGTGAAGCTCGAATCGCAAGAACTCGCGCATCTGACCGAGGGCGAACCGGCGCAGCGCAAGGAACGCAACATGACGTTCGCGGAATGGCGCGGCCTTTTCGGCAAGGCGACGACGTGGGGCATGATCTTCGGCTTCATGGGCGTGATCTACATGGTGTGGCTGTATCTCACGTGGCTGCCCGCGTATCTCGAACACGAGCGTCATCTGACGATCGCGAAGACCGGCTGGGTCGTGACGATTCCGTATCTCGCGGGCACGCTCGGCATGCTCTCGTCGGGCTTCATCGCCGATGGTTTGATGGCGCGCGGCGTCGCCCCGATCCGCAGCCGCAAGTGGCCGATCTGCTCGGGACTCATCGGCGCGGCGCTGTTCACCGTGCCCGCCGCGTTCACGCCGAACCTGACGCTCGCGATCGCCTATCTGTCGGCGGCGATGTTCTTCGTCAACATGGCGAGCGGCGCCGCGTGGGCGCTCGTTTCCGTTGCCGCGCCGCGCCACATGGTCGCGTCGCTCGGCAGTATCCAGAACTTCGGCGGCTACTTCGGCGGCTCGTTTGCGCCGTTCATCACGGGCCTCGTCGTCGACAAGACGCATTCGTTCGTGAACGCGTTCCTGATCAGCGCGGGCGTCGCGTTCGCTGCTGCGCTCGTCTACATGTTCGTCGTGCGCGCGCCGATCGAGGACGCGGAGCGCCAGACCGAACCCGTTCCCGCCGTATGAATCGCACCGATATGACTTTTCAAGCTGATCTCTTCAAGGGCAAGACCGTCGTCGTGACCGGCGGCACGCAGGGCATCGGCGCGGGCATCGCGCAGCAATTCGCGGCGCTCGGCGCGCGCGTGATCGCCGCCGGCCTAGCGCCGACCGACGCGCCCGGCATCGAAGTCGTCGAACTCGATGTCGCCGATGCCGCCAGCGTCGCCGCGCTCTTTGCGCGTATCGATTCGCTCGACGTGCTCGTCAACTGCGCGGGCATGATCCGGCGCGGCGACGAGCACGACATCGAAACATTCGAGCGCGTGATCGCGGTGAATCTCAACGGCACGATGCGCATGTGCGCCGCCGCGCGTCCACTGCTCGCGCGCAGCAAGGGTTCGATCATCAACACGGCGTCGATGCTGACGTTCTTCGGCGGCGGACTCGTGCCCGCGTACAGCGCGAGCAAGGGCGGCGTCGCGCAACTGACGAAATCGCTGGCGATCGCCTATGCCGGCGAGGGCATCCGCGTGAATGCCGTTGCGCCCGGCTGGATCGCGACGCCGCTCACGCAAGCGCTGCAGAACGACGACGGCCGCTCGCAAGCGATCCTCGACCGCACGCCGATGAAGCGCTGGGGCTTGCCGGAAGACGTCGCGCGCGTGACGGCGTTTCTCGCGTCACCGGCGGCGTCGTTCATGACGGGCGCGATCGTACCCGTCGATGGCGGCTATCTCGTGGCATGATTCCCGCATCATGCCCTCAGACACCGCTTCCCTCGACGCCGCCAAGGCCACCGGCACCGCCGCCTTCTCGAAGTTCATGGCGGTGCTGCAACTCATTGCCGATGCCGGCGAACCGCCGACCATCGCGCGTCTCACCACGGCGAGCGGTTATCCGCGTCCGACGGTCTATCGCATCGTCGGCGCGCTAATCGCGGAAGGCCTGGTCGTCGAAAGCGTGCGCGGCGGATGTTACGCGCCCGGCCCGCGGCTGATGTCGCTCGCGAGCCGCAGCTGGGAGCGCTCCGATTTGCGCATCGCGGCCACCGACGCGTTGCAGGCGCTGCGCGACGCGACGCAGGAGACGGTGCATCTGGCAGTGCGCAGCGGCTCCGAGATGGTGTACATCGAGAAGCTCGAAAGCCCGCATGCGGTTCGCATGGCGTCGCGCATCGGCACGCGCGTGACGCTGTATTCGAGTTCCGTCGGCAAGGCGTATCTGTCGACGCAATCGCCCGCCGAACGCGATGCATTGCTGCATGGCCTGAAGTTCGAACGCTTCACACCGAACACGATCACCGATCGCGCCGCGCTCGACGCCGAACTCGACGCAACCCACGCGCGCGGCTATTCGGAAGACCGCGAGGAAAACGAGGCGCAGATTTTCTGCTACGGCAGCGCGATCGTCGGCGCGAATGGCGTGACGCTCGGCTGCGTGAGCATCAGCATTCCGCTGTTCAGAAAGAGCGCGACGCCGCTCGAAACCTACGTCGAGCCGCTGAAGGACGCGTCGCGCGCGATCGCGGAGCGTATGTCGCCGGGTACGCGTTGAAACGTCACCACACGTAGCGCGCGCCGACCAGACCTTCGTAGTTGTGATACCCGCCGTTGCCACCCTGATAGCCGAAGTTGGCCCACGCGCGCCATTGTTTGCCGAGCTGTCCCTGCGCGCCGACCTTGATCTCGTAGCGATTGTTCGGCCCGTCCTGCGACGCGACGACGTTGTTCAACGAAACCGCGTTGCCGCCCGTATCGTGCAGCCAGTTCACTTCGACGAAGGGCAGCCACGCGCGTGACTTTTCCGGGACGGGCGTCGTGAAAAGGCGCACGCCGAGGCGCGTCGTCAGATTCGTGCCGTTTTCGCTGTGAACCGTCGTGCCGACGCCGTTCGCAAAGTGATCGTCCTGCGAATAGTTTGAGTAAACCAACTGAAGCTGCGGCTCCGCGAACACCGGCCCGATGGACGTGTTCGCGACCGGCAGCGCCCATCCGCCTTCGACGGAATACGCCCACATGTGGCTCGAATACGTGTCGCCGGGAAGACCCTGACTATCGATCGAGTTGTTGAAATGCGCGTACTGCAGCCAGGTATCGACGTACGGTCCGGCGGCGCTCGCCGCGTTGCCGTGCCACGTCGCGTACACGCCGCCGCTCGCACCGTTGACATTGCCGCGCGCGGTTGCGCTGTTGTTCTGCGCGCTGGCATCCGTGCGCGATGAACCATAGCCCGCCATCAGCCCGACCTGAAAGCGCTGATTGTCGACCACGCGACGATAGACATCGATGCCGGCCTGAAACATCGCCGAATCCGTCGATTCGTCGATGCGCCCGCCGAGCGCGTTGCTGTCCGTATGCCCGCCGCGCACGCGGACCCACGCTGTCGAATCGTTCGATGCCGCGCCGTTGGCGGAGAACTGATCGGGAAAGCCCGCGCGATCGTGATATGTCTGCACGAACATGCTCTGCGCGGCTGCCTGATTGCCGAGATACGCGCCGGGCTCGGGCGGCAGCAACGCGCTCGTGCGCAAGTACCAGTCGCCGTCGTCGGGCGTATTCACGCCGCCCTTCGCGAGCGTGTATTCGTTCAGCCCCGCGATCACGCGGCCGTTCAGCGTGAAGACGCCGTCGGACTGGCCATCGACCTGAACGATCTGGATGCCGTTGTTCGTGAGTCCGCCCGATCCGTTCGCGTTGCTGACCCTGACCGATGTCTGGCCCGCCGTGTTGCCTTTCACGACGAGACGGTCGGTCGGCGAATCGTCCGTGGCGAGCGCGCTGGAAAGTGCGAGTTGTCCGCCGTTGCCCGTGTAATTGCCGTTGACCGTCAGCGTGCTCGCGGGCGTGACGCTCGCCATGCGGATCTGGCCGGCGTTCGTCAACGATCCGCCGATGACGAACTGTCCCGCAGGACCGTTGGTGAAGCCGGGCGCGGCGTCAGCGACCGCGAGCACGCCGTTGTTGACCACTGAGCCGCCGACGCCGCCGTACCCGCCGAACGTCGCGCCGGACGCGACGTTCACTTGCGGCGTGTTGGCGAGCTGTGCGCCGTTGGCGAGCACGAGCGATCCGGCGTTGACCTGCGTCGTGCCGGCGTAGGTGTGAACGCCCTGCAGTACGACGCTGCCGCTGCCTTGCTGCACGACGCTGCCGCTACCGCTGATCGCGCCGCCGTAGTTGTACGTGTTGCTGCGATCGAAGACGAGCGTGCCGTTATCGACGATATTGCCCGCAACGCCGCCCGACGCGCCGCCCGCGCCCAGCCGCAGCGTGCCCGCCTCGATGGTCGTCGCGCCGGGATACGTGTTGTCGCCGCTCAGCGTCAGGGTGTTCGCGCCGGTCTTGGTCAAATTGCCATTGCCGCTGATGACGCCGCTCAGGGTCGTATCGGTGTTGTTGTTCGCGGTGAGCGTCGCGCCGCCGAGCGTGACGTTGCCCGCGCCGGAAAGGCTGTTCGCCTGCTGATCGAAGCCGTTCAGATCGAAGGTCGTACCCAATGCCAGCGCGACTTGCGAACTCGCCGCGATCACGTTCGCCGCGCCCGCCTGGAGCGTGCCGCCATTGACGAGCGTGGCGCCGGTGTACGTGTTGACCTGTGAGAGCGTCAGCCTCCCTGCGCCCGCCTTGGTGAGCGTCTTGCCGTCCCAGTTCGTCGCGGGGTTGGCGGCCTGGTCGGCGAGCGGGGCTTCGAGATTGAACGAATCGCCGGCATCGGGCAGCGTGAACAGGCCGTTCGCCTTTTCGGGCGTCGTGCTGTAAGCGGCGTACCACGTCAGGCCGACGCCAACATCGAAGCTGTTCGGGCCGTAGGCCGCCGTCACCGTCGCGAAATCGACGTTGGTGGATGGCGAGCCGCCGATTTTCAGCGTATCGAACGTGCCGCTCAGGCCGTTCGTCGTGCGGATCTCCGGAATCACCGATGATGCCAACTGTTGCGGCGTCGCATTCGCTGGCGCCTTGAATCCCGCGAGATCGAAGGACGCGCCGGGTGCGATCGTAGCCGTGCTCGCGGTGATGGCGGTCGACGCGCCGCCCGCCACGTTGGCGAGCGTGCCGTTCATCGCGAAGTTGTTGCCCACGGACAATTGCGATTGCGACGACAGCAGCGTGACCGCGCCCGCGGCCGTCGTGAAATCGCCGGTCGTTGCGAACGCGCCGTTCTGGGCAAACGCAAGCGTGCCCGCATTGACGGCGACCGACCCTTGCGACGACCCGGTGCCACTCAGTAACGCCAGCCCCGCGCCGGTCTTGACCAGCGCGCCCAGTCCGCCCAACACGTTCGGCAACGCGCCCGCGCCCGCCATATCGAGTTGCAACGTCGCGTTGTTCGTGACATTGCCCGCGCCGAGCGCGTTGCTCGCCGCCGCGACCAGCGTGCCCGCGCCGATCACCGTATCGCCTGTATAGCTGTTCGCGCCGCCCAGCGTGAACGCGCCCGGGCCGAGTTTGATGAGTCCGCCCGTGCCGCTGATCTGGCCATCGAAGCGGGTATCGGCGGTGCTGTTTTGCCTGAGCGTCGCGCTGCCGAGCGTGACGTTGCCCGCGCCCGAAAGGTTGGAGACGAGCTGCGGCAGATTGTTGAGGTCGAACGTCGCGCCTCGCGCGATCTGCACGTCGCCGCTGCTCGTGATTGCGTTGCCGACGCCAGCCCGCAGCGTGCCGCCGTTGATGAGCGTGCTGCCCGAGTAGCCGGCGGGCGCCGAGACGATCAGCGTGCCGGGGCCGCTTTTCGTGAGCGTGCGGCCGTCCCATCCGCTGGCGAAAACGCCGAGGCGATTATTCAGCGGCACGTCGACATCGAAAACATCGGACGGCGCGCCGAGCGTGAACACGCCGTTGCCCTGCTGCGGCCCGGCGTTCCACGTCAGGCCGAAGCCGACGGTGTAGCTCAGGTTATCCGCGGTCTTCGCGCCGGAGACCGTCAGATAGTCGATCGGATTCGGCGTGCCTCCGAAGCCCACGTTGGTGAAATCGCCCGTGATGCCGCCCGTCGTCTGGACGATCGTGAACGCCGTGGATGTGAGGGCGCTCGCCGTGTGAGGCACATTCGGGCCGAAGCCGCTCACGTTGAGCGTGCCGAGAAGTCCGGCGTTGGCCGCCGTGACGACGGGCTGCGTCGAATCGAGTCCGACCGTCAACTGGCTATTCGCCGACTGCGTGAACGTCGAGCCGACGCTTATCGTCGCGCCTGGCGAAAGCGTCGTGCCCGCGCCCGACCCCGTCGACCATGTGCCTGCATTGAATGCGCCCGTTTGCCCGAGAACGAGCGTGCCCGCGTCGACCTGCACGGAGCCTTGCGTCGAACCAACGCCCGTCAGCACCGCGCTGCCCGGCCCCGCGAACACCAGCGATCCCACGCCGGACAACGCGCCGCCCAGACCGACGGAATTTTGCGGTTTGAGGCTGAGCGTACCGTTATTGACGAAATCGCCCGATACCACCGAGCCGAGCGTGAGTGTTCCGCCCGAATCGATGAGCGTTCCGCCGCCGCCTTCCTGCGTCAGCGCGCCGTCGAGCGTCAGATTGCCGGTCACATGCAGCGCGGACGACGAACTTCCGCCCAGCGCTGCTCCCCCGTGCAAGGTCCAGTCACTGCCCGCGCTCGCCGTCAATTGCCCGAAGCCGTTACCCGGCGTGGCCACGAGACCACCATCGAGCGTGCCCGACCCGTTGAGCGTGACGGCATTGCCCGCGCCCTGGCTCAGAATCGCAACGTTGTTGGCGCCGGCGAGCGATGCGCCGCCGTTCAGCGTGACCGCGTTGTTCGCGCCGGCGAGCACGACGGCCGGTTGCGCCGAGCTCGAAATGATGCCGCTGTTTTCGAGAACGCCGCCGCTCTGCAACTGCACGCCGGGTCCGAGATTGCCAATGATCTGCCCCGAACCGCTGTTGTCGATGCGAACCGTGCCGCTCGATGCGCTCACCACGCCGCCGCGATGCCCTTCGATCGTGCCGTCGTTGACGATGACTACATTGCCCGACACGATCGCGACGCCGCGTCCGAGCACCGCATCGCCGCTGCCCGAGCCGATCGTCGCCCCCGCATGGTTATTGATGATGACTGCCGCCGACGAATCGATCATCACGCCATCGCTCGACGACTTCACAATGCCCGCGCCGGCTGTCTGGCTGTCGATCGTGCCGAAGTTATCGATGCTTCCGCCCGTCGCCCCTCGATACGCGATCGCCTGCCCGATTCCCGCGCTGATGTCGCCGCTATTGGCGACGTTGTTGACCGCCCCGCCGCCGCTCATCACGACGCCGGAGACGTTGCCGAATATCTGTCCAGTCGCGGCGTTGGTCAGCGAGCCCCGGACGTTGTATCGAACGGCGGCGAGTCCGGTCAATGTGACGATCATGCCCGCGTTGTTCAGCGTCGCGCCGGGCTGACCGGCGACGGTGATCGCATCGCCGAGCACCGCCGACACACGCGTGTCCGGATCGACGCTATAGGTGAGATCGTCCGAGACGGTGACGCCGTCGAAGGTCGAATTGATCGGCCCGGCGTGGCTCGACGCGGCGAACGCCAGCAGAGTCGCCGCGGACAAAGGCTTCAGAGTGGTACGGAACAAAGTGCACTTGAGATGACCATCTCGCGATTTGCTCATGTCCTTGCTCCATCTTCTTGTCAACAGGCAGCCCAAACCGATCGATACGCCATTCTAGGAAACCACACCAGAAAAATATATAAGCTCTCCTCTTCGTTCATGAAACTCGATGTGCGTTTCCACAATTCGTTGACGCATTGCATAGCATTCCTTCGAATTTACGAAGACGAAGAAAATATGCAACGATGCGAACAACTGTTGCTGCGGAGAGAAAAATGAAACGCTTCGCTGCGCCCCTCAGTCCCGCCGAAACGCGCCCGCCGCATCCGCCCGCTGTGCGATGAGCCGCGGCAGACGCGGCAGTGTGTGCGGCCAGTGCGTCGCTTCGTGCGCAAAGCGCGCCGCCATGCTTCTGAAGCCGATCTGATCCGCCGCGAGCCGCACGATGACCCTGCGCGCGATCTTCCATACGTCGACGTCCGGCGCGATGTCCTCCGCAAGGCGCTCGATGCGTTCCGCCGAACGCGCGAGCAGCACCGCGCGCGACGCGATGCGCCCGTGCGACGCGCTGAACATATGTTCGGCGGGCGCCTTGCCGATCGCGCCGAACAGATGCGCGACACCGACCTTGCTGCGTGCGTGCGGCGAAGCAAAGCGCTCGGCTTCGCGCCGATACGTCGCTTCGACGCGCACTTCGTGATGCGTCGCATGCGTCTCGGGCCGGCCGTGCTCGAGATGTGCGCGCGCGGCCGCCTTGTGATCGCCCTCCATCAGCGCATGCGATACGCCGACGATGAAGTCGCGCTCGTGCGCCGCGAAGAACATCATCGGATTGTCGGCTTCCAGCACGATTTGCCCGCGCGTCTCGCCTTCGATGCCCACGCGCGCGCCCGCCGCGTCCAGTCCCGCGTGATACAGCCCGACGCCCAGCGCCATTTCGAAGAACGCTTCGATGAGCGTCGCGAGGACATCGGCCTGATCGAGCCCGCATGACGCGAGCGCTTGCGCATCCGACAGTGCGGCCGTTTCGATCGCGCGTGTCGTCAGCACCGAGTCGTTGCAATAGTCCCAGAGCACTTCTGGCACGGCGAGACGCGCGTCGTCGCGCAGGCGAAAGCGCAAGTAGCTCTGATCGGCGGCGCGCTGGCGCAAGTCGATCATCGCATCGACGCTCTCGCGTGAACGGCGCACCCATTCCACCGGATGCATCTCGCGCGCCTTCGCCGAACGGCGTTCCGCGAAACGCGCAGCCGCGAGCGCGAGGTCGAGATCGTCAGCGAGTTCGGCATGCGCGTCGGCGCGCAATAGCGTGACGCGCACCGCCATATCGCGGATGCGAGCACGATGCGTCTGCTCCGCGATGCCCGAGCGCAACGGCACCGCGCTCAACTCGGTGAGTTCGAAGGAAAGCGCGGGCGGGAATGCGGCTCTGCAAGCGTCGCGAAAGCGCGTTGCGTCGTACGGCGTGAAGAGCCCGTCGAGTTCGGACAGCGCGACGCGCACCGCCGTTTCGGCAAGCGCCGGATGACTCGCGAGCGCGCCGGACGCGTTCTCCAGCACGCGCGAAAGTTGCGAAAGCGCGGGCACGCCCGCCGCCAGCGGCGCGGCGCGCGCGCCATGCGTGGCGAAGAAGCGCGCGACGCGCGTCATCGCTGCGCCGTCGCCGGTCAGATGGCTTTCGCGGACGAACGCCCGGCCAAGACGCCAGAGCGTCGCGAGTCGTCGGACTGACAAATTCGGGCTCGCTGAAAGTGAGTTGAAACCGCTGAAAGGCTGCGATGCCGCCGTGCGTGGCATCCGGATTGCTGACTGTGTAACACGATTCGTTCCTGCATGCACGCGGACGAAACGAAGCCTTCCTCATTTACTTCGTGATCCTTTTTAAATGACGACTTCTTCCTTACGCGAAGCGCTGACGAACGAATCCGGCGTGCGAAGCTTCATCGTCGCGCACGACGATGCGATCGCGTTCGAACATTATCGTGAGGACGTGACGCCGGAATCGCTCGAAAACATCAACTCGGCCACGAAGACCATCGTCGCGCTTGCCGTCGGCGCGGCGCTTCGCGAAGGCGCGCTTCCGCCGCTCGATACCCCCGCCGCGCGCCTTGTGCCGCCCATGTGCGACACGGCGCTCGATCATCGCGTGCAGCGCATCACGCTCAGGCATCTGCTCATGATGACATCGGGATTCGAATGGGACCAGCGCACCATCGACGACTGCGTGCTCGGCAGTTGCGAGCGCTTCTCGGACGATGAAAGCCGGCTGCGCTTCATTCTCTCGCGGCCCTTCGCGAGCGAGCCGGGCACGCGCTTTCAATACGATTCGCACGCGGTCCAGTTGCTGTCGCTGGCGCTCGAATCCGCGACGGGGCGCACGCTCGCCGATTACGCGCGCGACACGCTGTTCGCGCCGCTCGGCATCGAAGCGAGCGAATGGATCAGCGACGAGGACGGTCACACGTTCGGCGGGCGCGGTCTCCTGCTGCGCGCACGCGACATGATTTCGCTCGGCCTTCTGATGATGCATCGCGGCGCATGGCGTGGCGCGCGCATCGTCGAGGAAGCGTTCATCGACGATGCCATGTCGGTGCAAAGCGACGGCGGCCCGCCGATGGACGCGCAATACGGCTATCTCTGCTGGATCGATCCGCGTTATGTCTTCGCGGCGGGACACGGCGGCCAGTTCATCTTCATCGCCCAACGAGAGCGGATCGTCGCGGCCACGACGCGCGATAGCGGCGATGCACATCGCAACATGCGCGACCTGTTCGAGCGCCATGTGCTCGACATGGCGTGAAAGAGACGGCGCGACTGTATCTTTTTGTCGATGCACATTTCGGATTAATCTCAATACGGTATCTTATAAATGCGTCGCCTGGACGCATTCACATCAAGATCGAGAAAACTTCGAGCGCCGTGCACGAAGACTCATAACGATAAAAAGAGAGGCGCCATGCAACACCATTCCGAACCGCCGATGGCGAAAGCGATGTACATCCTTGGGCAGATCGGCGCGATCATCTGTCACGAACGCGGGCCGCGCCCGCAGACCGCGGTGCTGACGAAAATGGCATCGCGCCCCGCCGAGGGTTTCTCGATAGCTGTTGCGAGCATGAACGAAATGTGCCCGCCGCGGCGCGGAGAGCGCCGCGCGCTGCTGCAGTGGAAGCACAAGGAGATCGGGCGCCTGCGCCGCATGCTGCCCGATCCGCTGCCGACGGCTGCATCCGCGCATACGCAGATGCCGTTCTGGGCCGGCTATTGTCAGTACTGGGAAGACATGTTGAAAGCGGACGCAGAGCGCGATGTCGAACCATTCGCGCCGAAGCTCGAACTCGTTCAGCGCAAGCGCACCGATGCATGATCGCCCTCGCCTTGACGCGCCGAGAAATAATCGCGCAGCACCGCGATCATGCCGTCGAGTTCGGTCGGCTTGACAAAGTAGCCGTTGAAGCCGGTGCGCTGCGCGCGCGACAGATCCTGCGGATCCGTGCAACTCGTATGCGCGAGCAGCAACATCGACAGATCGATGGCGCGGATCGCTTCGGCCGCTTCCCAGCCATCGCCGAGCGGCATCATCAGATCGAGCAGTACGACGCCCGGCCGCCACTTGCGCGCGAGCGACACGGCGTCGAGGCCCGTGTGCACCGCGCGCACGGTGAAGTCGGCGTCTTCGAGCGCGAGACAGATCGCGCGCGTCGCGTCCATGTCGTCATCGGCGATGAGCACGCGCGGCTCGTCGCAGCACGTCGCGCGCGGCGGAATCTGCCACAGCGCTCGCGTGGAAACACGTTCGTGTCGTTGCATCGTTCGGGCCTCGGAATGAACGGAGATGACAGCAACGATCATTCCCTCGCGGGCCCGCAAAAGCGTGGCGTCAGGCGGCATGCGGCGCGCCGACGTTACACTTCGGGATTACCCGGTGGCTGTCGCGGCGCGTCGATGCACGCGCGCCGTGCAGGATTTGCATCGTCGTCGCATGAGCGTCGACGATGGTGCATTCATCTCCAAACGAGAGGCTAATCGATGTTCGTCGTGTATTGGCTTGGCGACAACCCTGACGCCGAAGGCGCGGCACGCTACAAGCGCTTCGATGCGAACGCGCTCGCCGATGCGCTGCGCTTCGCCGAAGACCTGCGCCGCCGTCAAGCCGCTGGCGAGAACATCGGCTTCGTCACGCTATGCAGTGAAAACCCGCATTCGGTCGGCAAGCCCGGCGTCGCCGATCCGCCCGCCGACTACGACTGGAAAAAGCGCAGACGTTAGTTTTGCGCGGTCGCGGATGCGTCGTCCTGCCATCCGCCGCCGAGCGACTTGTACACGGCGATGAGATCGGTCGTCACGTTGACGGTCGATTGCGCGAGCTGCTCGCGCGTCTGCGCAAGCTGACGTTCGGCATCGAGCACGGTCACGAAAGGCGTGAGTCCTTTGCGATAACTGTCCGTCGCGAGTTGCAGGCTGACGCGATTCGCCTCGACCGTGCGCGTGAGCGCCGCGCGCCGGTCCTGTTCGGTCCGATACGAAACCAGCGCGTTATCTACTTCCTGCAACGCGTTGAGCACCGTCTGCCGATACTGCAACGCCGCTTGCCCCGCCTGCGCCTTCGCCACGCGCACGTTCGCGCGCAACGCGCCGCCTTCGAAAATCGGCAGCGAAATGCTCGGCCCGACCGACCAGAACAGGCTCGACCAATGCGCGAGATAGCGCGCCTTCGTTGCACGCGTGCCGACCTGCCCAGTTAGTGAGATATCCGGATACATCTGCGCCACCGCGACGCCGACTTCAGCGGTCGCGGAATGCAGTTGCGCCTCCGCGCGGCGAATGTCTGGACGACGGCGCGCGAGCGTCGACGGCAAGCCGATCGGCACGACCGGCGGCACCGGCGGCAACGCGCGCGCATCGGACAGTTCCGCGTCGAGCGTGCCCGGCGCGTTGCCGGTCAGCACGGCGAGACCGTTCATCGCCTGCGCGATCTGCGCATCGAGCGTCGGCAGTTGCGCCTGCAACGATCCGACTTGCGCGCTCGCGCTCTGCACGTCCTGCTGGCTCGTCAGGCCGACGCGCGCCTGTTCGCGCGTGAGATCGAGAATCTGCTCTTCGGCGTCGATCTCGGCGAGTGTGATCTGCTTGATCGCCTGCGCGCCGCGCAATTGCGCATACGTGCGTGCGACTTCCGATTCGAGCGAAACGAGCGCGTCGTTGCGACTTTCGATTTCAGCCTGCGTCTGCGCATTCGCCGATTCCACCGAACGCCGCACGCGGCCAAAAAGATCGAGTTCCCACGATGCGTCGAAGCCGTCCTGAAACAGCGTGACCGGACCGGTCGCGGAATCGAGTCCCTGACGGATCTGCGCGCCGTTCGCGCCGAGACCGTCGAGCTTGTCGTACACGCCTTGCGATTCGAGCAGGCCTTTCAAGCCGAGTTGCTGACGCTTCACGCTCGCATTCGCGCTCAACTGCGGCAAGCCCTGCGCCGCCGCCGACACGCTCTCTTCCCGCGCCGCCGCGATGCGCAGCACCGCGCTCTGCAAATCGAGATTGCCCGCGATGGCGCGTTCGATCAGCGCATCGAGCGTCGCATCGTTGAACTGCTTCCACCAGCGCGGATCGGGATCGGCGGAAGTCTGCGCCGTCGATGGCGCGTCGGCATAGGGCACGCGCGGATCGTCCGGCGCGTTCTGCGCGCGCTGCGTGTCGCGCCAGTTATCGGGAACATCGGCTTTCGGCGGCGTGAAATCCGGGCCGACCGCGCACGCGCTCAATGCGAGCGCGAACATCGGAATGAACGGAATGATTGGACGCAGCTTCATCTCAATGCCCTCCCGCCTGGCCCGAAGCCTTCACGGGCGAAAAGAAAAACGTGAGCGGTATGAACATGAACGCGAAGATCGCGCACGCGGCGAACACGTCGAGATACGCGAGGATGGTCGCCTGCGATACGAGCGTCTTGTACATCTGCCCGGTCGCGGCGGACATCGCTTGCGACATCGTCTGGCCACTGTCCATCAGCGTGCGCGCGATGCGTTGCACCGACTCGTTGTACGGCTGATTGAGCGGCGTCAGATGCTCGACCATATGCGCCATGTTCGCCTGCGTGCGCTCGCGGATCATCGCGGTCGCGAGCGAGATGCCGATCGATCCCGCGACGTTGCGAAACATCGTGAAGAGCGCGGAGGCATCGTTGTTGAGCGACTTCGGCAGTGACAGATACGCGAGCGTCGTGACCGGCACGAACAGAAAGCCGATGCCGATGGATTGCGCGCTGCGCATCTTCGTCAGCGTCACGTAATCGACGTTCGGCACGAGATGATGCGAATACAAGAGCGCGCATCCCATCAGAAAGAAGCCGAACGCGACGAGAAAGCGCGTCTGAATCACGTTCATCAGCTTGCTGACGACGGGAATCAGGAACACGATGCAGATCGCGCCCGGCGAGAGCACGAGGCCCGCGAGCGTCGCCGTGTAGCCGAGCTGCTGTTGCGCGAGCTGCGGTATCAGCACGGCGCTGCCGTACAGCACCGATGCGAATCCGACGATAGCCGCCGAACCGAGCGCGAAGTTGCGATCTTTCATCACGCGAAGATCGACGACGGGCCGCTTCGCGTACAGCAGCCAGAATGTCGCGCCGACGATGCCTACCGCCGCGAGCACCGCGAACGTCACGATGAAGTTCGACGCGAACCAGTCGTCGTCCTCGCCGCGATCGAGAAATACTTGCAGACAGCCGAGCCCGAGCGCGATGAGACTGATGCCGACCACATCGATGCCGATCTTCTTCGGGTCTTGCCGTTTTTCCCACGGCGGATCTTCGACGAACTGCATCACCGCGATGGTCGTCAGCACGCCCACCGGCACGTTGATGAGAAAGACCCAGCGCCAGGTGAAGTTATCGGTGATCCAGCCGCCGAGCGTCGGTCCGAGCACCGGCGCGACGACGATCGCGACCGCCGAGATCGAGAACGCGCGGCCGCGCTGCTCGGGCGGAAAGGTATCGAGAATGATCGATTGCTGGCTCGGTTGCAGGCCGCCGCCGAAGAAGCCCTGCAGAATCCGGAAGACGATCAGTTCACCGAGATTCGACGCGATGCCGCACATGAACGAGCAGACCGTGAACGCCCCGATGCAGATGAGAAAGTAGCGCTTGCGCCCGAGTATCTTCGAGAAGTACGCCGAAAGCGGCAGCACGATGCCGTTCGCGACGAGATAGGACGTGAGTGTCCACGTCGCTTCGTCGTAGCTCGCGGACATCGTGCCGGAAATGTGCGGCAGCGCGACGTTCACGATGGTCGTGTCGAGCACTTCCATGAACGCCGCGAGCGTGACGACCACGGCGATGAGCCACGGATTCGCGCTCGGCTTCCAGCCGCTGTGGTCGTGTTCCGCGGTGCTGTCGCTCATGATGTCAATGGCGCAGCATGACGGTCGGCACGACCGAAAGCCCGAGCGGCAGCGATGTGCCCGGCTTCAATCCATCGTCGATGACGATCTTCACCGGCACGCGCTGAACGATCTTCACGAAGTTGCCCGTCGCGTTTTCGGCGGGGAACGCGGAGAAGCGCGATCCGCTGCCGAGCTGCACGCTGTCGACGTGGCCGTGCAGCTTCATGTCGGGATACGCATCGACCTCGATATCGACCTTGTCGCCCGGCTGCATCCGATCCAGTTGCGACTCCTTGAAGTTCGCGCTGATCCAGACGCGCGTCGTGACGAGCGAAAGTATCGACGTGCCCGCCTGCAGGAACGTGCCGTATTGCACGTTGCGCTTCGTGATCCAGCCATCGGCGGGCGCGCGCAGTTCCGTGTACGAGAGATTCAGTTGCGCCGATTCGACTTGCGCCTGCGCCTGCCGCACTTGCTGACGCCGCTCCTCGACGGTCGCCACGACTTGCGCGATCTGCTGCGGCACGAGGCTCGCGGTGCGGACCTGCGCACGCGCCTGCGCGACGTTCGCCTGCGCGCTCTTTTGCTGCGCGTCCGCGGTGTCGATGTTTTGTTGCGACGTCGCGCGGATATCGACGGAATGCTGCCGCTCGTACGCCGCGCTCGCCTGCGCGAGATTGGCGCGCGCGTTGAGTTCCTGCGCCTGGGCCTCTGCGAGCTGCGCGGGATACTGCACGCGCGCCACTTCGAGCTGCGTTTGCGCCGCGTGCAGTTGCGCCTGCGCGAGACCGAGCTGCGCGTTGGCCTGATCGAGTTGCGCCTGATAATCGCGCGGATCGATCCTGATGAGCAGATCGCCTTTGTGCACGAAGCGGTTGTCGTCGATGTTCATCGTCACGACATAGCCCGATACCTTCGGCGCGATCGTGACGGCATCGCCGTCGGTGTAGGCGTCGTCGGTGCTGACCTGATTGCGCGTCAGGAACCACCAGACGAACGCGCCGATCGCCAGCACCACGACGACGACGCCCAGAATGATCAGCGGCTTTTTGCCGGGCTTCTTGCGCGCTTTGTCTTCCGCTTTGTCGCCGTCGTCTTTCGCGTCCTTGCGATCATTCTCGCGCGCTTCGTCTTGAGTATCGGAGTCGTCTCGGTCTGACATCGCCGCTCGCTATCGGGTAATCGGGTGAGACCCGGACGAACGCCGGGCGAAGTTGCGCGAATGCCGGAGCGCTCGGACGCTCGATGGAGGCATTCGGAAGGCACACGATCAGCAAACGGTATTCCCTTACGGTTTCGATACGCGAAGGCGCAGCGGCGCGGGCGCAATGGCCAGCGATTTAAGCCGCTTTGTAAAAGATGCAATTGCGCGCTCATTTCCCGCTAACTTTGCGAGCCGATCATCCGCTCTGAACCAAACAGACGGAGACTCATCATGTACAAGCACATTCTCGTCGCGGTCGGCACGAGCCTCAGCGAAAGCGCCCTGACCACCGCCATCACGCGCGCCCGCGACTGCAACGCGCGGCTGACCGCGCTGCACATCGTCGATCAGGCGCCGTGGTGGGCCATCGTCACCGCCGACAGCAATCCGGGCGAAACGCTCGATGTCATCGAGGATCACGCGCGTGCCGTCACGCGCTATGCGGCGCGATTAATCGATAGCGCGGGCATCGACGGCATTGCGCGTAGCGTCACGCAGCCGCTCGACGGCACGAGCGTCGGCGAACTGATCGCGCGCGAGGCGAAAGCGGCGGGCGCGGATCTGATCGTGCTCGGCGGCGAGGCGGAAACCGGCTGGCGGCACGGCGAAGCGCGTCTGCGCGATGTAGTGTGCTCGCACGCAACATGCGACGTGCTGATCGCGGCGCACGCGAGCGCACCGCTTTCCGCAGGAACCGATCACGCGCGCGTCGCCGCTTCGTCGGCCTGCGCTGGCACGCGCGTATCACATCGTCAGAGCGCGCCGCGCAGGTGAGCTGCAAGCTGCACGATGCCGATCGAAATCTGCTTCTCACGTTTCGGATCGAGCCGGCCGACCGGCACGCTCGTCGATACCGCGACGCGCTTGCCCGCCGGCGTCATCCCGACGTAAGCCGCGAAACACGCGAGGCCTTCCGCGACTTCCTCGCGCTCGACCGCGAGACCGCTCGCGCGAATCGACGCGAGTTCGCGCAGTAGCGCCGCGCGCCGCGTGATGGTGCGCGGCGTCACCGCTTCGAGACGGTCGGGCAGGCGCTCGATCACGGCTTCATCGGTCATTCCGGAAAGCAGCGCCTTGCCGAGCGCGCAGCAATGCGCGGGCAGACGCGAGCCGAGATCCGACACGAGCCGCACCGGACGATGCGCGTCCTCGCGCGCGATGTAGACAACCTGCACGCCGTCGAGCACGGCGAGCTGCACGACCTCGTTGTGCTTGTTGATGAACGCGCCGGCGCCTTCGCGAAACGCGGCTTGCAGCTTGTCGTGCCGCACATAGGCGTTGCCGAGCTCGAAGAGACCGACGCCGATCATGTAGCCGTCGTCGCGCTTTTCGATCCATTGCATGCGCGCGAGCGTTTCCAGCATCAGATAAAGCGTGCTGCGCGAGAGGCCGGTTTGTTCCGCGAGCGCGGCCGCACGCACCGGTTTCGCGGCGGCGGCGAGCGCTTCGAGAATGTCGCTGGCGCGGCGCAGCGCGGGAACGTCGTAAGTTTTTTCCATGACCGCATTATTCCAACAGGTTGGACATTTAATCAACCCAATGGACACTCTTCGACACGCGGGCTACGATCGGCATTCCTCTCCCGCCTGTCATCGCATTCATGCAAACCGTCAACGTCTCCTCCTGTCTGCCCGAAGATTTCGCCGACGCCGTGCTGATCGGCCGTGTCTGGCGCCCTGCGCCCGTGAACGGTCCCGCCGTCGTCGCGGTGCGCAAGGGCGAAGTGTTCGACATCACGCGCGCCGCGCCGACCACCGCCGACCTCTTCGATCACGCCGATGCGCTCGACATCGCCCGCAACGCCGAAGGCGAGCATCTCGGCAACGTTCAGGATCTGCTGCAAGCGACGCTCGATGCATCGGCCGGCGGCCTGCGCCTGCTCGCACCCTGCGACGTGCAGGCGGTGAAGGCGTGCGGCGTCACGTTCGCGGTGAGTTTGCTGGAGCGCGTCATCGAAGAGCAGGCGGGCGGCGACGCAAGCCGCGCGCAGGAAGTGCGCGACACGATCAACAAGCTGATCGGCGCGGATCTGTCGAAGATCGAGCCCGGCTCGGACGCCGCGATGAAGCTGAAGGCCGAACTGGAGCGTCGCGGCGCGTGGTCGCAATACATGGAAGTGGGCATCGGGCCGGACGCGGAAGTGTTTTCGAAGTCGCAGCCGATGTCGTCGGTCGGGTTCGGCGCGGATGTCGGCCTGTATCCGACGTCGAAATGGAACAACCCGGAGCCGGAGATCGTGCTGGCGGTGAATGCGCGTGGCGAGATCGTCGGCGCGACGCTCGGCAACGACGTGAATCTGCGCGATATCGAAGGCCGCAGCGCGCTGTTGCTGGGCAAGGCGAAGGACAACAACGCGTCGTGCGCGATCGGCCCGTTCGTGCGTCTTTTCGACGAGCGCTTCACGCTGGATTCGGTGCGCGCGACGAGCGTGTCGCTGCGCATCGAAGGCGCGGACGATGGCTTCGTGCTCGAAGGCGTGAGCCACATGAGCGAGATCAGCCGCGATCCGGCGGATCTCGTCACGCAGACGCACGGCGCGCATCATCAGTATCCGGATGGATTCATGCTGTTCCTCGGCACGATGTTCTCGCCGATCAAGGACCGCGACACCGAAGGCGGCGGCTTCACGCATCATCTCGGCGATGTCGTGACGATCTCGACGCCCAGTCTCGGCGCGCTCGTCAATACGGTGAAGCTGTCGACGGAAATCGAGCCGTGGACGTTCGGGGTGCGGGCGCTGTATCGGAGTCTTGCGGCGCGGGGGCTGGTTTAACGCGCTCTAAGAAGCCCCGAACCGAAACCCCTTCGCTGCCCCTCTCGTCACCAGTTGCACCGGCGTTTCCATATACGGCGACAAGTCTCTCTGCCGCCGCTTCTCCACGAGCGCCTTCACCGCGACATCCAGACCGAACACCGCCTGCCGCGCGCCGAATTGCTCGACGGTCGCAAGCAGGCGGCCGTCGTCGAGCATCGGCTGCACGGTTTCGATGTTGTTGTAGCCCGTCACCAGCACGCGGCCCCTTTTTCCGGCGATGCGGATCGCGTCGATCGCGCCCATCGCGATGTTGTCGTTCGCGCAGAGCAAGCCGCGCAAGTCCGGATGCGCATAGAGCATCTCCAGCGCACTCGCCTTGCCGCTCACGAGGGTCCAGTCGCCGCTGTCGACGGCGGCGATACGCATGCCCGCCGCGTTCATCGCGTCCGTGAAGCCGACCGTGCGCTGCTGCGCGTTGCGATCGTTCGCCGGCCCGCCGATGATCCCGACTTCATCGCCCGCCTTCAGCTTCGAGCCGAGATACCCACCGACGAGCCTCGCCCCGCGCCGGCTGTCCGGTCCGACGAACGGAATCGTGACGCGCGCCGCGTCCTGCGCGGCTTCGTCGAAAGGATTGTCGATGGCGATTACGATGATGCCCGCCGCGATCGCCTTCGCCGCCACCGGCAGCAGCGCCTTCGAATCCGCCGGCGCGATGACGATCGCGTTGACCTTCGCTTCGATGAGCGACTCGACGATGTGAATCTGCCCGGCGACGTCGTTGTCGGTGAGCGTGCCGTTCGTCGTGAGATCGAGCTGCGATGCGTAATGGCGCTGATAGTTGCGCGCGCCTTCGATCATCGACACGACGAACGGATCGCCGAGCGACTTCATCACGAGCGCGACGGTCGCCTTGTCCGATGCCGCGCGCACGTCGCGCACGCGCGCGAACGCACACGCGCTCATGGCGCATGCGGCAAGCAGGCGGCGGCGGACGAGGCTCGTCATGAAATTTTGAGACGGATGAAAACGTCCCATTGTAGACGCACGCGACCAGTCGTCCGATCAGGACAAATTCTCAGCGCGATGCCGCTTCCACGAGCGCGGCCGCGCCGTTATCCGCTGCTTCGACGTTCATTTTTTCCGCGCGAGCGCGATGAACTCGGCGCACAGCGCTTCCATGCCGAGCGCGTCTTCATCGTCGAAGCGGTTCGGCACGGGGCTATCGACGTCCCACACGCCGATCAGCGCGCCGTCGCTTCCGACGAGCGGCACGACGATCTCCGAGCGCGACGCCGAATCGCAGGCGATGTGGCCCGGAAACGCGTGCACGTCCGGCACGACCTGCGTGCGCCGTTCGCGCGCCGCCGTGCCGCAGACGCCGCGTCCAAGCGCGATCCGCACGCACGCCGGCTTGCCCTGAAACGGCCCGACCACGAGTTCGGTGCCGTCGAACAGATAGAAGCCGGCCCAGTTCAGATCCGGCAGCGTGTGATAGATGAGCGACGAAAAATTCGCCGCGTTGGCGATGAAGTCGGTTTCATCGGCGAGGAGCGCGCGGGCTTGCTGCAGCAGATCGTCGTATTGCGCGGCCTTGGTCGCGTGCGTGGCTTCGGAAATCGAGAACATGAAACGGCGGCCAATGTGTCGAAAAGTGTCGCCGACGATAGCACATCGATCCGCACGACGCTGCGCGCGCCGCGCGTCGAAAGCTGGCTGCAAAGCCGTGTCGCAAAGCTTGGAACTGACGATTGCATCGCCTAGTGTGAAAGCGCACCGGGTCCGCGGTTTGCAATGGTCGCGCAGCGCGTTTCGCATTCCGCTGAACAAAATGCTTCGGGATTTCCCTGCTTTACTTCGCCGCGCCGTCGGTCTTAAATAAATCAACTTGATTTAATTAATGGCCACGACTCGATGGCCGGCTACTTCGGAGACAGCGCGTGAAATCCCCAAGCGGCAGAGGCAGCAATTCCGCGAGCGTGCGCCGGTACAACGAACGTCTGCTGTTGCAGGCGCTGCGGCGCACCGAGCCGGCATCGAAGGCCGATCTCGCGCGTCACGCGAATCTCACGAGCACGGCGGTCGGCAGCATCGTCGAATCGTTGGAAAATGCGGGCCTGATCGAATACACCGGTCGTCGTCTCGAAGGCCAGCGCGGTCAGCCCGCGTCGCTGATCCGGCTCGATCCGCGCGGCGCGTTCGGTATCGGCGTGCGGCTGGATCGCACGGGCATCGAAACGGTACTCGTGAATTTCGCCGGCGACGTGCTCGCCCGCAGCGCGCTGGACGCCATCCTGCCGCATCCGTCCGAAGTGCTCAAAATCGTGCAACGCGACGTCAAAAGCATGCTTCGCCTGCTTTCCGAGCCGGAGCGCGAGCGGCTGACGGGCATCGGCATCGCACAGCCCTTCAATCTCGGCAGCTGGCTGCGCGAACTCGGCCTGCCCGCCGAACGCTTCCGCGCGTGGGACGAAACCGATTTCGCCGATGAACTGGCGCGCACGCTCTCGCTGCCGGTTTTCAGCGAAAACGACGGCAACGCCGCCGCGACGGCCGAGCTTTTCTACGGCCACGGCCGCAGTTGCGACGACTTCGTCTATCTCTTTCTCGGCTCCGCGATTGGCGGCGGCATCGCGATCAACGGCGACTGCCTGCGCGGCGCGTCGGGCAATGCGGGCGACATCGGCGTGATTCCGGTGCCGCCGAGCCGCCTGCCGTCCGCGCCGCAACCGGCCGGCCAGTGGGACATCCTGCTGTCGCGCGCATCGCTGAACGCGCTCGTGCGGCATCTCAACTACTGTGGCGCCGCGGCCGATAACCGCGTCGATCTGCAGGCTTGCATTGAGCGCAGTCTTCCCGCCGTCGACGAATGGATCGACGACTGCATCGAAGCGCTCGCGCCCGCCCTGCGCGCGACGCTCTGCGTGCTCGACGTGCCGATGGTCGTGATCGATTCCGACATCGACGGCGGCCTCCTCGACAAGCTCGTCGCACGTCTGTCGACGACGCTCGCCGCCAACGCGCCCGAAGCGCGCGGCACCCCGACGCTCGTGCGCGGCTCCTTCGGCCCGGATGCGGGCGCGATCGGCGCGGCCACGTTGCCGATGTTCTTCAACTTCTCACCGCGCGCGGCGATCCGCCACGCGGGCATCAAACCGCAGGAGATGAACCATGCCGCATGATGCTTCCAGCCGACCGCCGCTGCTCGAAATGCGCGGCATCAGCAAAACCTTTCCCGGCGTGCGCGCGTTGAACGACGTGCGTCTGTCGGTCTATCCCGGCGAAGTGCATTCGCTGATGGGCGAAAACGGCGCGGGCAAATCCACGCTGATGAAAATCCTCTCGGGCGCGTATCAGGCCGATGCGGGCGGAGAAATCCTGATCGACGGCAAGACCGTCACCATCGGCGGGCCGCTCGCCGCGCGCGCGCTCGGCGTCGCGGTGATCTATCAGGAACTGAGCCTCGCGCCGAATCTTTCCGTCGCGGAGAACATTTACGCGGGGCGCGAATTGCGGCGCGGCAGGCTCGTCGATCGCGCGGGCATGGAGCGCGGCTGCACCGACGTGCTCAAGCGTCTCGGTGCGAACTTCAAGCCGCATACGCTCGTCGGCGACCTGTCGATCGCGGAGCGGCAACTCGTCGAAATCGCGCGCGCCGTGCATGCTCACGCGCGCATCCTCGTGATGGACGAGCCGACCACGCCGCTCTCCTCGCGCGAAACCGATCGCCTGTTCGAGCTCGTGCGGCAACTGCGCGAGGAAGGCATCGCGATCATCTACATCAGTCATCGGATGGCGGAGATTTATGAACTGAGCGACCGCGTTTCGGTGCTGCGCGACGGCGCGTACGTCGGCACGCTGATGCGCGACGAACTCTCCGCCGACAGCCTCGTCAAGATGATGGTCGGCCGCGACATCTCCGGCTTCTACAAGAAGCAGCACGCGCCTTACGATCCGGGCAACGTCGTGCTGTCCGTGCGCGATATGGCGGACGGCAATCGCGTGAAAGGATGCAGCCTCGATCTGCACAAGGGCGAAGTGCTGGGCATCGCGGGACTCGTCGGCGCGGGACGCACGGAGTTCGCGCGTCTGATCTTCGGCGCGGAACCGGCGATACGCGGCGAAGTGTCGATGCACGGGAAGCCGCTCAAGCTGCGCACGCCGCGCGACGCGATCGATGCCGGTCTCGTCTATCTGACGGAAGACCGCAAGGGCCAGGGCCTCTTCCTCGACATGAGCGTGCGCGACAACATCAATATCACCGTCGCCGGACGCGATGCGAAAGCCGGCGTGATGGACCTGCCGCGCGGCAACGCGCGCGCGAAGGACGCCATCGCCGCGCTGACCATCCGCGTGCCGAACATGCGCGTGAACGTGGGCGCGCTGTCAGGCGGCAATCAGCAGAAGGTGCTGCTGTCGCGCCTGCTCGAAACCAAGCCCGAAGTGCTGATTCTCGACGAGCCGACACGTGGCGTCGATATCGGCGCGAAGTCGGAGATTTATCGAATCATCAACGATCTCGCGCGGTCGGGCGTCGGCGTGATCGTCATCTCGAGCGAGCTGCCGGAAGTGATCGGCGTGGCGGACCGCGTGCTCGTGATGCGCGAAGGCGAAATCGCGGGCGAACTCGGCGGCCATTCGGGCAAGCCGATTTCGCAGGAAGGGATCATCGAACTGGCGACGGGCTCGAAGGTCGCGCTCGATCAGGCGGCTTAAAGGATATCTGGAGAGAGACATGGCTAACACGACGAAACACCACGACAGCGCGCCGGTTGCGAAGGCGGAGAGCGTATCGCAGCGGCAGAACCGCATCGAGCATCGCGAACGCATGCAGGTGCTGATGCGAACCGCGGGCATGCTGCCCGTGCTGATCCTGCTGTGCATCGGCTTCGGCATCGTCACCGACGGCTTCTTCAGCTTCCAGAATCTGTCGATCGTCACGCAGCAGGCATCGATCAACATCGTGCTCGCGGCGGGCATGACCTTCGTGATTCTGACGGGCGGCATCGACTTGTCGGTCGGCTCGATTCTCTCGGCGGGCGCGGTCGCCGCACTGCTCGCATCGAACATTCCGGGATGGGGATGGCTCGGCATTCCCGCCGCGCTCGCCGTCGGTCTCGGCTTCGGCGTCATCAACGGATTGCTGATCGCGCTGCTCAAGCTGCCGCCGTTCATCGTGACGCTCGGTTCGCTGACCGCCGTGCGCGGTATCGCGCGGCTCATCGGTCACGATACGACGATCTTCAATCCGCAATTGCCGTTCGCGTTCATCGGCAACGACACGCTCTTCGGCGTGCCCTGGCTCGTCATCATCGCGCTGCTCGTCGTGCTGGTGTCGTGGTTCATCCTGCGACGCACGGTGCTCGGACTGCGCATCTATTCGGTCGGCGGCAATCCGGAAGCGGCGCGTCTTTCCGGCATCAAGGTGTGGGGCATCCAGCTTTTCGTCTACGCGATCTCGGGCCTGCTCGCCGGTCTCGGCGCCGTGATGTCGGCCGCGCGTCTCTACGCCGCGAACGGTTTGCAACTCGGCCAGTCGTATGAACTCGACGCCATCGCCGCGGTCATTCTCGGCGGCACGAGCTTCGTCGGCGGCGTGGGTTCGATCGTCGGCACGCTGGTCGGCGCACTCATCATCGCGGTGCTCTCCAACGGCCTCGTGCTGCTCGGCGTGTCGGATATCTGGCAGTACATCATCAAGGGCCTCGTGATCATCGGCGCGGTGGCGCTCGATCGTTACCGTCAGCGCGGCTCGGCTCGCACCTGATCTGGCTAAACCGGGCGCATTCGGGTCCGCTTGCGCCCGCCCTCAAAAATATGGACCACCCCGGAGACAACAACATGCGCAAACACAACAAGCTTTTCGCCAGCGTCGCACTCGCTCTCGGTTTCACGATGTCGCTATCCGCGCACGCCGCCGACAAGCAGTTGAAGTCCATCGGCATCACGGTCGGCTCGCTCGGCAATCCGTACTTCGTGACGATCTCGAAGGGCGCGGAAGCGAAGGCCAAGACGCTCAATCCGAACGTGAAGGTGACGGCTGTTTCGTCGGATTACGACATGAACAAGCAGTTCACGCAGATCGACAATTTCATTTCGGCGAAGGTCGACATGATCCTGCTGAACGCCGTCGATCCGAAGGCGATCGAGCCGGCGGTGAAGAAGGCGCAGAAGGCGGGCATCGTCGTGGTCGCGGTGGACGTCGCGGCGGCCGGCGCGGACGCGACCGTGCAGACCAACAATGTGCAGGCCGGCGAGATTGCCTGCGATTATCTGGCGAAGAAGCTCAACGGCAAGGGCAACGTGGTGATCGAGAACGGGCCGCAAGTGTCGGCGGTGATCGATCGCGTGAACGGTTGCAAGAGCGTGCTCGCGAAGAACCCGGGCATCAAGGTTCTTTCCGACGATCAGGACGCGAAAGGCTCGCGCGAAGGCGGCATGAACGCGATGCAGGGTTATCTGACGCGTTTCCCGAAGCTCGACGGCGTGTTCGCGATCAACGATCCGCAAGCGATCGGCACGGACCTCGCGGCGAAGCAACTGCATCGGAACAACATCGTGATTACGTCGGTGGATGGCGCGCCCGATATCGAAACCGCGCTCAAGACCGACACGATGGTTCAGGCGTCGGCGAGCCAGGATCCGTGGGCGATGGCGCAGCAGGCGGTGAGCGTCGGCTACGATCTGATGAACGGCAAGAAGCCCGCCAACTCGACGATCCTGCTGCCGTCGACGCTCGTCACGCGCGACAACGTCGGCAGCTATAAGGGATGGTCGTCGCCGCGATGAGCGACACCGTCGCTATTTGATCGGCACCACGCGCAGCGCGCTCGGCTTGTCCGGGGCGCTCGACCGATCCACGACGACGAGCCGTTTGCGCGCGACGTCCACCGCCACGCCGCGCGGCGATTGCAGATCGTCGGCCATGATCGTCGCGCGGCCGCGCTTCGAGATGCTGCATACGGCGTGCGCGCCGCATTTCGTGAAGAGCCGGCCGTCGGGCGTCGCGGCCATCAGGTCGGGCGCTTCGACCGTCGCGAAGACATCGCTCGCCGGCACGGGCGCGCTCGCCGCCCGCGCCGACTGCAAGTCCACCTGGTAGATGCGGTTCGCGGCCTGATCGCTGATGTAGAGCGTGTCGCCGACCGTAGCCAAGCCGACCGGCTTGCCCAATCCGGTGACGATGTCGCGCTCGATCACCTGCCGCGGCGCCGTGCCACGCGTAATCACGCTGACGCCGCCTTCTGCCGGCGCGCCACCCTCCTCCATGAACCAGCTCGACAGAAACGTGCCGCCATCGAGCACGAGCAGGCCGACACGCCGCCGCGCGGAATTCGTGTCCGATGCGAGCGCGACCTGACCGCTCGGCGCGACATCGTAGATCGCGGCCGACGTGCCGAAGCCGAATTGCTCGACGAGCAGATGACCGTTCGGCGCGAACGCGATCTGGCTCAGGCTCGTGCGTTCGCCCTCGGCTGCCGGAATGCGCGCGTAGAGCGAAAACGCGGGCGCGTCCTCTTCGCCGATATGCGACGTCATCACGACGCCGTTGGTCCGGTCGTCGGTGACGAACACGGCGCCGTCCGAATCGCGCACTGCGACGCCGTTTGGCGTGCCCGCGAGCGGGACGGTTTGCACGGCCGCGTCCGGCGCGACGGAGCCGCACGCCGCGAGGAACATCGTCATTGCGATTGCCGCCATCAGCCGACGCTTCATGCACTTCTCCCGTCGATGAGCCCGGCGCAAGGGCGTCGGACCGAACGACCAATATAGCGCGGCTTGCGACAGGTCAATCCGGCGAAGCGTCGTATCCGCGCTTGAATGCGGACGCCCGGGCCGGCCGCTCCCATGCCGCGAGCCGTTGCAGCGCGACGAGTCCGAGCAGCGCGAGCGCGAGTCCCAACGTGAAATCAGCGTGTACGCCCGCACGGTCGACGATCGTGCCGCCGACCGCCGATCCCACCGCAATCGCCACCTGGATGATGCTCACGAACATCGCGGAACCCGCTTCGGGCAAGTCCGCCGTGCCGCGCTGAATCCACACGCTGAAGCACAGCGGCAAGGCGCCGAACGCAATGCCCCACAGCAGCATCCCCGCCGTTTCGCCGATGATCGAGTGCTCCAGCAGCAGCATCGACGAAATCGCGCCGAGCAGCAGCAACACCATCGCGGCGACCGACTTCTTGAGATGACCGGAGACGACCATCGACATCAGCGCATTCGAGAAGAAGCCGACGAGGCCGAGGCCGAAGCCGAAGAGCAGCAGCGTGATGGTGCTCAACGAGAAGTCCTGTTCGAGCAGCGGCGCAATGTACGTGTAGGTCGAGAAATGCGCGCCGAAAACGAGCGCGACCATCAGCATGCTCAATCGCGTGTGAGGACGCGCGAGCAGCTTTCTGAAATCGGCGATGCGCAACGCCGATGCCGACGGCAACGAAGGCACGAGCAGCGCCTGTGCAATCAGCGCCACGGCGACGAGTCCCGCCGTCGCCGCGAACGAGAAACGCCACGACGCGAACGACGCGATGAACGTGCCGAGCGGCACGCCGACGACCGTCGCGAGCGTCACGCCGGTCAGAATGGTCGCGGTGGCCTTCGCTGCATCTTTCGGCTGCACGAGTCGCGGCGCGGCGGCGGTCGCAAGGGTCCAGAAGCCGCCCAACGCGGCGCCGAGCATGGCGCGGCCCGCGAGCATGACCGGCAGATTGTTCGCGACGGCGCTGACGAGGTTCGCGATCAGAAGGACGGCGGTGAGGAGCAGGAACACATATCGCCGATCCATTCGGCCCGCGCTGACGATGAGCGTCGGGGCGAATATCGCGGCCATGACGCCGGGCGTCGTCACCATGAGGCCCGCGACGCCGGGCGACACGCCGAGATCGTGCGCGATCTGCGGCAGCAAGCCGACGGGCAGGAATTCGGCCGTCACGAACGCGAACGCGCTCACGGCCACGGCGATGACGGCGAGCCATTGGCGCATCGACGTCGAACGTCCTTCCGGCGATGCTGCAATTGCTGGTGTATCGATTTGCATGATGGCACTGAGGCTAGATTGGAGTTGGCCACTTTAAGCGCGCTTCCAATCGGGAAAAAGCCGTGTGCCTTGAACAGAGATGCCGGCGCGAACGAACAATGTCCGCGCCGGCTGCGTGAATCAGCCCTGCACGAATGCGAGCAGGTCTGCGTTGAGGACGTCCGCGTTGACGGTCAGCATGCCGTGCGAGAAGCCCGGATACGTCTTCAGCCTGCCGTTCTTCAGCAGCTTGATGGACTTCAGCGCGGCATCGGCGATCGGCACGATCTGGTCATCCTCGCCATGCAGAACGAGCGTGGGGACGGAGATCGACTTGAGATCTTCGGTCTGATCCGTTTCCGAGAACGCCTTGATGCCCTCGTAGTGCGCCTTGGCGCTGCCCATCATGCCCTGACGCCACCAGTTCTGGATGACGCCCTGATGCACCGTCGCGCCCGGGCGGTTGAAGCCGTAGAACGGACCTGCGGGCACATCGACGAAGAACTGCGCGCGGTTGTCCGCGAGCCCTTTGCGCAAACCGTCGAAGACGTCGATAGGCAGGCCTTCCGGGTTGGCTTCCGTCTTCAGCATGAGCGGCGGCACAGCGCTGACGAGGACCGCCTTCGCGACGCGTCCCGCCGGTTCGCCGTGCTTCGCGACATAGCGGGCGACTTCACCGCCGCCCGTCGAATGTCCGATATGGATTGCGTTGCGCAGATCGAGCGCCTCGACGACCGCGAAGGCGTCGGCGGCGTAGTGATCCATGTCGTGACCGTCCGAGACTTGCGACGAGCGGCCGTGTCCGCGCCGGTCGTGCGCGATCACGCGATATCCCTTCTGGACGAAAAACAGCAATTGCGCGTCCCAATCGTCGGAAGAAAGCGGCCAGCCGTGATGGAAAACGATGGGCTGCGCGTCCTTCGGGCCCCAATCCTTGTAGAAAATTTCGACGTTATCTTTGGTCGTGACGAACGGCATGACAATCCTCTCTCGTTGATGGGATGGAGCGGGATGCCGGCTGGGCGGATCGCTCAGCCGGCCGCGACGTTCTCGCGGGTAGAACAGTACACGTTTGCCCATTTTGTTGCCCAATCGTGTGCCGGGCATGCCGATTATGTGCGGACAGAAATGTCATCGATGCGACATCGTAATATATTCCCGGATATAGCCCATTTCGCGCGACCCCATGTTTCGAGGAATCATGTCGTCATCGAGCCAGAGCAATTCGAGTAGCCCATATATCGAGATTGGCGGCGCGGTGCAAAGGCCGCTGACGCTCGATGTCGCCGCAATGCGCGAATTCGGGCGCGTGAGCATCGAACCGTTCGATCTCGTGTGCTTTTCGACGGGCCGCTACATTCGACCGATGGGAAGCTATCGCGGCGTGCCATTGCGCGTGCTGCTCGACGCCGCGGGCGTGCGCCGGCCGGACAACACCGATTTCAAGCGCACCGTGTTCCTCGCGCACGCGCACGATGGCTATGCGGTGACGTTCTCCTGGCACGAGCTTTTCAATACGCCGATCGGCGCGCAGGTGATTGTCGCGTACGAGTGCGAGGATCGCGAACTTGGCATCGAGGACGGATTGCCGGTGCTCGTTTCCGGCGCGGACACGGTGCGCGCGCCGCGCCATCTGAAGCGCCTCGTGCGCGTCGATGCCCACGTTCTGGGTGCGTCGCATCGATGAACGGATCGGCCGATAGCATGCTGTTCGCGCGGGAAATCGGCGCGACGATCACTTCGGCGAAGGAAGTCGCGCTTGCGCGAGGCGTTGAGACGACGTGTGCGCCGGGTTGTCCGCGATGTGAGGATTTTGTGATCCGGTATCCGGACACGCCCTAGATCGCCGCGCACAGACCGGGACTCGCGCTCGTTCGTTCCAAACTCAGAATTTCCCCACTCGAATAGGCGCCTCGCATCTCGCGAGGCGTTTCTTCTTTCAGAGTTATCCGTATGAATTTTCAGTTAAGGATGGCTGAAAATTCGGAGTTCTCTGCCGCTAAGCAGTGGCGCGCAGACGCTGACCCCGCCGACTCAATCCCGAAAAGAATCATGAATAAGGGTTTTTACAAACTCGTCTATAGCCGCGTGCGGCATATGCTCGTCGCCGTCGCGGACTTCGCCAGCGCTCATCGCACCGCGCCCGGCGCGCGTCGTCCCGCGACGCGCTCTCATCACGCCGGGCCCGTGCCCGCATTGCGCGCGGTCGTCCTCGCCGCGATGGTCCTTATCGGCAATGTCATCCTAAGCGCGCCGTCAATTGCGCAGATAGTCGCGGTGCCCGGCTCGGGCGCTCAAGTCATACAGACGCAAAACGGGTTGCCGCAAGTCAATATCTCGCGACCCAGTTCGGCGGGCGTGTCGGTCAACAATTATTCACAATTCGACGTCCAGCGCCAGGGCGCGATCCTGAATAACGCTGCAACCATCACGCAGACGCAACAGGCCGGATACGTGAATGGCAATCCGAATCTGACGCCCGGTCGTGAGGCGCGGATCATCGTCAATCAGGTGCAGAGTAATTCGCCGTCGCAATTGCGCGGGTATCTCGAAGTGGCGGGATCGCGCGCAGAGGTGGTCGTCGCGAATCCGCAAGGGATTCTGGTCGACGGCGCGGGTTTCATTAATACGTCCCGAGCCGTGTTGACGACCGGAACGCCGAATTTCGGGCCATCGGGGAATCTGACGGGCTTCAACGTCACAGGCGGGACGATCACGGTACAAGGCGCCGGTCTCAATGTGACGAACGTCGATCAGGTCGATCTGCTGAGTCGCGCTATTCAAGCCAACGCGGCGATTTATGCGAACAACCTGAACGTGGTCGCGGGCGCGAATCAGATCGATCACGACACGCTCAACGCTACGCCGATCGCGGGCACTGGTCCGGCGCCGTCGGTGGCGATCGACGTCGGCGCGCTCGGTGGCATGTATTCGAATCGCATCTATCTGACATCCAACGAATACGGTGTGGGCGTCAGCAATCGCGGGATTCTGGCGGCGCAGGCCGGCGATCTGACGCTCAAGTCCAATGGCCAGCTCGTGCTCGCCGGAACGACGAACGCAAGCGGGAGCATGAGCGTATCGGCGCGCGATGGCATCGATAACAGCGGCGTGACGTATGCTCAACGCGACGTGATCGTCGCGACATCGGGCGCGCTGACGAACAGTGGCACGCTCGCGGCGCAGCGGAATACGAGCGTCAATGCGGGCAGCGTCGCATCGACTGGAACGCTCGGCGCGGGCGTCAATCAGGATGGCACGGTCGCGCAAGGCGGCGATTTGACCGTTCTGGCTTCGGGCGCACTGAATGCGACTGGCCGGAACGTCGCGGGCGGCAACGCGACGCTTGCGGCCAGCAGCCTCAATCTCGCAAGCAGCCAGACGGCGGCAAACGGGAACGTGTCGCTCGCAGCGAACGGGGGCGACCTGAATCTATCCGGCGCGACGACGAGCGCCGGCGGATCGGTCAACGCCGACGCGACGGACGCGCTCATCAACGACCACGGCACGATGACCGCCGGCAACGGCCTGCAGCGTGCCGCCGTTCGAATTGTCGAACGTGCCATTGACGTTGAAGTCCATCGGCGACGCGCCGTACTGCGTGATTGTGCCGCCGCGGTTCAGGAGGTCGGCCGCCGTCAGCGCAAGCTGATTCGCCTCGATGTCGCCGCCGTTGTTATCGAGCGTGCTGTCGCTCGTCAACGTGAGATTCGGAGCGACGATCGAGCCGCCGTTGTTCGTCAGCGATCCGGTATGAACCGAGGCGTTCGCGCCCGCGCCGATCTGCCCGCCGTTATTGATCAGCGTGCCGCTGGCAAGGCTCAGATCCTTGTTCGACAGCAGCTTGCCGTTCGTGTTGTTCAGCGCGCCCACAACCGTCGCCGCCAGTCCGTTCTGACCGATGAGCTTGCCCGATGCATTGTCGAAGGTACCGGCCCGCGCCACGACTTGCCCGTTGCTCTGAATCGTGCCGCCCGCGTTCGACAGCGTGCCCGCGCCGTTGCCCGCATCGACGATCAGCGTGCCGTTGCCGGCATGCGTGATCGTGCCGCCGTCGTTGATGAGCGTGGCGGGAGCGAGCGTAAGGTCGGTGCTGTTGCTCTCCAGCCTGCCGCCGTTCGAATTGTCGAGCGTGCCCGACACCGCGACAGACATCGGCCCCGCGCCCGTCTGCGTGATGACGCCCGCGCGATTGGCCAGATTCGTGGCCGTGATGGCCAGTTGCGCGGCTTGCGTGGTGCCGCCGCTGTTATCGAGCGTGCGCGCGTTGAGCTTGGCGCGCTGGCCCGCCGAGATCGTCCCGCCGCTATTCGTCAACTGCGCGCCGGCATCGACGGACACGTTGTTCGCCGCGTGAAGCGTTCCGCCGTTGTTATCGAGCGAGGCGCCCGTGACTTGCAAGTCCGTCTGCGCGTTCACCGTGCCGTGATTGGCGATGCTTCCGCCTCGCAGCGTGACCGCACCATTGCCGCCGATCACGCCGCCTTGTGCGCCGGTGGCGGTGGTCCCGGCCGCGTTCGTGAGCTGGCCCGTTGTGGTGATCGTCAGACCATCGCCATTGAGCGAGGTGATGCGCCCCGCGGTGTTGTCGAGCGATGTACCCGATACCGACAGGGCCGCAGCGCTTTGCATCGTCCCCTGGCTGTTCGCGATGACGCCGCCGCGCACCTGCATTGTGCCGTCAGATACGAACGAGCCGCGCTGATTGGCAATCTGCCCGGCCGACTGGATGACGAGCGGCCCATGCGCCGAAACCTGACCGCTTTGATTCGACACACGGCCCGCGTTGAGCGTCAGAGCAACAGCACCGATCTGACGCTTGCGCCCGCGGCGCTCATCAACGACGGCGGCGCGATTCTCGCCGCCGGATCCGGCACGCTGACGATCGCGCCCGGCAACGGTGCGGGCGCGTTCTCGAACGCGGGCGGCAAGATCGTCGCCGCTGGCCGGATCGAAGCGCAAGCGGCCAGCCTGAACAATGCGAAGGGTGTGCTGGCCGCGCAGGGCGACATCGCGGCCAACGTCGCGGGCGGGGTGGACAACACGCAAGGCGCGATCCGCGCGCTGTCGTCGCTGTCGCTCGCGAATGGCGGCGCGCTGACCAACACGAACGGGCAGATCCAGTCCGGCACGGGCGCCGCTGGCGATGCGAGCACGCTAAATGTGCGGGCGTCGTCCATCGACAATACGAACGGTCTCGTCGGCAATCTCGGCACCGGCGAGATGACGGTCGAAGGCGGCAGCCGTATCATCAACACCGGCGGCGTGATGACGGGCAACGGCAAGATCGCCGTCGATACCGCGACGCTCGTCAACACGCAGGGCGCGCAGCTGAGCGGCGCGAACCTCACGGTGCAGGCGGACACCGTGGACAACAGCGCGGGCCGGATCGGCAGTCTCGCCGGCTCGAACGGCGATGTCGCCATCACGACGACCGGTGCGATCACGAACGCGAACGGTCAGATCGGCGCCACGCGAGACCTGTCGGTGAGTGCGACCGCGCTGATGGGCGGCGGCGCGTACAGCGCAGCCCACGATGTGGCGGTGCGCGTGCAGGGAGATTTCGCGCCCACTCCGGATGTTCAGTTCAATGCGGGGCACGATCTGACTTTCACGTTGCCCGGCACGTTCACCAACGGCGCGCTGCTTCAGGCGGTCAACAACCTCGGCATCGACGCGGGCGATATCGTCAACAGCGGCACGCTGATGGCGGGCGGCACGCTCACGACGCACTCGAACGCGCTAGACAATACCGGCGCGATCGTCGGCGGCAGCGTCTCGCTCAACGCGACGCAAACCATCAGGAACGCCGGGCCGACTGCGCTGATCGGCGCAACGGACAGCGACGGCCTGCTCGAGTTGCTCGCGCCCACGATCGAGAATCGCGACGACACGACGATGACCGACACGCAGGCCACGACCGCGATTTTCGGTCTGGGCCGCGTCGTGCTGGCGGGCGGCAAGGACGCGAACGGCGACTACACGAAAGCGAACCTGATCCGCAACCAGTCGGCGCTGATCGAATCGGCGGGCGATATGGAACTGCACGCCGATCAAGTGACTAACACCCGCACGACGATGACCACGACCGGCCTGAATCAGCAGGTCGATCCGGCGCTGCTGGACCAGTTGGGCATCAGCATGTCGGGATGTACGGCCGTGGTGATGGCCGCCTGTTCGGGCCAGGACGTGGGCTGGACCAGCTCGACCCCGGATATGATCGGCGGCGTCAACATCGAGCCGCCGCACGGCGGGCAGTGGAACAGTGGCTATCAGTACACGACGTACACGGGCGTGGCGGTGCCTGTTCAAGCCACCGGCCCATAAGGCGGATACGCGGCATGTTGCGCTCGTTGGCGTCGCAGTTGATTGAGCGAACAGAAAAGGTGTTTGTTGCTTTAAGATTGGCGTCAGCCATGGTCAACTCCTTGATCGAGTTGGTTGTGGTCAGCGGGCTGTATGGGTTGGCGCCCATGCGGCCCGCGCTTTTTCTACTGCTTTAAATCTCCTTCCTTACTGCTGGGCTTGTGCCAGCACCGTATCAAGCATCGGACACAAAGCGTTGACGCGCCTTCGGAAGCTGGCCGATCGTCTCGATTTGCTGTTGCAGCTTGGAGGACGGGCCGCGCTTGCTGCCGCGCGGAGTGGCGTTCTGGCCAAGTATCTCGTCGGCTGATAGACCGAGTGTTCTGGTCAGCTCCGGCAGCAACGAGACAGGCAAACGCAGTCGCCCGCCTTCGTAGTGCGCGAGCGTCTGCTGGGCAATGCCAAGCTGCGCGGCGAGTTGCTGCTGGGTGAGTTCGTGGGCCTTGCGCGCGCTGGCGATACGCGCGCCGAGTCTGTGCGGGCATGGCGCATTGGAGCGCATCGACCCCGTTCCGCCGCGTCTGCCGTCGCACTTCGTGCGCCGTCAGCCACGGCGGGATTAATGAGACATCCTGAACGGAGCGAGTTCGTCCTCTGGCAAACGCGCCTCCCAAGACTAAAAGCCGCGTCGGGGAAAAGAATTGCTGGGCCAGATCGGTGTCGGACGAAAATCGATTGCAAGTGGTTGGTGCGTCAGGGGAAACCCTGTTTCGCCAACGCGGCGCCAGTCGGGCGTTAGCAACTGGAAGGAAGGTGGGGAGAATCGGGTCGCGATGCATATCGCGGGCGGGGCGGCGGTGGCGGGACTGGGTGGGGGAAGCATCACCAGCGCGGCGCAAGCTGCCGCGGGCGCGGGAATATCGGCGGCGGCGGCGGGTAAGCTCAATGAGTTGAGTCACGACATCGCGGCATCGAGTCCGACCGGTAACGCAGACGCGGATCGAGCGCTCGCGAATATCATTACGAACGTGATCGCGACCAGCACGGGCGCGGTTGTTGGTGGCAGTACCGGAGCGTCGACGGCTTCGAACGTCGATATGTTCAATGGTCAGAATCACAGAGATAAGCCTGACGCCCGACCCGGGCACGAAAACACAGCGGGTAACGATGTAACCGACACGCACCTGAACATCCTGCCGACTGGGGGCGGTCCGATGTCCAAGGATGCGCAGCCGGATACATACACGTTAGGCGGTGGTCCGCTGCCAGCAGCGGGTGTGCCGAAGACAGATTCAGTGGCAAAATCCGGAGTGCCGGGAAGTGACTTCCAGCCGAACGCGAACGTATCAGGTCCGTACGTTAGACCCACAGGAGCAGGGCCAACAGCAGCACCGAGAGCTTCGGTTCAGGGGCAACCATGTGTAGATTGTGGTGCGATAACAAGCAATCAAGTGGCCGATCATAAATACCCGCTCGTTGTGCAATATTATCGAGAAGAGTCGGTTGACATTGGCCAGCAACGCACAATCGATGCAGTTCAACCACACTGTCCATCATGCTCGCGACACAAGGCGGTCAGCTAGGCGCGTTCGGGCGGGCAATGAAGAAATACTTCGGGTTTTAGCAATGAATGAAAAGCTAATGGTTGTGCAGCGTGAAACATGCACCCGATTCGGTGCGCCTTACTTCGGATGTGATCTAAATCTCAAGGTTGGTATCTCGCGTAACGTGAAAGAAGGGTTACGCCCATTGAATGGTCTGCGTATCGAACCGGAGGGTGACACTTGTGGCTGGTATATCTGGGCCGGGGAGCAATACTCAGATGCGCCCGACTTCTTTGTACCGTTACATGCGTCTCATCTTGAAGCTTGGGCACCCTTGATAATTCCCTATTTGGGCTTGCCTCCGGGATGGCGGTTTCTCATCACGGAGCAGTACGAGGATTTCTGGAAGGATCCCAACCTACTCGTAGAGTGATGCAAACAACGAACCCGGCAAGGCCGGGTTCGTTGTTTCTGGTGCCGTTCAAGCGGGCGCAATGATCAGTCTTCCCTCTTCTACGTGAACGCACACGCGGCTACGAGGTTTGAATCCTGCCTGTTGCAGACATTTGCACATGAGCCGGACGTGGGGCACGGGAATGGGTTGTTCGAATCGGCCACGATTGCGAGCGGTCTTGACGTCGCACTCACGCACGGCGGCATCACAGATCATGAAGCGTTGGAAAACGCTCGGGCTTGAATTAAGATTTACAAATGGTGGAGTGAGTTGGTTGTGCTCGTGCAAGCCGGGCGCGATGTCATCAACGAGACGTACACGTATGGCGTATCGCGTGATTTCGCTTCGAACCAACTAACCGGACGCGTCACGGGAACCGGCGTCGACGCGCTCGGCACGATCTCCGGGACGAACAACGTCGCGGTGATCGCGGGCCGCGACGTGAATCTGAACGGCGCGATGATTCAGGCAGGCGGCAATGCGGGTATCAAGGCCGGGCGAGATATCAACGTCGGCACGACCGAATTCACGAGCACGCGCGAGGTGCACACGCACGACGGTCAGAACGGCAGTCACGATGAAGTGAGCCGGCAACTCGGCAGCGCGATCGTCGCAGGCGGCAAGGTGATGACCCTCTCCGAGCGCGATACCACGCTCACCGGGTCGACCATCGTCGCGGGCGGCGATCTCACGATCACGGCGTCGAAGGATACGGCGACGCATCACGAGCAATCGCTCGGCGGTGAGCAGTCGCAGCATATCTCGTCGAGCTACGACGAATCGGTGAATGGTTCGAGGGTCAGTGCAGGCGGCGGCGTGACGCTGGCGGCTGGTCAGAACGGCAACGGCAATCTGTCGGTCCTCGGCTCGAACGTCACGGCCGATCAGGGCGGCGTCGCGCTCATAGCAAGCCAAGCGGCGGACCTACCGTTATCGCATGGCGGTGCTCGCCCCTACCCTCTCGTTGCTGGTTCCCGGTGACAAGCCATCCGTTCCGCTACGTAACGACATTCCACCGCCAATATTTACCGGGCACACTCTTCCGCGTCGATGACATCGCGATCGGCAACGCTGGAACGCGCGCGGCTTCGACGGCAAGCAGATGCTAACGGGCGAGCGCGACTTCCACTGGCGTAACGAAATGCAAGCGCCGCTCGGGCAGTCGCGCCAATCTCTCTACCCGATCATCGACCGTCCGCGATGACCACCTCGCGCCTCCCGTCAGCCGGAGCCACATGCATGTCGCAAACACGGCCTTGCATATTCCCCGATGCCGTCCTATCCGGACAACCGATAACGCCCGCAAGCCCCTCATCAAACGCCCCTCCGATTTCCTTCGTGTATCCTCTCGGGCATGGCGACGACCCTGAAAACACCGGAAAACGCATCAGACACCGACGCGGCGAACCAGCCGATCGAAGTGCGCTTTCGCATGCGCATCACGAAAGGCGAGACCATCGCCATCGGTCCGGGCAAGGTGTCGCTGCTCGAAGCGGTGCGCAAGCACGGCTCGATATCGGCGGCGGCGCGCAGCCTCGACATGTCGTACCGGCGCGCGTGGCTGCTCATCGACGAGCTCAATCGCTCGCTCAAATCGCCCGCGACCATCTCCGAACAAGGCGGGCAAAGCGGCGGCGGCTGCGTGCTGACGCCCGTCGGCGAAAGCATCGTGCGGCTTTATCGCGATGTCGAAACACAGGCGCAAGCCGCGTGCGCCGAGCAGATCGAATCGCTCACGCAGTTGCTCAAGCCCTAACCGTGTCGTAAGCAGAACGCCGACGGCGGCGGCGCGCTCGCCTGACCGCCACGCGCGCCAATCGTGAGCCGTCCGACGAACTCCACGAAACTCGCGACGCTCGCGGTGCGCAACGGCGAATACTCGACGCCATGCCGGTCGCAGACGCGCTTGAGCATGCTCATCGAATCGTGATCGATGCAATCGACGGGAAACAGCACGACATCCGCGTTCGGCAGCGCGGCCGCGAGCAAGCCCTTGCGATCTTCGATGCCGCCGTCATGGACGATCAGCTCGCCGCCCGCAGCCTCCACCAGCGCCTTCAGCACCGCATTCGAATTCGGCCTTCCGCCGACATAGACGATGCGCCTGCCGCTCACCCATTCCATCGCGCGTCGGCGCACGTCGGGGCGATCGCAGGCACCGAGCGTCGCGCGTTCCAGCGCCGCGCACTCGGCCTGTACGACCTTCAGCAGCGCCTGAACTTCGCCCAGCTTGTTGCGCAATGCGCGTGTCTCGTCCTCGTCCCGGAGCGCGCGCTGCTCGGCGGCTTCGCGGCGGCTCGTGTGCAGCGCGAGCCTGCGTTCACCGTCCTCGATTTTTTCGCGCAGGCGCTCGACTTCGGCTTCGAGCTGCGCCGTCGGCATATCCGCCTTGCGTTGCCCGAACGCTGCGAGTTGCAGCGCGTGCTCGCTCGCCTGTCTGACGGACGCATCGCGTTCCGCGCTCAGTTCGAAAAGACGCGCCTGCTGCCGATCGATCTTTTCCCTAAGCTCCTGATTCTCCGCTTCGAGCGCGACGAGCCGCCGGATATCCGCGCGATTCGCCGCGCCGACGAGATGCGACAGCATATGAAGTTCGCCGAACGCGGACTGGCGCACTGCGATCGTCGCGTGCGGATGCGACATCACCGCCCAGTACGCGGGCGGAATATCGCCGGACTTCAGCGCCTCGTTCCACAGATCGAGCAGCGCCTGCGTATCGCGCGCGGCGTCAAAACGGCGGATCGCGCCTGAATAGCGTTCGTCGAGCGCCTTGTTCAGCGCCTTCGCGCCCGCGCCGCCCGCGATCGCGAGTTCGACAGCGGCGTGATGAATCTCCAGATCGCTCGCGTGATGGCGGTCGAGATCGGTGAATTTGGGCACGAGCTTGCGTAGCTCGCCCGTCGAAAGACAAGTGCCGATCACCGAGCAATGCAGATGCGAATCCAGTTCGGCAAGACGCGCGCGACGACGCGAGGCGCGAAGATCGGATTCGGTCGGCTGACAGCACGCATCGCGTAGGCCGGGCGCGCTCGAGCGTGCAAGTTGAAACGGAGGGGTCCGCATGATCACCTCGTGCTTTCGTGTTCCGCAATATACCATCGAATATAACGATGACTCAAAGCCGAGGCGATGCGCGAGTCGAGGGCCGTATCCCGCGCGCGCGGTCCGGACACGGCGTATCCTTGTGTCCTTCGGCGCGTCAGGCCGGCCGGACAAGGCCGCGTCCGCAAGGCACGCAGCCGGACATTTCCCATCGCGACGAATTGCTCAACAGGAGAATCTGAATGGCCAGGGTTGAAGTCAAGGTTCCGCAGCTTTCCGAATCCGTCACCGAAGCGACGATGTTGCCGTGGAAGAAAAATGCGGGCGACACCGTGGCGCAGGACGAAATCCTCATCGAGCTGGAAACGGACAAGGTCGTGCTCGAAGTGCCCGCGCCATCGGCCGGCGCGATCGTGGAAGTGCTGAAGAAAGCAGGCGACATCGTTCACGCGGACGAAGTCATCGCGGTCATCGATACGGACGCGAAGGCATCGGCATCGGCGCCCGCGTCTGCACCCGCTCCCGCTCCCGCGTCTGCCCCGGCGCCTGCGCCTGAAAAGCCCGCCGCCGCGTCAGGCCAGAAGGCCGATTTCGACGTGATCGTCATCGGCTCCGGGCCCGGCGGCTATATCGCCGCGATCCGCGCCGCGCAGCTCGGCCGCAAGGTGGCGTGCGTCGAGGAATGGATCAACCACGCCGGCAAGCCGAAACTCGGCGGCACCTGTCTGAACGTCGGCTGCATTCCGTCGAAGGCGCTGCTCGCGTCATCGGAGCAATTCGAGAAGGCGCAACTCCATTTCGACGAGCTCGGCATCAACCTGGACAACCTTTCCGTCGATGTCGGCAAGATGGTCGGCCGCAAGGAAGCGATCGTCGAGAAGATCACGGGCGGCGTCGAGTTCCTCTTCCGCAAAAACAAGATCACTTGGATCAAAGGTCACGGCAAGCTCGCGGGCAAGGACGGCGCGAACTTCAGGATCGACGTCGGCGGTGAAACGCATACCGCGCAGCATGTGATCATCGCGACGGGCTCGAAGGCGCGGCATCTGCCGAACGTGCCGGTCGACAACAAGATCGTCTCCGACAACGAAGGCGCGCTCGCCTTCACGTCCGTGCCGAAGAAGCTCGCCGTGGTCGGCGCGGGCGTGATCGGGCTGGAGCTCGGCTCCGTGTGGCGCAGGCTGGGCGCGGAAGTGACGATTCTCGAAGCGCTGCCCGAATTCCTCGGCACGACCGACTCCGCGCTGCAAAAGGAGGCCGCGAAGCTCTTCAAGAAGCAAGGTCTCACGATTCATCTCGGCGTGAAAATCGACGGCGTGAAGACGACGGATTCGAGCGTCTCGATCTCCTACAAGGACAAGGACGGCAACGCGCAGACGCTCGACGCGGATCGTCTGATCGTGTCGATCGGCCGCGTGCCGAACACGGACGATCTCGGTCTCGATTCCATCGGCTTGTCGGTCGATGAACGCGGCTTCATTCCCGTCGACGGCCATTGCGCGACGAAAGTCCCGAACGTCTACGCGATCGGCGATGTCGTGCGTGGCCCGATGCTCGCGCACAAGGCGGAGGACGAAGGCGTGCTGGTCGCGGAGATCATCGACGGGCAGAAGCCGCACATCGACTACAACTGCATTCCGTGGGTGATCTACACGCATCCGGAAATCGCGTGGGTCGGGCAGACGGAGCAGGCGCTGAAGGCGGAAGGCCGCGCATTCAAGGCCGGCCAGTTTCCGATGCTCGCCAACGGCCGCGCGATGGGCATCGGCGAAACGGACGGCTTCATCAAGATCCTCGCCGATGCGAAAACCGACGAGATTCTCGGCGTGCACATCATCTCGGCGAACGCGTCGGATCTGATCGCGGAAGCCGTCGTCGCGATGGAGTTCAAGGCGGCGAGCGAGGATATCGGGCGCATTTGCCACCCGCATCCGTCGCTGTCGGAAGTGATGCGCGAAGCGGCGCTCGCCGTCGACAAGCGCGCGCTGAATATCTAAACGCGCCGCGCCATCCACACGCGCAACAGCGAGTAAAGCCGGTCGATGTCGATCGGCTTCGCCAGATAATCGCTCGCGCCCGCCGCGAGACATTGCTCCTGATCGTCCTTCATCGCCTTCGCGGTGATCGCGATCACCGGCAGCTTCTTGAAGCGCGCGTCCTCGCGGATACGCCGCGTCGCTTCGAGTCCGTCCATGCCGGGCATCATCACGTCCATCAACACGACGTCGATGTCCGGATTCTTGTCGAGCGCCTCGATTGCCTCGAAACCGTTGCGGCCGATATCCACCTTCAATTCCTGATGCTCCAGCGCGCTCGATAGCGAGAAGATGTTGCGAATGTCGTCGTCGACGAGCAAAACGCGGCGGCCATCCAGCACGCGGTCGCGCGAGCGCGAAACATGCAGCATCGCCTGACGATCCGCGGAAAGATCCGTCTCGACCTTGTGCAGGAACAGCGTGACTTCATCGAGCAGACGCTCGGGCGAGCGCGCGCCCTTGATGATGATCGACTGCGAGTAGCGCATCAGTTCCGCTTCCTCGTCGTGCGTCAGATTGCGGCCCGTGTAGACGATCACCGGCGGGAACGAATACGCGTCGATCGCGGCCATTTGGCGCAAGAGGTCGCCGCCCTGCATATCGGGCAGCTTCAGGTCGATGATCATGCAATCGAAGATCGTCGTCTTCAGCAGTTCGAGCGCGTCGCGGCCGAACTCGACCGGCGTGATCTCCACGTCCGTATCGCTGATGAGTTCGACGATGCTCTGACGCTGACGCGCATCGTCCTCGACGAGCAGCACGCGCTTGATCTTCTGGCTGCTCTTCTCTTCGAGGCGCTGAAAAATCGCCGTCAGTTGCTCGCGCGTCGTCGGCTTCACCGCGTAACCGATCGCGCCGAGATGCAGCGCGGCCTCGCTTCTGTCCGACGCCGACACGACATGCACCGGAACGTGCCGCGTTTTCGGATTCGCCTTCAGTTCCTGCAGCAGCACGAGCCCCGAGCGGTCGGGCAAGGCGATGTCGAGCAGGATCGCGTTGGGCGCGCTGTCCTGCGCGAGCTTGAGCGCCTCGCGCGCCGTGCCGCTCACGATGCATCGATAACCCAGTTCGTGCGCCAGATCGAGCAGCACTTGCGCGAAGCCCGGCTCGTCTTCGACCACGAGCACGAGACGTCGCCCGGGCGTGACATCGAAGCGATCCTCGTCGATGACGTGGAGCGCTTCGATCGGCGCCTCTTCTTCGACGACCACGGGCGCGGGCGCTTCCGCTACGGCGCTCGGCAACGCGTCGGACGCGCCGTAGACGAGCGGCATCGTCAGCGTGAACGTGCTGCCGGCGCCCTGCGCGCTGCGCACCGCGATATCGCCGCCGAGCAGATGCGCGAGACTGCGCGAAATCGACAAGCCGAGACCCGTGCCGCCGTAGTGACGGCTCGTGGTGCCGTCGGCTTGCTGGAACGCTTCGAAGATCGCTTCGAGCTGATCCGGCGCAATGCCGATGCCGGTATCCGTCACGACGAACTGCACCGCGCCCTCGCCTGCGCGCTTGAGCGTGAGCGAGACCGCGCCCGCATCCGTGAACTTGACCGCGTTCGACAGCAGGTTCTTCAGAATCTGTTCGAGACGGCGGAAATCGGTCGTGAGCGTCGGATAGTCGTCGATATCGTTGCGCAGTTCGAGCCGGAGCTTCTTCTGCCGCGCGAGCGGATCGAAGGTGCGCGCAAGCGAATCCATGATGCGCTGCAAGGGCACGTCCTCGATATGCAAATCGAGCTTGCCCGCCTCGACCTTCGAGAGATCGAGAATGTCGTTGATGAGATTGAGCAGATCGTTGCCCGCGGAATAAATCGTCTGCGCGTACTTGACCTGGTCTTTCGTCAGATTGCCGGGCTTGTTCTCCGACAGTAGCTTCGCGAGAATGAGCGAACTGTTCAGCGGCGTGCGCAGTTCGTGCGACATGTTCGCGAGAAACTCCGACTTGTAGCGGCTCGCGCGCTGCAGCGCTTCGGCGCGCGTTTCGAGTTCGCCCTGCGCGGCATTGAGCGCGACGTTGCGTTCGTCGAGCACGCGCGCCTGTTCCGCGAGCCGATCGTTGGTCTGTTCGAGTTCGGCCTTCTGATTCGCCAGATAAACGTGCGCCTGCGAAAGCGCGGTCGTCTGCTGTTCGAGTTCCTCGTTGGTCGTGCGCAGTTCTTCCTGCTGCATCTGCAGCTCTTCGTTTAACTGCTGCGTTTCTTCGAGCACGCGTTGCAGGCGCTCGCGATACTGCGCCGCCTCGACGAAATCGCCGATATTCCCCGCAATCGACTTCAGGAACTGCTCGTCGCGTTCGGTCAGCTTGTGCATCGCGCCCAGTTCGATGGCGCCGTTCGCCTGGCCTTCGTTCTCTATCGGCACGATCGCGAGACTCGCGGGCGCGCTCGCGCCGAGCGCCGATGTCACCTTCCAGTAACCAGCGGGCACGTCGTTCATGCTCGTCAGCTTGCGCGCGTGCACCGCCTGCCCGACGAGGCTTTTCACGCCCGCGAGCGATTCGGGAACCGGCGCGCTGTCGGGATCGAAACCGAAGCTCGCGGTGCGCTTCAACGCGCCGTCGGCTTCGAGCACATAGAACGCGCCCATCGAAATCTTCAGGTAATCCGCGAGAAAATCGAGGATCGTCTGACAAAGCTGATCGAGCGATTGCCGGCCGATGACTCTCTCTGCAAGCCGCGTCTGCCCTTCGCGCAGCCAGGCCTGTTCCTGAAGCGCGCGCGTCTGCCGTTCCTGCTCGCCGATCGCCGCGCCGAACGCGCTGGAAAGCTGCATCAATTCGCGTCTGCCGAAGATCGCGAGAATCACGGACAGCGCGAGACTCAGGATCAGGAAGACGACGACGGTGATCGTCGTGAGCTGTTTCGCCGATTCCACGCGCTGCAGCCGCAAGGCCTGCTCGATGTTGAGAAACGCGAAAAGCTCGCGCTCGGTCTCCGCGCGTTCGGCCGATCCGCGCCCCGCGCGCACCAGCGGAACGGAATCCTGCGCGCGGCGGCGCGCATCGATGAGCTCGTCGGCGACCTTGTCCCACTGCGTCTGCAAGGCGCGAATGCGAATCAGGCGATCGACTTGCGGCGCGTTGTCGGAGACGAGATCGGCGAGCGTGTCGATATCGGCGCTGAGCTTCGGCTTCGCGGTGTCATACGGCGCGAGAAAGCTCTCGTCGCCGGTAATCAGATAGCCGCGAATCGCGCTTTCCTTCTCGCTGACGAGCCGGCCGATTTCCTGCGCATTGCCGATCACGCGTTCCGAATGCTCGACCCAGTTGATGCCCGACAGCAGATACAGCACGAGCGCGACGAACGCGACGGCCGTCACGACGCCCGTTCCGAGCGGCAGCGCGATGTTGCGAAAGAGGATGCGACGAAAGCTGGCCTCGTCGACGCCGGACCGCAATGGCATAAACAGCTCCGATGTGGCGTGAAGGTCGCGTGCCGGGCAGATGTCTGGAAGCGGCCCGCACGACGGCGACGATCGCGAAAGTTGTAGTTCTTGTTTCAGCCGCTGCGCATGATACCCGGTTCGCCTGCGCCGCGTAGCGGGCCTCCGGCGCGCTCGCGAAGCGTCGCATCGCTTCCTTTCAGCACATTCGTTCGAATGCTTTCATCGCGCTGAACGCCTGTGCGGAGCGCCCGCTCATCGCGCGTCGAGAACTATTTTTTTCCGCATTGCGTTTATTAATTATAGGTACATATAATAAACCAGCGTCGAAACCGGTGGGCCCCCGCTTCGCGTGAACACCGGCATGTCGCCGGCCTGGTGACAATGGACGGCGAAGCGCCGTCGACAACGAGGAGTTGGTCATGTCGCAAGCAGAGCTTCACACCGGCCAGGCATTCCCGCCGCGCGCCGGGCATTCGACGGCGTCCGATCGGGGCGATGCGTGGAGCGGGAGCGTGCCTGTCGAGGAGTTCATCGACGCGCACCGCTTCTCGCGCTTTCAATGGACGCTGATGGGCGTGTGCTTTCTGATCGTGCTGATCGACGGCATGGACACGGCGGCCATCGGCTATATCGCGCCGGCGCTCGTCAAGGGCTGGGGCATCACGAAGGGCGCGCTCGCGCCCGTTCTAAGCGCCGCGCTCTTCGGGCTCGCGGCGGGCGCGGTCGTTTCCGGGCCGGCGGCGGATCGCTTCGGACGGCGCGCGGTGCTCATCGCCGCGACCGCCTTCTTCGGCGCGATGAGTCTCGCGACCGCGTTCTGCGGCTCGGTCGAATCGCTCGTCACGCTGCGCTTTCTGACCGGCATCGGTCTGGGCGCGGCGATTCCGAACGCGATCACGCTCGTCTCTGAATACGCGCCGGCAAAGAGCCGCTCGATCATCGTCAATACGACGTATTGCGGCTTCACGGTCGGCGCGGCGCTCGGCGGCTTCATTTCATCGTGGCTGATTCCCGCATTCGGATGGCATAGCCTTTTCGTCGTCGGCGGCGTGGTGCCGCTCGTGCTCGCGCTGTTCGTCGCGATGCTCGTTCCGGAATCGGTGCGCTATCTCGTCAAGCGCGGCGCGTCCAAAGAGAAAATCTGGGCGCCGCTTTCGAGGATCGCGCCGCTCGATCTCGCGCGCATCGATTCGTTTCGTCTGTCCGAGCGCACGCAAACGCACGCGAAATCGTCGGTCGGCGCGATTCTCTCGCGCAATTTCGTCGTCGGCACGCTGATGCTGTGGCTCGTGTACTTCATGGGCCTCGTCATCTTCTATCTGCTGATGAGCTGGATGCCGCTGCTCATGAACGAAGCCGGCTTCACGCCCGAGCGCGCCGCGCTGCTCACCGCGCTCTTTCCGCTCGGCGGCGGCATCGGCACGATCGCATCGGGGTGGCTGATGGATCGCTGGAACGCGAACGTCGTCGTGATGCTCGGTTATCTGCTGACCGCCGTGCTGATCTTCGTGGTCGGGCAGGCGGTCGGCAGCATCGGGCTCGTGAGCGCGCTGATCTTTCTCGCCGGCACGACGATGAACGGCGCACAATCGTCGATGCCCTCGCTCGCCGCGATGTTCTATCCGACGCAAAGCCGCGCAACCGGCGTTTCGTGGATGTATGGCGTCGGGCGCTTCGGCGGCATCGCGGGCGTCGCGCTCGGCGGATTGTTCGCGCAGTGGAAGCTCGGCCTGCCGGCGGTGTTCGCGCTGCTCGCCGTGCCTTCGGTGATCGCGGGCATCGCGCTGTTCGTCAAGCTGAAGGCGCACCCGGAGACGGAACGCGCGTGATTCTCGCGGGCCGCGCACGACGCGCGGTCCGCATCATCTCTTTGAAACGACAGGAAGCAAAGATGAGTCAGGAACTGGAAGTGTTGACCGGCAAGCTGCATGGCCTCACCGCCGCGCTCAGCGTGATCGCGGCGGCGTTGCCGCAACAGGCATCGGCGGATGTGCAGGAAACATTGCGCGACATGATCGGCGAAACGGCATCGTCGGACTTGCCCGGCGCGACGCTCGCATCGATGCATTCGACCATCGCGCAAGTGATCGAGTCGATGGAAATCGGTTTGCGGCGCTGAACCTTGCTTTTATGCGGCGCGTGCGGGGCGCGTCGTCTTCGGCTTCGCGACCTTCTTCGCGCTGGCCGGAGATGACGCGCTCGCCTGCGCCTCCAGACCGCCGACGATGAAGTTCGTCAACTGCTCCAGCGTTTCGTTCGCGTCCCACGGATCGCACGCGCCCTTGGCGAGCACGTCGAGACGATGCGTGTCGGAGAACGCGTAGAGATATGCGCCGATCATCATGGTCACACGCCAGTAGAGATCTTTCGCGGGCAGGCCGGGCAGCGCGGCGCGCAGCGCTTCGACGTAGGCATCGGTCGAATCGCCGTAAGCGGTGCTGCGCAGGCTGTACGAGATTTCGGGCGGCTCCGTGTGCAGGCGCGCCTGCAGACGAATGAACGCGCGGCCGCCGTCCGTCTTGCGCAGCGCGACGAGCGGCAGCAGAAACGCGCGCACGATATCGCGCACGTTCGCCTCTTTTCCATCGATCAGTTCATTGAGCAGCGTCACGCGCTCTTCGGAGATCAGCATCGCGCGGCGCAGGAACACCTGCTCGAAAAGCTGCTGCTTGGTGCCGAAGTAATACGTGATGAGCGCCTGCGTGACGCCGCACGACGCGGCCACTTCCTTGAGCGATGTGCCCGCGTAACCGCGCTGCGAGAAATCGACCTCGGCTGCGTCGAGGATGTTCTCACGTTGATTGATATTGCCCGCCGGGCGGCCAAGCCGCTTGCGCTTGCTCGATGCGCCGTGTGCGCGGACGTGAGTGGTGTCGTCTTTCGTCATGCCTGAGCGATGCTGCCGATGAAGTGAGAAGCCGGTTCGCTTCGTATTCTACGGGCGTTTGAGGCATGCTCCAGCGAATTCGTCGGAAAAGGCGAAGTGGCCCGCGCGCCGTTCGAAGCGAACGGGCCACGTCAATCGGCGCTAGTTGCAATATCCCTGCGATGCGTACGTGCCGCCGCCCGGCGCGGCGGTCGAACACAGCGTGTTCAGCAGCGACGCGATGTTGCCTGCTCCGTAATTGCCATAAGTCGCGTTCGGATACTGCGTGTTCTGACGGAACTGCGACGCGTAGTTGTCCTTGATCGCGTTCGGATCGGACGAACCCCAGGACGTCACGCCGATGATCGACAGATTCGACGCATTGCCGATGACCGCGCCCCCGGAAAGCACGGCATCGCGCGGCCTGAAGTTGACGATCCACGGTCCGCCGCTTGCGCCGCTCGTGAGATTGCTGCCCTGCCAGAGTTGCGATGCGCCGCTCACGGTCGTCGTATAGGCCGGGCCATCGGTGCGCTGCATGATCGCGCCGCCGTCGAGCAAGGTCGGATAGCCGAAGGTCGTGACGGCGGCTGTCTGAAGATTCCCGGTCTTCGGCGACGATATGAAGGAATAGTTGTTCCAGCCATAGCTCAAATAGCCGGTGATATCGCCGATAAACTGATTCGACGCGTTCTTTGCGATCGCGATCACGGCGATGTCATTGTTGCGCGCCGAGCCCGAGCCGGTATCGGTGCCGTTCGCCCACGCCGATGGCCGCACGAGTGCCGCCCAGTTCCACGTTCCATAAGGCGCGATCTGAGCAGACGTGGCGCCGGACGCGCCGTAGTGTCCGGGGCGGAATTGCCAGTTCGAGAACAGCGAACTTCCGCTGCCGAAGCTCTGGATGCAGTGCGCCGCCGTGACGATCACACTTCTGCGAATCAGGCTCGCGGTGCAGTAGCCGGCGCTGAAGGTCAGCTTGCCGATCGCCCGATACGGATACGTCGTGCTGAGATAGTTCGCGCTCGTGGTGCCCGCCGCGCTCTGGTTGCCGTCCTGCACGCGGCCGGTCGAATAGGGTATGCCGAAGGTGCCATACGCTCTCGTCTGCGCATTGCTCACGATGCCGGCCGGCGTGTTGACGCCCGGCGTATAAGGCCCGGCGCTGGTTTCCGGCATGATCGCGGATGTGTCCGGCGGCGCGAGCACATTGACGACCGGCTTAAGATTCGACAGATCCGCCGGCGCCTCGCGCGATGCCGCCGGATTCGGATTCACCACGGCTTCGTCGTCTGCATGAGCGACGCCTGCGCTCGCCATCGACAGAGCGACAAGCGCCGTCGCCTCCACGCACGCGACTCGTTTCGATCTCTTCATGACACCCTCCGGTTGAAAGATACGATGTGTCGGCTGACGCATCGATCCGCCGTTCTTTGGTATTCCTAAGTCTTATGAACAACACTGGGCCGGCTTGTCGATCTTGCGTTCGTGTTCTGATTCGTCGGATGCTTGGCTGCGCGCTTTGCTTCGACGAATGCGCGCGCGTCTATGCAATAGATCAGGAAAGCGAACGATAAATAACTCTAGTTCAAATTTGCGCCAATCTCGATCCCGGTCTTTGATCAGCGGATAGAGACGATATCCCCGTCCGATTGACCGGTCGTGCGCTTGGAGTGCGGTCTACGGCACAGAGCGCGTTTGACGCTTCGCATCCATACAGATAGCCTACATTCACCTTTCTACGGAAGCCAGCAACGGGTGCGCGATACGCGTGACATTCGGCATCGCGAAGATTCATCGACATGCGATACCGCTGCTGGCTGGCCGCCGCGCCTGCGCGCGATTCTGACGTGCAAGACCGGGACGAGCGTATGAACTTACGACGCTTCCGGCCGTCCGCAAACGTTCTCTGAGCGCTCGCGCACTGCGCGAAATGACGACGCCCTCGCGCCCGGTTAATTACCGCACAGAACGCACCGTACAGCCTGTCATTCTTGCCCCACATCGCGTTCGACTCTGCATCCGACGCGTGGCGAAGAAACACTACAAGGGGCACAAATGAGCAATCCTAAAAAATTCAAATTGAATACTGCGATCAAACTCAGCGTCATCGTGATCGCGGCGGCCATGTCGAATTTCGCGTCCGCGCAAACGACGGGGAATCCTTGCAACCAGACTTCCGAGGGATGCGTGCCGCTCGGCACGAGCGCCGTGATGATGGTTGCGGCGGCGGACTCGCAGACGCGCGTATCGCCGACGACGGATCCGACCGTCGAAACGGTGTCGGCGGTCGTGCCGTTGCTCGAGGGCGGTCGCGGTGGCGAGGGATCGCCTGGAGCGGCTTCGGGCGGCGGAAATTCGAGTGGCTCGGGATCGGGTGCGGGTGCGGGCGCGGGCGGCGGTCAAGGCTCGTCCAGCAGCGGTCCGGGCGCGACGGCGGGGGCTGGCGGAAGCACGAGCGGCGGAGGCACCGGAACCGGCACAGGATCGGGTGGAACAGGTAACGGCAGTCAGGGCGCTGGAGATTCCGGTGGCGACTCCGGCGGGGACTCGGGCGGCGATTCGAGTGGACATGGGCACCATGGGCACGGGCATGGCGATGGTGACGGCGACGGCGATGGGCATGGCCACGGTCATGGACATGGCCACGGCGATGGTGACGGTGATGGCCACGGTCATGGTCATGGCGATGGCCACGGCGATGGTCATGGTGACGGACACGGTGATGGCCACGGCGATGGACATGGTGATGGCCACGGCGACGGACACGGCGACGGACACGGTGATGGCCACGGGGATGGACACGGCGTAGGGCATGGCGACGGTCACGGCGATGGTCATGGTGACGGCCACGGCGTAGGTCACGGCGATGGCCATGGCGACGGTCACGGCGATGGTCATGGCGACGGTCACGGCGATGGTCATGGTAACGGCCACGGCGTAGGTCACGGCGATGGCCATGGCGACGGCCACGGCGATGGTCATGGCGACGGCGGTCATGGCGGAGTTGGTCACGGAGACGGCGGTCATGGCGACGGCGGCCATGGCAACGGTTCGCCTGGCGGCCACGGTAGCGGTAACGGCAATGGCGGCGCAGCCGGTGGTCACGGTGGCGGCGGTCAAGGCGGTGGCAACGGCGGCAATGGCGGCGGCGGTCACGGCGGTGGTGGAAGCGGCGGCGGTAGCGGTGGCGGCGGCGGTCACGGTGGTGGTGGCAATGGCGGTGGCGGCAACGGCGGCGGCAATGGTGGCGGCGGTCACGGCGGTGGTGGAAACGGCGGTGGTGGCAGCGGCGGTGGCGGCAACGGCGGTGGCGGCAACGGCGGTGGCGGTCACGGCGGTGGCGGCAACGGCAACGGCAACGGCGGCGGCAACGGCGGTGGCGGTCACGGTGGCGGCGGCAACGGCGGTGGCGGCAACGGCGGTGGCGGCAACGGCGGTGGCGGCAACGGCGGTGGCAGCAACGGCGGTGGCGGCAACGGCGGTGGCGGCAACGGCGGTGGCGGTCACGGCGGTGGCGGCAATGGCGGCGGCGGTCACGGTGGTGGCAATGGCGGCGGCGGTCACGGTGGTGGCAATGGCGGCGGCGGTCACGGTGGTGGCAATGGCGGCGGCAACGGCGGTGGCGGCAACGGCGGCGGCAACGGCGGTGGCGGTCACGGTGGCGGCGGAGGCCACGGCGGCCGGTAACTTGGCAGCATGGCGCAAGGAAGAACCGATGCTCTTAACCCGGCATCGGTTTTTTCCTTTACTTGCCGTGAGCGCCTGGCGCGTATCCGCGATGCCCGATCATCGATCGCATCGCGATCAGCGAAATCATCACGACGCGCGCAAACTGGGCCCTTCTCACCCACGACGAAGGATCGCGCCATGCGCTCTCACACTCTCGATCTGAACGGCCGCGTCGCGCTCGTGACGGGCGGCTCACGCGGCATCGGTCGCGCGATTTCGCTCGCTCTCGGCGCATCCGGTGCATCGGTAGCGGTGAACTATCGGCAGCGCGAAAACGAGGCCACCGGCGTGGTCGCGGAAATCGAGCGCGGCGGCAATCGCGCGATCGCGGTACGCGCCGACGTGTCGACAGGCAACGACGTCACCGCGATGATCGACGACATCGTTCAACGCCTCGGCCACATCGACATCTTGGTGAACAACGCGGGCACAGCGACGATGATCGATATCGACGATCTCACCGAAGCCGAGTTCCACCGCACGCTCGCCGTCAATCTGAAGTCGGCGTTTCTCTGCACGCAAGCCGTGCTCCACGGCATGCGCGCGCGGCGCTGGGGACGCATCGTCAATCTGTCGTCGGCGGCGGCGCGCGGGCCGGGTCTGGTGGGCGTTCACTACAACGCATCGAAGGCGGGCCTCGAAGGTCTGACGCGCGGTTACGCCGCACGGCTCGCGCGCGATGGCATCACCGTCAACGCCGTCGCGCCCGGACCGATCGACACCGAAATGGCCGAACCGCTCAAGGCGTCGAATGTTGCGGAGCGGCTGCCCGTCGGGCGGCTCGGAGAAGCGGACGAAGTCGCGGACGTCGTGATGACGCTAATCGGCAACGCGTTCATCACCGGACAGACGATTCCGGTGAACGGCGGCGCCAGCTTCATCTGAAGAGACGCTGCTACACCCTCGGCGGGCCGACGTGCGTGACGACTTCCTTCACGCCCGGCGCGTTTTCGGCCGCGACGCGAACGGCCTTCGCTTCGTCGTCGTTCGTGACCGTCATCCACAGATGCACGGTCCCGCTTTCGACGATGACGTTCTCGCGAGCGAGCGCCCACGGATGGCCCGACATCGCCGCGATGACCGCCTCGCGGATCGAGTGATCGGTGATATCGGCATCGACGGGCAACTCGGGCGCCATTGTGACGAGCGCGCGAATCAGATTGGCGCGGCTCACCACGCCGACCACCTTGCCGTCGCGCAGCACCGGCACGCGCTTGATGCGCTTGCGTTCGAGCAGCTCGGCGATGTCGGCGACGGGGCATGTTTCGCTCACGGTCGCGACGTCGGTGGTCATCACGTCGCTGACCTTGCGCGCGTGCTCCTTGACATACTGGCTCGCCAGTTCGCGCGTCGATGCAACGAGTTCGAGCCACCACGCACGCTGCTTGACGCCGGTCCCGATCTCCGCGCGATGCATCAGGTCGCCCTCGGTGACGATGCCGAGCAGGTTGCCCTCCTCGTCGATCACAGGCATGCCGCTGATGCCGGCGAATACCATCGTGCCCGCGGCCTGGCGCACGGACATATCGGGACTGGCGGAAACGATCGATGTCGTCATGATGTCGGCAGCTCGCACGTTCATCTCCCTCTGAAAAGACAGTGGCGTTATGGATAAGCGTTATGGTGCCTGCGGCGTCGGGTCGTCGTCCGGCCGGCGCGTGCGTCGAGCTTGATACAGGTCAACGGTCAGAATGCGCGCGATGAAGAAACGGAACCGCCCTCTCGCACCGCTGCTCGCGATGCGAACCCATCATCGGGAGCTTGATGAACGATACAACAGAACGCGCTGCGATACCGATCTCAAGTATGCGCTCACGCGGTTCGAGCTGAAGGTCGAACGCGCGCTCTTCGGCCTGCGCACGATCATGGACGAATCCGTCGAGTTTTGCGCGAATCACAGGCGCACTGGAGAAACGGTCATTCTTCCGCCGTCGAGTGCCATCTATCGGAATTCGACCACCTACACATCGACGCAGCAGTCGAATCTCGGCCCGACGCTTCCGCGATGCAACATCGAAGGAGAGCGCCGGGAAGTCTGTACCGCCTGATAACAAAGGCCGTCAGAGCCGTCGGGAGAATTTACTGACTCCAAACTCGATTCCGAAGAAGTAAGTTTTTCTGCCACCGCAACGCCGCAGCAGATTTTTTTACTGTGACAGACGTTTACATTCATCTCATAAGACGATAACCTTGCAGCCGTTGATCAGGTTTCGGCAACGGTTGCCGAGGTAGCGGAAGAACTCCGAAACGATTCGGCAAGTTTGACTGCAAACGCGCAAACGTTACCTATCCGACGACGATGCCTTCGAACTGAGCAGGTTTGTCATTTCGTAAGGCCCACGAGAGCGAACGCAATCGTTTGCTCGACTCAGCCATCCAGAGCGCCTGCTGCATCGCGCAATGGACCCAGCAGTGAATCCGTGCCGTTCAGTCTGTCCTTTAGCGCCTAACTTCGGCGTCGCGCAAACAGTCTGTCCTGAGCATGTAGTTTGGATGACTAACGAGTGTCATCTCGACGACAAACGGATCAGACGATCGCCACGTTTCCGAGTGGCATCGTGAATCACTGAAGAGGTCCGGGCAGCATTCTGGGTTTTACGAGCCTTACGCAAGTACATTAGTACCACTAAACACAATGACGAACCTTAACCAGACCTCGCTTCGTAACTTCAACGTTTTCTCGGCTCGCAAGGCCGCAGCGATCGCCACGGCAGCGCTTACGAGCGTGCTGCTCGCCGCGTGCGGCGGCGGCGGTGAAACCGCGTTCGACGACGCGACTGCCAAGAGCGCCGCCGCTCCGGAATCGACGGCGAAAGCGGCGACGAGCACGTCGATCTTCTACGGCGCGAACGGCCGCAACACGAACGGCGGCGCGTACGACTCGACGCCCGTGGCGACGCAGCTCGCGCAACTGAAGGACATCGGCGCGACGATCTATCGTAACGACGTATACAACCTGGCGTCGGCGAAGGTCATCGCGAAGATGGCGCAGACGATGGCGGCGAGCGGCGTGACCGTGTATCCCGTGATCCTGCTCGGCACCGGCTTCAGCAACGAACAGGATGCGTACAACGCGGCCTACACGCTCGGCGCGCAAGTCGCGAGCACGTACAAGTACAAGTACTACGAAGTCGGCAACGAACTCGAAGCGACGGCGCTGAACGGCAACGTCGACGGCACGAGCTGGACGCATTACAAGAATCAGCCCTACGTCGTCGCGCGCGGCGTGATCCGCGGTCTCATCGCCGGCGTGAAGTCGAAGGACAGCACGGCGAAGATTGTCGTCAACGGAACGTGGCTGCACTACGCGTTCTTCCAAATGCTGATGGACGGCTCGCAGCCGGACGGCACCCGCGGCCACCCGACGGTTAGCTGGGACATCACCGCATGGCACTGGTATTCGGATCAGGGCAACATGACGCGCGCATGCGGCGGCACGGGTTGTTACGACATGCTCGGCGTTCTCCATTCGTTCGGCAAGCCGGTGTGGCTCAGCGAATTCGGCGTGCGTCCGAACTACGGCACGGATCAGCAGATCGCGAACTACATGGTCGGCAGCATGATGATGGCGCAGTACCAGAGCGTCGCATCGAAGTACAACATCCAGTCGATCCAGGCGTTCGAGCTCTATGACGACAACGAAGGCAACTTCGGGCTGATGAAGTCCGACGGTCAGACGACGAAGCCCGCTTACTGGTCGTACAAGAACTTCGTTGCGACCCACCCGATGTAATTGCGCGGGGCATAGTCACCCCGTTTAACTGACCCAACGATCAACGAGCGACCCACAGTGGTCGCTCGTTGCGTTTTGAGCCCTTAAAACAGGCGGTTTCCTTATCGGCGCGGCCGTATGACTGGTATTCCGTCATGGCGGCTTGTCGGCGGCTGCGGTCCACCCTACTCTGACTGCGAGCCTGCCCCGACGATCACCGCCGGGTTTGGCCATCCCATTCGATCCATACACTGCCTCATCTTCCGTTCGCGGAGGATGCCGGTCCTATTGGAGAAGATATGCGCGACAACCTGATTCCGGTCATCGAACGCGACGTGCTCAAAGAGCGCGTGCGATCCATTCTTTATTGCGGTGAATCCGGCGCCGCGTCGATCGTCGGAATCGCGAAGCGGCTCGCGTCGGCGGGCAGGCACTTCGAAGTGCACCACTTCGCGCGAGCGGCCGACCACGCGATGTTCGTCGATGAATTCGACGCACTGCGCGAGCACGGCAAGATCTACCATCATCTGGACCTGACCGATGATCTCTTCGCACAGGAAAGCGCCTTCACCATGAGTCCGACGCGCGCTTGCACGCAAATCTACTGCAGCGGACCGCCCGCGTTCACGGATCTGGTCGAGCGTCAGGCGCGAGAATGGGTGCACGCCTCGAACATCCACAAGATCGTGCTCAACGATCTCGCTGCGCGCAACTGACGCAAGCCGTCAAAGCGCCGCGGGATCGAGACCCAGCGCCTCTGCCAACTCGCGCGGCGAGCGCACGACCTGCGCTTCCCTGGGGAAAAGCGCGGCGCCTTCATCGTCGAAAGGCCATGCCAGAACGCGCATATGCGCCGCGATGGCGGCACGCGCGCCGGTCGGACTGTCCTCGACTGCGATCACTTCCTCGGGCGTGAGCCGCAAGAGCCACGCCGCGCGCTCGTACGGCTCGGGACTCGGCTTGCCGTTGCGAACATCGTTGACGCTGATGCTCACGAGCGAAGGCTCTTCGATACCGAGCGCACGCAGATTCGCTTCGAGCAGCATGCGCGATGCATTCGACACGATCGCCTGCGTGATGCCCGCGGCCTTCGCGGCGCGATACACCTCCAGCGCGCCGGGACGCGGCACGAGCGCGGGCGCATTCTCCAGATACGTCCGCGCGCGAAACATCGACCAATCCGCGAAGTCGACCGTCAAGCCGAAGCGCTCACGACACAGCGCATGCACCTCGCGCCCCGTCTTGCCGAAGACGAGCGGATGCATCTCCTCGCCCGCCTCCACGCCGTGCCGCGCGAGCGCAGCGATCAACGTCTTCAGATGCAGCGACTCGCTTTCCGCGAGCGTGCCGTCCATGTCCCACAAAATCGCCTTGATCAAAGCCTGACTCTTCCTTGTCGTATGCGGACGGTCGCCGCGAGATGGGCGCAGCCTATCACGCCGTCACGAGCATCGTCATTGCCGTTGCATTTATTTATACGGCCATATAATATCGACATCAATCCATACGACTCAATCTTCGGAAGGACGAGATCATGAGCAGAACACTTCGCGTCGGCGTTGTCGGCGGCGGAATCGGCGGGGTCGCATTGACCGGCGCGCTCGCGCGGCACGGCATCGAGGTGCGGCTTTTCGAGCGCGCGGGCGTTTTCGGCGATGTCGGCGCGGGCATCCAGATGACGCCCAATGCGGTGAAGGTGCTGCAGGCGCTCGGCATCGGCGATGCGCTGCGCGATGTCGCGTTCGTGCCGCAAGCGATTGTCGGGCGCAACTGGGAGACCGCGCGCGAGAACTTCCGCATTCCGCTCGCTTCGGAATGCCCGAAGCTGTATGGCGCGCCGTTCTATCACGTGCATCGCGCGGATCTGCATCGCCTGCTGACGACGCTCGTGCCCGCCGATGCCGCGCGTCTGTCGACGAGTTGCATCGACATTCGGCAGGAGAGGGACGCCGCCGTCGCCGTCTTCGACGATGGGAGCGAATTCGAAGCGGACGTGATCGTCGGCGCCGACGGCGTGCGTTCCATCGTGCGCTCGAAGCTCTTCGGCGACGAAGCGCCGCGCTTCACGGGCAACATGTGCTTCCGCGCCGTCGTGCCCTTCGATGAGACGCCCGAATTCGTGAGTCCGGATTCGTCGTTCTGGCTCGGGCCGCACGCGCATGTCGTCACGTATTACGTGCGTGGCGGCGCGGCGGTGAACATCGTCGCGGTCGCGGAGACGCAGAGCTGGGTCGAGGAATCGTGGAACGCGAAGTCGAGCCGTGAGGAATTGCTCGACGCGTTCGAAGGCTGGCATCCGAATTTGCAGCGTCTTTTCGAGCGCGCGGAATCGGTCTTCAAATGGGGCTTGTTCGATCGCGATCCGATGCGGACTTGGTCGCGTGGCAACGTCACATTGCTCGGCGACGCCGCGCATCCGATGTTGCCGTTTCTCTCGCAAGGCGCGGCGATGGCAATCGAAGATGGCTACGTGCTCGCGCAATCGCTCGCGGCGCATGGCACGGACATCGCGCACGCATTGGGCGACTACGAGGCCGAACGTCTGCCGCGCACGAGCCGCGTGCAACTCGAATCGCGCGAGCGGGGCCGCACGTATCACTTGCCGAGCGCGTTCGCGCAGAGAAAGCGCGATCTTATCTACAAGTTCAAGTCGTATCTGAATCCGCAGGCGTCGGGCATTCAGGCCAACTGGGTCTATGCGTACAACGCAACGGATTTCGCGCCGCGCGCGGCTGTGTCCAACGTTTCAGCGGAGGTTTGAGATGCCGGGAAAGGTTTATCGCATCGGGCAGATCGTCCCGAGTTCGAATACGACGATGGAAACCGAAATTCCGGCGATGCTGACTGCGCGTCAATCCATCGAACCGGAGCGTTTCACCTTTCATTCGAGCCGCATGCGGATGAAGAAGGTCGTGAAGGAAGAGCTCGCCGCGATGGATGCGGAGTCGGACCGCTGCGCCGTCGAGCTTTCCGATGCGCGCGTCGATGTGCTGGGTTATGCGTGTCTCGTCGCGATCATGGCGATGGGGCGCGGTTATCACCGCGTATCGCAGGCGCGTTTGACCCGGCATACGGCTGCGAATGGCGGCGAGGCGCCGGTTGTGACGAGCGCTGGTGCTTTGGTCGATGCGTTGAAGGTGATGAAGGCGAAACGCGTCGTCGTGGTGGCGCCTTATATGAAGGCGCTGACTGAGCTTGTGGTCGACTATATTCGAAGCGAAGGGTTCGATGTCATCGACTATCGCGCGCTCGAGATTCCCGACAATCTCGATGTGGCGCGGCATGATCCGGTTCTTCTGCCCGCTATCGTGCAGTCGATGCGCTATCAGGACGCTGATGTCGTCGTTCTCTCCGCTTGCGTGCAGATGCCGTCTTTGTCCGTTGTGCCGATGGTCGAGGCGTTGACCGGGAAGCCCGTCGTGACTGCTGCAATCGCTACTACTTTTGCGATGTTGTCTCAGCTTGGGCTCAAGCGGGTTGTGCCCGGGGCCGGGGCTTTATTGTCTGGGGCTTTTTGATTTTTTTTTCTTCGCCGGATCCCGTTTTCGCGTCGGTCTATTAGCGTTGCCCCTGTGCGGGGCGGCACCTACTTTCTTTGCTGCTGCAAAGAAAGTAGGCAAAGAAAGCAGCTTTTCAAGCCCGCGGTCACACGCAATTTGGGTAGTCCTCTCGTCCCAGGCGGCACTCGCCTAAAGAGTGCCCTCATCACAATAACGGGGCTTGGCTCGCGCACGGTCCGCCGCCCGAAAACGCTGAGGACACTGGTTCAGCACGAAAGAGCTTCGGCACAGCGCTACGCGCTGCCGCCGGGTATGCAAGGGAAACCAACGTGCGGCACTTGCGGTGAGATGGATACGTTAGTAGAGAAGCACATGCATCCCCGATTGACCGGTCGGCCGCGAAGCGGGCTGGAGCTATTTGGTGCTGAACCAGCTTGTTGTGTGGTGCGATGTGGCAGACCGTGCGCGATCCAAGCCCGGTTGGGCCTATGAGGGCACTCTTTAGGCAGCCCACGATGGACGAGAGGACTACCCAAATTGCGTGTGACCGCGGGCGTATCAGTAGCTGCTTTCTTTGCTTACTTTCTTTGCAGCAGCAAAGAAAGTGAGTGCCGCCCCGCACAGGGGCAGTGCTAATAGACCGACACGAATATGGGATCCGGCGAAAACCGAAGTAAACGAGAAAGACACACGATGAAATCGACCCTACTCTACGGCGCAAACATCAACGCAAACGGCATCCGCCAACACTATCTGCGCTACGGCGGGCCGCAAGCAACCCACGATGCCATCGTGCTAATCCCCGGCATCACGAGCCCGGCCATCACCTGGGGATTCGTCGCGGAAACGCTAGGCCGCCACTTCGATACCTATGTGCTTGACGTCCGCGGCCGCGGCCTCTCCGAAGCCTCATCGACGCTCGATTACAGTCTCGACGCGCAAACCGCCGATCTCATCGCGTTCATCGAAGCGATCGGCCTGAAGCAAGCCAACGTGCTCGGCCATTCGATGGGCGCACGCATCGCCCTGCGCGCCGCACGGCAAACAAAGTCCATCGCGCGACTCGCGCTCATCGATCCGCCCGTGTCCGGCCCGGGCCGTCGCGCCTACCCCGCGCAACTCGCGTGGTACATCGATTCGATCGCGCTCGCACGCAAAGGCATCGACGTAGAAGGCATGCGCGCGTTCTGCCCGACGTGGACCGACGAGCAACTGCGCCTGCGCGCGCAATGGCTGCACACCTGCGATGAACGCGCGATCCGCGCGAGCTTCGAAGGCTTCCATACGGACGACATCCACGCCGACATGCCGCACGTCACGCAACCCACGCTGCTGATGTCAGCCGGCCGCGGCGACGTGATCCGCGATGAAGACATCGCAGAAATGCGCGATCTGATGCCGCAACTCGAAGTCGTGAAAGTGCCGAACGCAGGCCACATGATCCCGTGGGACGACGAACAAGGCTTCTATCGCGCGCTCGGTTCGTTCTTCGGCGCAACACTCACCTGAAACGTAGGCGACACATCATGCCAATCAGCGACCATCAACTGATTCAAGCGTGGAAAGAGGTGCTCACGCTGTCGCGCCTGAAAGCAGGCCAGACCGTGACGATACTCACCGGCGCCGCAACGCATCCGCAAACGCTCGCCTGCGCCTTGATTGCGACGCAATCGATGGGCGCCATCGTCAACCGGCTCGATCTTCCGCCCGTCAACGGCGAGAAGGCGCTGAGCCGCGACGCCCTCGCCTATCTCGGCCAAACGCCGCTCACCGGAAACCGCGCGGCCATCGCGGCCCTCAAGGCAAGCGATCTCGTGCTCGATCTGATGACGCTGCTTTTTTCGCCCGAGCAACACGACATTCTCGCGTCGGGCACGAAGATCCTGCTCGCCGTCGAACCGCCCGAAGTGCTCGTTCGCATGACGCCGTCGCTCGACGACAGAAGGCGCGTGCTCGCCGCCGCGAAGCGCATCGAACAGGCGCGCGAGATGCGCGTCACATCGAAAGCGGGCACCGATCTGCGCTGTCCGCTCGGCGAGTTTCCGGCCATCGCCGAATATGGTTTCGTCGATGAACCCGGCCGCTGGGATCATTGGCCGAGCGGTTTCGCGCTCACTTTTCCGAACGAAGGCGGCGCGAACGGGCGCATCGTGATCGATCGCGGCGACATCCTTCTGCCGCAGAAGAGCTATTGCACGGAACCGGTCGTGCTGACCGTCGAAGGCGGCTACGCGCGCCACATCGAAGGCGGCGTCGATGCCGATCTCCTGCGCGAATACATGCTCTCGTTCGACGACCCCGAAGCCTTCGCGATCTCGCACATCGGCTGGGGCCTGCAAAAGCGCGCGCACTGGTCGACGCTCGGTCTCTACGATCGCGAGGCGACGCTCGGCATGGACGCCCGCGCGTTCGACGGCAACTTCCTGTTCTCGCTCGGCCCGAACAACGAAGGCGGCGGCAAGCGCACGACGGCTTGCCATATCGACATCCCCTTGCGCCGCTGCACCGTCTCGCTCGACGGCGTGGACGTCGTGCGCGAAGGCAGAACCATCGAGGAAACGTCATGAACGACGAGGTTTATCAGCGGCAAGGTTTCGGCAACGACCTTCGCATCGAAGGCCGCATTGGACTGTTGATCGTCGACTTCGTGAACGGTTTCGCCAATCCAGACGTGTTCGGCGGCGGCAACATCGCGCAGGCGATCGAGCGCACGGTGCCGCTGCTGCGCGCGGCGCGTGAGTTGCGCTGGCCGATTGCGCATAGCCGCATTGTCTATGCCGATGACGACGCCGATGCCAACATCTTCTCGCTCAAAGTCCCCCGCATGCTGACGCTGAAAGAGCACGCGCACGACAGCGCGATCGTGCCGCAACTCGCGCCGGAAGACGGCGAGCTCGTCGTGCGCAAGAACGTGCCGTCGGCGTTCTTCGGCACGTCGCTCGCCGCGTGGCTCACCATGCGCGGCGTCACCACGCTCGCCGTCGCGGGCGCGGTGACGAGCGGCTGCGTGCGCGCGAGCGTCGTCGATGCGATGCAGTTCGGCTTTCGTCCCGTGGTGCTATCCGATTGCGTCGGCGATCGCGCGCTCGCGCCGCATGACGCCAACCTTTTCGATATGGCGCAGAAGTACGCGGCCGTGATGTCGTCGGATGAATTGCTCAGCCGCGCGCGTCGTTCTCCGGCACGCAGCTGAACGATACGGTCGATGTCTGCTCTTGAAGCGAGCGCACGCCGCTCGTCGCTTCCGACCGGATCGCGACGCGTTGCGCGCGCTGCTTGCAGTATTCGGAGGCGGCGTCCATCGCCGCGTTGCGCGCCGTCACCCACGACATGCGCGTGCCCGTCGCCTTGCCGGTGACGGTGTAGGTGTTGGGCTGCGCGCCGGCCGTGACGCCGTTCGTCGTGCCGCAGGCCGCGAGCAGACACGCGAGCGCGAGCGCGCCGAACGCGCCGAACCTGCGCGGCGTCGAAATCATCGATCTGATGTAAGAGAACATGCTGGCGAACCGTGAATTTGAGACACGGCCGAATGGTACAAGCGGACGCGAATTTCTTCACGGATCAGAGGAATGCGCTGCACGACGGGGCCGGACAAGCGGCGGCGCGGGCCTTGCCTGCGCGCGTTTTCACGGTCGACCGCGTGCGCGCTTTGTTGCTCCGCTCAGGCCTGAGCGATGCGATCCAGCAGGCGTTGCAGGCGCGAATGCTGCGACGGCGCGAGTCCCGGTGTGGAAAGCGCCTGCACGACGCGTCCGCGCCAGTATGTCTTGGAGAAGAGCGAGTTCGCGCCTTCGAGGCTCAGCACTTGCTCGAGATGTTCGATCGCCGAATCGAGATGACCGACGCTATAAAGGAGTGCGCGCGCGCTGACGTTGTGCATGGCACGGGTGTTTCAGATGAAGATCGATTCGATGCGAACACGAAGCGGCGCGCGCTGACACACGCGCCGCTCGCGGACATCAGCTCATGTGCTGGCCGCCGTTGATCGCGATGTTCGAGCCGGTGACGAAGCCCGCGTCATCGGAGCACAGGAACGCGACGAGCGCCGCGACTTCCTCGGGCTTGCCGAGACGGCCCGCCGGAATCTGCGGAAGAATCTTCGTGTCGAGGATCTCCTGCGGAATCGCCGTCACCATCTTGGTCGCGAGATAGCCCGGCGAAATCGTGTTCACCGTCACGCCCTTCTTCGCGACTTCGAGCGCGAGCGACTTCGTGAAGCCGTGCATGCCCGCCTTCGCCGCCGAATAGTTCGTCTGGCCGATCTGACCTTTCGAGCCGTTCACCGACGAAATGTTGATGATGCGGCCAAAGCCGCGCGACACCATCTCTTCGCAGACCGGCTTCGTCATGTTGAAAACCGAGTCGAGGTTGGTGCGCAGCACGGAATCCCAGTTCACCTTCGTCATCTTCTTGAAGGTCGTGTCTTGGGTGATACCGGCGTTGTTCACGAGGATATCGATCGGGCCGACTTCAGCCTGGATCTTCGCCACGCAGTGCTGGGCGGAATCGTAATCGGCGACGTCCACGCCATACGCGCGGAAGTTGTAGCCCTGGCGGTCCATGCTCGCAAGCCATTCGCCGACCTTCGCGTTGCCCGGCGAATGCGTCACGACGACCGCGTAACCCGCGTCGTGCAGCTTCATGCTGATTGCTTCGCCCAGACCGCCCATGCCGCCCGTCACCACTGCGATTCGCTTAGTCATGCTGATACTCCTCGTCATTTCTCTCAGGTTAATGAATCTCGGAATGGCGCCGACGCGGCCATCTTGCCCAACGCTGATATTGTTTTGATGACGCGTCGGGACGCGCGCGCGGCGCCGTCGTACTGCATTCGTTACGGACGTTCCACCGCCAGCGCGACACCCATGCCGCCGCCGATGCACAGCGACGCCAGACCCTTCTTCGCGTCGCGCTTCTGCATTTCGTGCAGCAGCGTGACGAGAATCCGGCAGCCCGACGCGCCGATCGGATGACCGATCGCGAT
>NZ_JALQDP010000036.1:0-18350 GCF_023631165.1 Caballeronia sp. AZ1_KS37 | reverse complement strand
AAAAAAAAAAAAATAAATCTAAAAAAAAAAAAAAAAATAAAAAAAAAAAAAAAAAAAATAAAAAAAAAAAAAAAAAAAAAAAAAAAAAAAAACCCCCCCCCCCCCCCCCCCCCCCCCCCCCCCCCGCTTCAGAGTTCGCCCGAACGTCAGTCCAGGCGGCCCGCAGGATCAGCGATCCAGGAACGGACGCAGCTTGTCGGCGCGGCTCGGATGCATGAGCTTGCGCATCGCCTTGCTCTCGATCTGGCGAATGCGCTCGCGCGTCACATCGAACTGCTTGCCCAGTTCTTCGAGCGTATAGTCCGAAGCCGTGTCGATGCCAAAGCGCATGCGCAGCACCTTCGCCTCGCGCGGCGACAGCGCGTTGAGCGCATCGTCGATCGCGGCGCGCATGTTCGCGTGCACGGCGGCCTCTGCCGGGGAAGCAGCGCCCTGATCTTCGATCATGTCGCCAAGCGTTGCATCGGCATCTTCGCCGACCGGCGTTTCCAGCGACACCGGTTGCTTCGCGATCTTGAGAATGCCGCGGATCTTCTCTTCCGGCATTTCCATGCGCTCGGCCAGCACCGACGGATGCGCTTCCAGGCCCGTCTGCTGCAAGATCTCGCGCGAGATGCGGTTCAGCTTGTTGATCGTTTCGATCATGTGCACCGGCACGCGGATCGTGCGCGCCTGATCGGCGAGCGAACGCGTCACGGCCTGACGAACCCACCACGTCGCATACGTCGAGAACTTCCAGCCACGGCGATATTCGAACTTGTCCACCGCCTTCATCAGACCGATGTTGCCTTCCTGAATCAGATCCAGGAACTGCATGCCGCGATTGACGTACTTCTTCGCAATCGAGATGACGAGACGCAGGTTCGCTTCGATCATCTCGCGCTTGGCCTGACGCATCTTCAATTCGGCAGCCGTCATCTGACGGTTGATCTTCTTCAGTTGCTGCAGCGGCATCTCGACAACGCCTTCGATGTCGATGAGCTTCTGCTGCTCTGCCTGAATCGCCGGCAGGCTGCGCTCGAGCGACGCGCCGTATTGCTTCGAAGCCGCCGACGCACGTGCCGTCCATTCGAGATCGGTCTCGTGACCGACGAACGATTCGACGAACTTGTCGCGCGGCATGCCGCAACGATCCACCGCGATCTGCAACACGCGACGTTCGATGTCACGCACCTGCGCGACCTGCTGCTGAACGTTCGCGCACAGGCGGTCGATGGTCTTCGCCGTGAAGCGGATCGAACCGAGCTCGCGCTGGATTTCGGCTCGAGCCTTTTCGACAGCCTTCGCCGCAGCGGCACCCGAACCCTTAGGACTGCTCGCCTGTTCCGCCAGCTCGCGCACGCGTGCGAAGATCTCCAGACAGTCGGCCTTCAGTTGCTTCAGACGCGCTTCGTTCGATGCAGCGGAATCGCCAGCGCCATCGAGATCGTCGTCGTCGTCTTCGTCGCTGTCGGATTCGTCGGTATCCGTATCGATTTCGGCGGAGTCGGTCGTATCGGAAGCCGACATGTCTTCATCTGCCGTGTCCTCTTCCTTCAGGCCATCGACCAGTTCGTCGATCTTCAGCTCGCCCGATTCGACTTGCGCCGCGTCCGCGAGAATCGTCGCGACCGTCGACGGGCACGCCGCGATCGCCTGAATCATCTCGTGCAGCCCGTCTTCGATGCGCTTCGCAATCGCGATTTCGCCGGCGCGCGTGAGCAGCTCGGTCGCGCCCATTTCACGCATGTACATGCGAACCGGGTCGGTCGTGCGGCCGAATTCGGAATCGACGGTCGACAGCGCGTTTTCCGCTTCTTCGTCCGATTGCTCGTCCGTCACCACGCTTGGGGCGTTGTCGCTCAGCAGCAGCGTTTCGGCGTCCGGCGCCTGCTCGTAGACCGCGACACCCATATCGTGGAACGTGCTGACGACGGTTTCCATCGCCGCCGTTTCAGCGAAGTTATCCGGAAGGTGGTCGTTGATCTCGGCGTGCGTGAGATAGCCGCGCTCCTTGCCCAACTGGATGAGCGCGCGCATCTGACGCTGACGCTCTTCATTCTGTTCGGCGGTCATCGCGACATCGGGCTGTATCGTGCCGGCCTGGCCCTTCCCTTTGTTCGCCCGCCGGCCCGGTGCCTTGCGCGCCGGCGCGACGATATCCAGCTCCGAATCTTCCCGATCAAAACTTGCCATACTTTCTCCTCGACAGGTTTGCTCGGCGACGACAGATCCCCGGGAGCGAGCGTAACGGCTCGCGATGATTTCGATGACAGCTTCGACCACGGACGGCTTGCTGAAAATCGCATCGAGCAAAGCACGCAAACCGCATCCAGACGCGGTGTTTGCGTTTTCCAATCGCCCATTCAGGCGCAACCTTAGAGTATATCAGCTTTTGCTGCGACGCAGCAGCCTAATTCAAAAAAGTTTCCGGGCGCGGTCTCACGTCGATTCATCTGATGTTTTGGCCGCCCGTTCAGCACGCACTCGTACCCGGTGAATCGCGAAAATTGGTTGATGGCGCCGCATGGAGCACCGCCTGCAAAAGCGAACTCAAAGGGGCGATAGCGGACTTGCTCTTCTGCATTGGTCGCGCCACGTCCCTTGGTTTCGCAGATGGGGTCCCGCCCACGCTCTTCAAGCGGAGAAGCGCTTTGATGTCGCTCAGGCGCGCTTCGGATGTGCGCTGGAGGTCGGTAGGGACTGCGGCTCGAGGCGTCGGGAAATCGACGTGAGAGCCGAAGCGATCTTTGTCGTCGAGCAGGATGTGACCTGCCTCAAAGGCCGCAACGAAATCTTTCTGCCATGTGCCCGCATGGACGCGCGGATGCGGCTCGTCGCGATGGCAGATGACGATGGAACGGGCGTCGTCGGAGACGCGGTAGCGGCGCAAGCCGTCACGGCTGACGAATGACCGGCCGGCCAAACCGCCTACAACTTCATCTGTGCGCGCAGAAGTCGTTCGCTCGATTTGCTGCTGCACGTGGGCTTCGCGCTGGCTTCGCGCCCGATAGGCGAAGTCGACCGGGACTCGCAGAAGGGTGCGAAGGTAGCTGATCGGATGCGTTGCGCGTTGCAAGGGTGCCCAACTTGCTTCGACGACATCGGAGAGAAGCTTGCCGTGGGCTTTCGCTTCTCGCATCAGTTTGAAGATCAGGAATTCACGAAATCCCAGAGACACGAGGCGTTGCAGATCGGCGGGAAGTCGTCCTGGTTGTCTCTTTTGAGTATTAGGGAGTAGATCCTTATATATAGCACCGTCTGCCACGGTGACAGACGGATGGCCGTCAGAAAAGCCGGCTTGGGCGTCTGACGCGCTCTCCCGATGTTGAGCGGGCTGCGTAGTGGTCGCATCGGCTACGTCAACGAGTCCGAGCAAAGCGGCTGCCTTCTGCGTCAGGTGGATATATGCGCGACCAAACAGGCCGGCAGCGCCATAGCGGGTCTGAGGCGGCCGGATGATAAACCCGGCGCCCTCGAGGTCGTCCATGCTGCGATAGAAGGTCCGCATGGATTGCTGGGCCCGGCCCGTGAGCAGTTCGCGCCGCGCGAAGATGGGTGCGAACGGACGAGATGCGTCGACTGTGCGGGCCAAGGCGGCGAGCAGGGCACGCGCGCGTGCAGGTAGCGCCGTCGTGTGCGTGGCTCGATGAGCGGCCCGGAAAATGACCCAAGGCAGATTCGAACGATCACAAGCGTACTCATCGAGAGCTTCTTGATCGGCTACCGCTGAAGACGGTTCAGAGTTTTTTGGGCGAGAAAGAGCCTCGCCTGCAACGGAAAGTTGCGCGATACGCATGTCAAGTACGTCCATTTCGAAAAATGGAAGACAAATGCTTGACTGCTAATCGCGTTCCGCTAAACTTCGAGTTGCGTACTCGTGACCCGATTGGCGTCGGGAAGCGGACCGGGCGATAAGCAGTTAAGCCCGATATTCAAAAGCCTTCGGTTGGCGCCGAAGGCTTTTGTCTTTGTGAAACTTGTTCGTTACATAGCACCCTCAGGTTTGCTACTACGCTAAGTCTCTGATTTGCAAAGAGGTTCTACTAGGTTCAGTGTCAACGACTTTCCGGTTCTCGTTAAGTCATTGATTTAAAAGAAAACTCTAGTAGAGCCTCAGTCTTGCTCCGATTCACTTAGTGTCTTGTTGATGAAGTCAGCAATGCGCTGTCCCCATTGCTCTGCGTCGCCCGCGTCCTTCTCGAAGAAACGAACTCCCACCACGCCATTTCGCGTGGACACTTCGCAGACTTTCCTGCGCCCCGCTCGGACCACTGTCGCGCTTGGAGTCACTGCGCGCGGCTTTTCCGCGACGAGGGCGACCGCCTTGTCCTGCGTAAAATTCTCGTCTTCGACCAACCGTCGGACGGCTTCGACGACCTTTTCCGCCTTGCCGGCTTCTGTTAGCGCCGCGAGCTTTTGCGCGGCATTGCTGCCGAGTCGCTCTGGCTTTTCGGCGAGTGCGGCTTTGGCTGCCTCTGGAAGCGCGTCGAATGAGAAGATTCGCGTGACGTGACTCTTGCTCAATCCGGCGCTTTCAGAAATTTCCGTGCGCGAGAGTCCGCTCAATTCCTGCAATCGTTTGAAGTTCCAATACTTCTCGAAATCCGTAAGCGATGGCGATAGCAGGTTCGAGAAGAACGCCGCGAACTCGATTTCCCCTTCTTCGATCGACGCAACGTTGGCGCGTATCGTCGATCGTCCGAGTTCCCGGTATGCAGCGACGCGGTTATGTCCCGCAACGATCTCGTAACGAGCATCCGGCAAAGCGCGCACCAGAATAGGCGTGGCGAGCGCGTGTTGCGCGAGATTGCTCTTCAACTCCTGGAACTGCTCGGCCGTGAGTTTGCGACGCCGTCCGCTGACTTCCACGAGCGCATCGAGCGGCACTTCGAGCGCCGCTCGTTCCTCGAGTTGCGACTCAAGTTCTTTGATGCGCGCCTGCGCCGTATTGATGCGATGCTGCGCATCCATCAACCGACCGGGAGACGTGCGCGGTTCCGTGCTGACTGGACGCGCTTGCGTTCCTTCTGTGGGCTTACTGCCGATGTTCGCTGTCTTGGCGAGGAGTCTGTCCCCGATGCCCATTTAATCCTCCGTCTGATTCCACGCGCGGGCGAACTGCGCGTCGAGATGCTCGGCGAGCCGGTCGAGCGGCTCTTTGAATCGGTTGTAAGCGGCCGTACTGCCGTCCGGCTTCGACAAGTCATATACCGTCGACAATTGCGCCGACGCACCTTTTGGTACGGTCGACTCCGGAATCTCGAAAGGCAGGACGCGATCGCCGTATGCTTTCTGAAGCCAACCGCGCACAACACGCGACACGTCATCCGACTTGGCTTTAGTCAGAATCACATTCACGAAGTCGAAGCGCTTTTGCTCGAGCACGCCCGGCAGCTTCTTGGCGATATCCGCAAAGAGATGCCAGAACTGTGTCGAGCTTGCGAAATCCAGCGCCTCGGGCGGGCAGGGCAGCAGAATCGCATCCGACGCGAGCAGCGCGTTGATGGTGAGATAGCTGAGCGCCGGAGGCGTGTCGATGACGACCGCGTCGTACTCTTCCGTCAGCGGCATGAGGCCTTTGCGGACGATTTCCCAGAATTCGAACGTGCTGTCGTTCAGCACCTTGGCGGGAATCTCGAACTCCGCATCGAAGAGCGATGACGAAGCCGGGATGAGATCCAAGTTATGCCAGTACGTTTCCTGCACTGCATAGTGCAGCGTCTGCTGATCGCCGTAGATCAGCGGAAGAAGGGTCTGATCGTCCGAGATTTCGGCGTCGGGCGCCCATCCGCATAGCTGTGTCGTCGTGCCCTGCGGATCGCAGTCGATGACCAGCACTCTGCGGCCGAGCAGCGTCAGGGCCTGTGCGGCCGAGACGGCGGTTGTGGTCTTGGCGACGCCACCTTTGAAGTTCGCGACGGTCACGATCCGCCCGCGCTTGCCTTCAGGCCGGCGGGGGCGTTCTTTCGTCGCGCGGATCCATGTGAGCGCTTCTTCGAGCGTGAATTCCTTGCTGCGGCCCGCGCCCTTGGACGTGCCCGCTGGCAGCTCGCCCTTGGTCGTCAGGTACTGGAACCGCTGCTTGTCGATGCCGCAGAGTGACGCGACCTGCGCGCTCGTGAATGTTGGTGCGCTTTTGCGCGGATACGGCTCCAACATTGCATCGCGGATCTGATTGAGAATGTCAGTGGCTTGGGCGGCCACCCCCAAGAGCGTTTCGATCGAAACGGATTGATCGACTTCGGGAAGCCGAGCGCTTAGCATGGAATTCGCAGTCACTGGCGGGCCTGGGTAAGCAAATAATTCTTCGGTTTGTGGAAAACAAGCTGCAAACCGAAGAATAAACGGCGAACCGGTAAACCTCAAGTAAACTCTGAAGTGCTTGATCGCCCGCAGCGGACATTTTTACAACGCTCGACGCTCGTGTAAACGCGAAATTAGGACCGATCCGAAGGTTTTCGCGTTAACGAGATGCCGCGAATCAACTTCTCGATGCCAAGGAAACGCCCCGCGTCTTCGTTTTCCAGATACAGAGCGGTGGTCGAAACATCGGAATGGCCGAGTCCGGCGCTGACCTCGCGCAGATCCGCGCCGTGTCCGAGCGCGTGCGTCGAATGTGTGTGGCGCAGCCAATGCGTACTCGCGCGAGTCAGGTGCCTGGCAGCGCCGGGCGCATGCGATTCCATCAATGCGGCCGCGTTCGAGAAAATCGTCTTGAAAATTTTCCCGATGCCGTCGGGCGTCAATGACTGTCCGCCGCGCGCCTGCGCGAGTATTGGCGTGCCTTCGGCGCAATCCAACGGGCGCGGCAGTCCGCGCATCGCCAGGTTTTCGATGAGCGTTTCAACGACGATCGGCGGCAAAAGCACCGTCCGCGTCGCGCCGCGGCCGCCATCGACGGCAAGCCGCCAGACCACGCCGTCCACGCCGGAAAGACGCCCGGCGCTGAGCGCGTCGGTGGTTGCGAATGCGAGTTCGGCCCGTCGCAGGCCGGTGGCGTACGCGAGAAGCAGCGCCAATTTGTCGCGATGCTCGACGAACGAGTATTCGGTCCGTTCGACCGATTGCAACACGCATTTCCACTGCGTCAGATCGAGCGACCGCGTCGCCGAATCGAATACCGGCGGCGTCGCGACACGCGCAAATCCGGCAAACGGATTGGCCGCCAGATAACCCTCGCCGATGAGCCACTCGCACATGGCGCCCAATATCGACCGGGCCGTTTCGCGGCTGCGATCGGAAAGCGGGCCGGCAAAAGGGCGCCAGTCGGCGAAACAACGCTCAGGGCGACCCTTCGCGATCCAGCGCGCCGCCGGCTGCGGATCCGCGAGAAAAACGCCGACGTACTCGGCGCAATCGGCTGCATCGAGAGACGAAATCGGCTTGCCTTTCTCGATCAACGCCCACAGCAGCAGGCGTTCCGCCTCCCGCCGATAGGCACGCCGCGTGTGCGTACTGTTTGACCGGGCCTCTAGCCAAGCGGTGATCGCGCGGATGTCCGTATCGAATCGCGGGTGCGCGTGCGCCCGATTCGACCCTTTCGATCCGTCGAGCGCCAGCGGAACCCGCAACGTTTCAAGAGGAGAAATGGCGATCGAGTCGCTTGCGTCGACGTCCGCGCTTTGCGTCGACACGACGTCTCCGGGCTGCCACTGGCGCCGAGGCACGAGCGCGGCCGGCGAAAGCGTGTGGCGGAGTGCCTCGGCGTGGAGTTGCAGCCAGTCGACCACGCGTTGCGCGCCTTTTGGACCGAGCCGTGGCACGGCCGCATACCACCGATGCCGTCGCCGCTCGATGAGTTCGATGACATCCGCGAGCGTCGAAAGTCCGGCGGCAGTCAATCGCGCGGCGACGGCCGGCTCGAACCAGCCATCGACCGGATGATCCGGACGTGGATCCTGTGCGAGCGACGCCTCCATGCGCGCGAGCGCGTCCGCCTGCCGGCGACGCAATCGGGCGTTACGCGCCGCGCGCCGATCGAGAGCAGGCGAGCTCTCGGGCGGATAAGCCTCCTCGTAAAGCGCGAGCAGTTCCGATTCGCCGTACACGCCGTCCGGATCGATTTTTTCGCGGAACGCGTCGAGCGGCGGGGCGACGGCGGCGGGCGGCGGCTCGAACAGCGGGATGCTGCCGGGACGAAGCCGCAGCAGGTGAGCCGCGTCCGTGTCCCGTGCGCGGCGTGCGAGAACGGAAAGCGTGTCGCGCAGCGCCTCGATCAGCCGTCGAGTCGAGCGTACATCGGCGCTGGAATCGCCATACGATGCATGCAACTGTGCTTCGGAAACGCCGTCGAGATAACCGCGATAAAGCGCGAAGTGTTGACGCGTGAGACGGCTCGGCGCATTCGCCTGCCCCGAGTTATCTGCCAAGCGCTCTCTGGAGCGTCCTGTGTCGGCTGGCATTTATCCTTACGTTTCAGTGATTTGGGCGGAGGTTAGCAACCGACTTCGAATTTGACAAGAAAAATCGCTACATCTGATAAGTCCGATTATCAGACGCGAAGCGCAGGGCTACGGCATCTGTAATCAACGCCCGTCCGATGCGCTTGAATGTTCACTCGCCGCGGCGCATATTTTCACAACATCCACAGCAGGTTTCCGCAGGAGAAACGAGCCGATGCTTGATCCTGTACGCCCCGCTTCGAAACCGCCCGAGCAGGACGACGCGTTCCGCCCGAGCCTCCCCGAGGTGTACGCGTCGGTTCATGTGCCCGAAACCGGCCGATGGATTCGGCGCTTCCTCGCGTTCGCGGGTCCCGGCTACATGATTTCGGTCGGCTATATGGACCCGGGCAACTGGGCAACCGACATCGCTGGCGGCTCGCGCTTCGGCTACACCTTGCTCGCCGTCATCCTGTTGTCGAACCTGATGGCGATTCTGCTTCAGGCGCTCGCCGTCCGACTGGGCGTCGCGACCGGGCGCGATCTGGCGCAAGCCTGCCGCGATCATTATCCGAAGCCGGTGAACTTCGCCCTGTGGCTCGCCTGCGAAGCGGCGATCGTCGCGTGCGATCTGGCCGAAGTGATCGGCACCGCGATCGCGCTGCAACTGCTCTTCGGCATCCCGCTGATCGCGGGCGCGCTCCTCACCGCGCTCGATGCCTTCCTTCTGCTGCTTCTCATCAACAAAGGCTTCCGTCTGCTGGAAGCCTTCGTCATCGCGCTTCTGGTCGTGATCGCGAGCTGCTTCGCGTTGCAGATCGCCGCTGCCGCGCCGCCGTTCGCCGAAGTCCTGCGCGGCTTCATCCCGTCGCCGCGCATCGTCGCCGATCGCGAAATGCTGTATGTCGCCATCGGCATCCTCGGCGCGACGGTCATGCCGCACAACCTTTACCTGCATTCGTCGATCGTGCAGACGCGCGCGTATGGCAAGTCCGTCACGGCCCGGCGCGCTGCGATTCGCTGGGCGACGATTGACAGCACCATCGCGCTGACGCTCGCGCTTTTCATCAACGCGGCGATCCTGATCGTCGCCGCCGCGGTGTTTCACGCGAACGGTCACGACGAGGTCGCGGAAATCGGCGATGCGTTCCGCCTGCTTTCGCCGCTCCTCGGCTTGAGCATCGCATCGACGCTCTTCGCGGTGGCATTGCTCGCGTCGGGCCTGAACTCGACCGTGACCGCGACGCTCGCCGGCCAGATCGTGATGGAAGGTTTTCTGCGCCTGCGCATACCGAACTGGGCGCGGCGTCTCATCACGCGCGCGATCGCCATCGTTCCCGTGATCGTCGTGACGGCGATCTACGGCGAAAAGGGCACCGGCCAGTTGCTCGTGCTGAGCCAGGTCCTTTTGTCGATGCAACTGCCATTCGCCGTCATTCCGCTGGTGCGCTTCGTATCGGACCGGCGAAAAATGGGCGTCTTCGCGATTTCGCGCTGGACGCGCGCGCTGGCGTGGCTCGTCGCGGCCGTGATCGTCGCGCTCAACGTGAAGCTGCTCGCGGACACGCTGACGTCGTAAGCGCAAGAACAACCTCTATATATAAGGAGACGCAGATATGAGCGGCAGCTTCATCGACATCACGCTTCGCGACGGCACGATCATTCCGGCTTACGTCACGCAGCCCGCGAAAGGTTCGGGACCGGGCATCGTGTTGCTGCACGACGCGGCCGGCCTCGACGAATTCGTCATGCGCTCCGCCGATCTGTACGCCGAAGAAGGGTATGTCGTGATCGCGCCGCAACTTCCCGGGCACGATCCGCAACCCGGCGGTATCGCCGCGGACAATTTCGCGGCGCTCGTCGATGCCCTGCGCGCGTTGCCGCAGCACGCCGGCAAAGTGGGCGTGATCGGGTACGGGCGCGGCGGCCGCTTCGCGACGCGCATCGCCGCGCAGGCCGACGTCGATTGCGCCGCCTGCTACTACGCGGACGATTTCAGCGCCTGTCTCGCCGATATCCCGACGATCCGCTGCCCGATGGTCTTCCACTTCGCCGAACGCGCGGCGCACGATGCGCGCGAAGTCGAGCCGGCGCTCACGGGCAGACCGCACATCGAACGCTATGTTTATCCGGGCGCGTCGGCGGGCTTCATCGTTTCGGATTCCGCGCACTACGACAAACCCGCCGCGCTGATGGCGTACTCACGCACGCTTTCGATGTTGCGCAAGGTGCTCGGTCCGCACTTCGATCTGAATCACTTGTGGGAGCAGCACTGCTATTTCGAATTCGCCACGCGCGACGTCGACGCCGTCATGCCGACGATGGTCGCCGAGCCATACGTGAACCACGTCCCGACGATGACAGGCGGCGTTGGGCACGATCAGTTGAAGCGTTTCTATCGATATCACTTCGTCCACTCGAATCCCGCCGATACGAAGCTGATTCCGGTATCGCGCACGATCGGCGCGGATCGCGTCGTCGACGAATTCGTGTTCTGTGCGACGCATAGTTGCGAAATCGACTGGCTGCTGCCCGGCCTCGCGCCGACGGGAAAATACTTCGAGGTTCCGATGCTAGCCGTTATCCGCTTTCGCGGCGACAAGCTCTACAACGAGCATATCTACTGGGATCAGGCTTCGGTGCTGGTGCAGATCGGTGTGCTGAACCCCGAAGGGCTGCCGGTCGCGGGCCGGCGAACGGCCGAAAAGCTGATCGACGAAACATTGCCGAGCAACGCGTTGATGCCCAATTGGGCATCGAGCGAGGGCAAGCCCATCTGAAGCGGCAAGCGATCAAGCGGACATTGCTGACGCGCAATGCGTGGACTACTCTGAGCAAAAACGTTGACGAGAAGCAGCAATCAGCGGGCCGATCATCGTCGCAACGATGCGAAGCACTGCTGATAAAAATGAAATCGTCAGCGGAGCCGGAGAACCCATGCGCCGCCTTTTGCTTCCGATGCGATCGACGCCGCTCGCTCATGCGTTATCGCTTGCGTTCGGCGTGTCCTGTCTCGTTCGCATGGCGCCCGCTGTCGCCGGGTGCGACAGGACTGCGCCGCAGTCCAATCAGACCGCGACTTGCGATACACGCTCGCCCAATCCTTCGAACGTATCGGTCATCGCGGTGCCGGGCAGCGTCAACGTGACGATCAATGTGTTGACGGGCGTCGAACTCGACATTGCCGGCAACGGGCTATTCGTGCGCAACACCAGCACGGCGACCAACGAGGGCACGTTGCAAATCACAGGTGACGGTTCCGACGCCATGACGTCGCAAAGCGCGACGACCGGGCGCAACACGCTCGTCAATCGCGGCGCGATCTTCACGGTCGGCACGAATTCGGAAGCGATGTTCAACAACGCCGCCGCCGTCACGATGCGCAACGAGGCAGGCGGCACGCTCACGACGAGCGGTGCAAGCGCTTCGGCGATGAACGACTTCGCCAGTCCGGGCGGCGGCACGTTGGTCAACGATGGCGCGATCGCGACGAGCGGGGCGGGTTCTCATGGCATGGCGGCGCGAACCAGCGGCGACACGTTCGTGAACAATGGCGCCATCACGACGACCGGCGCGAGCGCAAACGGCATGTTCGTGGCCGGTACACCGGGCCAGAACGTCGTGACCAACAACGGCACCATCGACGTGTCGGGCAACAACGCGTCCGGCATCGTTTCGCAGGATGCGACGCCCGGCGCGATCACCAACACAGGATCGATCGTCGCGCGTGGCGCGGGCGGGGCGGGCGTGTCGCTCGCGAATGCGGCGTCCGTCACGAATGCGGCGGGCGCGAGCATCGTCAGCCAGCAGGCGGGCGGCATCGTCGCGAATCGGGGTGGCGCGATCGACAACGCCGGCACGATTCAGGGCGCGACCGGCGTGACGATTGCCAATGGCGCAGAAACGATCGGCAACAGCGGCGCGATTCGCGGCACGAGCGCGGAGGCGATTGCCGCGACCGGCAAGATCAACGTGTCGATCATCAATAGCGGGACCATTGCGGGAGGCGCGGGCGTCGCCGTACGCACCGATACCGGTAACGATACTTTCGACATGAACGGCGGCGTCGTCACCGGACAGATTCGCCAGGGCGACGGCGCCGACACCGCCACGATGACAGGCGGACAGATCGATTCCATCGATCAGGGCGACGGGCGCGACACGTTCTCGATATCGGGCGGGCGCGTGCTTGGCACGCTCGCGAACGGCGACGTCGTGAAGATCACTGGCGGGCGCCTCGCAACGGTGGATTTGAATGTCGGAAACAACGTGTTCGACATGTCGGGCGGACAGGTCGACGGCAACGTGACCGCCGCGCAGAACGACGACACGTTCACGCTGTCGGGCGGGACGATCGGCGGACGCGTCGATCTCGGCAGCGGCACGAACTCGCTGGCGATCGCGGGCGGCTCGATCGGGCAAGGAGTGACGACGACTTTCGGCGTCGATACGCTGACCTGGAGCGGCGGCACGATCGCCGGGCCGGTGTCGCTCGGCGCGGGCAACGATTCGGCGGTGATCCGCAATCTGAACGACGCGACGCTCGCCGCGACCACGAGCTTCGATGGCGGTGCGGGCACCGATTCGCTCACGTTCGACAACGTGCAGGCAAGCGGCCTCGCGCGCTTTTCGAATTGGGAGACGGTGAGCGCGTCGAACAATACGCAACTCACATTCGACGCGAAAGGTCTGACGCTCGGCGATGCCGCGACCGGAACCGGCGCGCTCAATCTCGACGCGACGAGCACGATTTTCGCGGGCGGCATCGGACGCACGTCGATACAGCCGGCGATCGCGGGGCGACTTGTCGCGCTGAACAACGCGGGCACGATCGATCTGACGAACGGCGGTTCGAGCACGAGCGATGCGTTCGTGGTGAACGGCAACTACACCGGCAACCACGGACGGCTTCTCGTGCAGAGCGTGCTCGGCGCGGACGGCGCGCCGAGCGACCGGCTCGTGATCGCACAAGGCGCGGGTGCGGGAACGACGTCGATCGGCGTGACGAATGTCGGCGGCATCGGCGGGCTGACGGTGAACGACGGCATTCTGGTCGTGCAGGCGACGAACGGGGCGACGACGTCGGCGGGGGCGTTTTCGCTCGCACATCCGCTGGAGGTGGGCGCTTACAGGTATTTCCTGTTCAAGGGCGGTGTGAGTGACGGAACGGCGGACAACTGGTATCTGCGTTCGAGCGTGCCGCCCGCGCCTGCTGTGCCTGCGCCTGTGCCTGCGCCTGTGCCTGTGCCGACGCCGACGCCGACGCCTGCACCGGTTCCAACGCCAACGCCGACACCAACGCCGACGCCGACGCCGGTGCCTGCACCGGTTCCAACGCCGACGCCAACACCAACACCAACGCCAACGCCAACGCCGACGCCAACGCCGACGCCGACGCCAACACCAACGCCGACGCCAACACCAACACCAACGCCAACGCCAACGCCAACGCCAACGCCAACGCCAACGCCAACGCCAACGCCAACGCCGACGCCAACGCCAACGCCAACGCCAACGCCAACGCCAACGCCAACGCCGACGCCGCCGTCCCCACCAACACTGACGCCGGCTCCGACGCCCACGCCCACGCCAAGTCCAACACCGACGCCAACGCCAGCCCCAACGCCCGAACCCATACCAACCGCCGCCGCGGGCACACCACCGCTGCCGCCGCCACCGCCGCCCGGCGCGGCGCCGATCCCGCTCTATCGGATGGAAGTGCCCGTCTACGCAGAGCTGTCGCCGATCGTCCGCGAACTCGCGATCCAGCAGATCGGCACATTCCACGAACGTCAGGGCGAGCAGTCGCTGCTGACGGAAACCGGCGCGCTGCCCGCCGCGTGGTCGCGCGTTTGGGGCGGCCACGCGACCCAGCACAACAGCGGCGCGGCCGATCCCGAATTCAGCGGCGGCATCGGCGGCCTGCAGGTCGGCCACGATATCCATGCCGATGCGACGCCGGCCGGTCATCGAAATCACTACGGCTTCTTCCTCGGCTTCGCGCGCGCGAGCGGCGACGTCGACGGTTTTGCACTCGGCTTTCCGAACTCGAGCGTCGGCCACCTGTCGATCAACGCGTACAGCGCGGGGCTGTACTGGACGCACATCGGCCCGGGCGGCTGGTACACCGACGCCGTGCTGCTCGGCAGTTCGCTCACCGCCGATCCGCAATCGAACCGCGGCGTCGGCGCGACGACGCACGGCAGCGCGTTCGCCGCATCGGTCGAAGCGGGTCTGCCGATTCCGCTATCGGCCCGCCTCGCGATCGAACCGCAAGCGCAACTCATCTGGCAACACGCGAATCTCCACGACATCGACGACGGCATTTCGTCCGTGTCCTTCGACCAAGCGAGCGGCTTCGTCGGCCGGCTCAGCGTGCGCCTCTACGGTCATTTCGATGCGGCCCGCACGACCTTCGAGCCGTATGTGACCGCGAACCTGTGGCGCTACTTCGGCGCGACGGACACCACGACGTTCGCGGGCACGACCGTCATTCCGACGAACGTCTCCGCGACGACCGCGCAATTCGGCGCGGGCATCGTCGCGAAAGTGAGCGCGCGCGGCAGTCTCTTCGCGAACCTCGTGTATTCGACGAACATCGGCGGTTCGCATCGCGATTCCATCGGCGGAGGATTGGGCGTGCGCTGGAAGTGGTGACGCGTTGCATACTGTGGTCACGCGAAAAAAACAGGAGACGAGCATGACCGCTGCGCCGCATTGCCCATTCCACGTCAAAGCACCGAACGGCTGCCCGATCAGCGCGGGCGCGGCCGAGTTCGATCCGTTCGGCGACGGCTATCAGCAAGACCCGCCCGAATACGTGCGATGGGCGCGCGAACAGGAACCGGTGTTCTACAGCCCGAAGCTCGGCTATTGGGTCGTCACGCGCTACGACGACATCAAGGCGATTTTCCGCGACAACATCACGTTCAGTCCGTCGATCGCGCTCGAGAAAATCACGCCGACCGGCCCGGAAGCGAACGCGGTGCTCGCGTCCTACGGATTCGCGCTGAACCGCACGCTCGTCAACGAGGACGAGCCCGCGCACATGCCGCGCCGCCGCGCGCTGATGGATCCGTTCACGCCCGAAGCGCTCGCGCATCACGAGCCGATGGTGCGTGCGCTCGCGCGCGAGTACGTCGATCGCTTCATCGACGATGGCCGCGCCGATCTCGTCGATCAGATGTTGTGGGAAGTGCCGCTCACCGTCGCGCTGCATTTTCTTGGCGTGCCCGAAGAAGACATGGACACGCTGCGCCGCTATTCGATTGCGCACACGGTCAACACATGGGGACGGCCGAAGCCCGAGGAACAGGTCGAAGTCGCGCACGCGGTCGGCAAGTTCTGGCAATACGCGGGCAAGGTGCTCGACAAGATGCGCGAAGATCCGTCCGGCCCCGGCTGGATGCAATACGGCATCCGCAAGCAGAAGGAGCTGCCCGAAGTCGTCACCGACTCTTATCTGCATTCGATGATGATGGCGGGCATCGTCGCCGCGCACGAGACGACGGCCAACGCGACCGCGAACGCGATGAAACTGCTGCTGCAACACCCCGACGCCTGGCGCGACATCTGCGACGACCCGAGCCTGATTCCCAACGCAGTCGAAGAGTGCTTGCGGCATAACGGCTCGGTCGCTGCATGGCGACGGCTCGCGACGAAGGACGTGACGATCGGCGGCATCGAGATCGCGGCGGGATCGAAGCTGTTGATCGTGACGTCGTCGGCGAATCACGATCAACATCAGTTCGCCGATGCCGATCTTTTCGACATCCGCCGCGAAAACGCCAGCGATCAGCTGACGTTCGGCTATGGCGCGCATCAGTGCATGGGCAAGAATCTCGCGCGCATGGAGATGCAGGTTTTTCTGGACGAGCTCACGCGCCGTCTGCCGCACATGCGCCTCGCCGAACAACGCTTCACGTATGTGCCGAACACGTCGTTTCGCGGGCCGGAGCATCTATATGTGGAATGGGATCCGGCGATGAATCCCGAGCGCGCCGATTCATCGGTGCGCGAGCCGCGCGCGGTCGTGCGGATCGGCGAGCCGTCGTCGCATGCGGTGAGCCGCGCGGTGATCGTCGATTCGGTCGAGACATGCGCGGATCGCATCGTGCGCGTGCGGCTCGTGTCGGCGAACGGACGCGATCTGCCGCGCTGGACGGCGGGCTCGCATATCGATGTCGTGTGCGGCGAGACCGGCATCTCGCGCCAGTATTCGCTGTGCGGCGATCCCGCCGACGCCCGCGCGTTCGAAATCGCCGTGCTGCGCGAGAGCGAGAGCCGTGGCGGTTCGGCGTGGGTGCACGAGAACGTGAAGCCGGGCGCGCACTGGCGCATTCGCGGCCCGCGCAATCACTTTCGTCTCGACGAGACCGCGAAGAAGCTCGTGCTGATCGCGGGCGGCATCGGCATTACGCCGATCAGCGCGATGGCGCGTCGCGCGCGTTCGCTCGGCATCGACTACGAAGTGCACTACAGCGGACGCTCGCGCGCGTCCATGGCCCTTCTCGATGAAATGCGCGCGCTGCACGGCGAGCGTCTGCGCGCGTACGTCTCGGAAGAGGGTGTGCGCAACGACTTCGCCGCGCTCGCCGTGGAGGAGGGCACGCGCGTCTATGCGTGCGGCCCGGCGCGTATGCTCGACGCGCTCGCCGACGCGAGCGCGTCGTGGCCCGAAGACGCGCTTCGAATCGAGCATTTCGAATCGAAGATCGGCACGCTCGATCCCGAAAAGGAACGCGCGTTCGAAGTCGAACTGAAGGATTCCGGCCTCGTCCTGACCGTCCCGGCCGATCAGACACTGCTCACGACGCTCAGACGCGCGAACGTCGATGTTCAGAGCGACTGCGAAGAAGGGCTGTGCGGATCGTGCGAGGTGCGCGTGCTGGAAGGCGAGATCGATCACCGCGACGTGGTGCTGACCCGGGGCGAACGCCAGTCGAACAATCGCATGATGACGTGCTGTTCGCGCGCGAAGGGCAAAAGGCTCGTTCTGGCGCTGTGAAGGTTTGGCCGAACGTCGGGCGGCTTTTGCTGCCGCCCGGCACAATTACTTTTTGTTGACGGATGTCAAAATGCCGCAGCAATTGGCAATCGATTAATGGCTCGCACTTTCATCATGGCGTCATATGTGTCCGAATAACCACGTCGATTAAAGATCGAATGGTTATACCCAGTAGTTAATTCGAATATAACGTTAAAGACGGCGCAAACCTTTTCAATGTAGCGCATGCTTCAAATGCCGGGCTTAGGTATTACCTAATTACCTGAATTCGCGCAAAGTGATCATACAACCGCGCAATTTTCACCGTAATATAGGATGATTATTGAACGTGCGTTCGAGTAATTCGCGAATTTCTTACATGAAAGATAAGCGGTTTTTCCGCGATCTAGGGTTTTTACCTACTAATATGAAATTTTTTACGCATGTTTTGCGTTTAGAATTGTTACTAATTTGGTGCGTCGCACAAGCACGCACGACCGAATAACTTCCGATAAACCTTGCTGCACGACTGCGCGAAATTCGCGCGGTGGAATTGCGTCTGCGCGATTTGCGCGGCAAGGCGAAAGAGAAGGGCGGTGCTGAACCTGAGAGATTTCATTAAAGGCCCATATAAATGGACCACGCAATTGGCTGCACGTTTGCCGCATCCCGTTCGGGATTTTCTATGCGGAAGAGACCGCGTCCTTCAGGCGAGGTCATCCCGCAGTCGGCGCGACGCCCTTTGAAAGTCGCTCGCTCAAGCATCGGACGGTCGGACATCGCTCCGCAATCGACGCTGCGCATCAATCGCCCGGGTTCGAATCGAACTCACCGAATCCATTCGTAATGGATGCGTTTCCGTATGGCGTGCATCGCTTCGCAAACGGAAGTCCGTTGACGCTTTCGCAGTTTCACGAGGATAGAAAATGACTGACGTAGTGATCGTATCGGCCGCGCGTACGGCGGTAGGCAAATTCGGCGGCTCGCTCGCGAAAATCGCG